>CAZVEM010000154.1:0-13457 GCA_964626165.1 uncultured Nannocystaceae bacterium
ACCTTGAGGCTCTTGCGAACCAGGGGAACGAGTTGGTCATCGAGATTGGTCTTGGTCAGCGCAGCCTTGGCCATCATCCATTCGGCCAGCACATCCACGACGGCGTAGACTGCCCAGCCAACCGAGAGAATGATCAGCATGCGCACCGCGACGTCCATCACGATTGCGGCGCGAATCGGCAGTCCGAGTAGCGGGTAGCAGAACCAACACAGCAGTCCCATGATCAGCGTCGCTCCTGGTGACGCGAACACGGTCACCAAGCTCTCCGCGAAGGGCTTACCGAGCGTCGAGGCCCAGCCGCGGATCCGCGTCGAGACCACGATCTAAAATGATCTTGCGCACGACGAGGCCCACCAGCGCGATCAGCAGCAGCGCGAGGTACTGCCACATCTCCACGCCGAGCGCCTTACCGCGCAGCCACGAAGGCAGGCTGTCGGCGATCCGACGCGAGAGGCTGACCAAGTACAGGCCGGCGATCACATCCAGGGACTCGGCGCTCCAAAGCCAGCGGCCATCGCTCCCGCGCACGACCTGCACCTTGGGAAGTGCAGGATGGGGGCGGACGACGTGTCCATTGGTCTTGGGATCGCGATAGTCGGCGTCGAGACTAAAGCCCTCGACCTCGACGAGGAGCGCACGCTCGTCAAACACCTCTTTGATCGCCACGGCCAAACGCCGCAGTTCTTCCGGGGAGCGACCGGTCGGATCGAGGCACTGTGCGGCGAGTGATTCGTTCGTCTGGGACGGCTGCTGCCAGTCAAAGACCATGGTCACGGCGTGCCGGGGATTGTCGCAATCCGTAGGCGGCGTGGGCGTGCCCGGAGGTCCAGCGAACGCGACGCCGAACGAGAGGAGGCCCTGCCGCACCGCGAACAACACGGCGACGCGGATCCACACAACGAGGGCGCTTGACCGCACGACGGGCCGGCCAGGGTGCTTTCGGGCCGCTTTGGCAACGCCAAGTGCGCGGCGACCGGCGAGCTTGAGCATCTTCCGACATGGCAGTTTGGCGGTCCTGCAACGCTGCAGACCCGCGATCTGAGTGGACGGTGCGAGCGTGGGGACCACGCTCGCGCCGTCGCGACCGCGTGTTGCGGGCCGCGCGAACCCTCTCTCTGGCTGGACTCTCCCGCAAGGAGCCCCGGTGGGCATCTCTCGTCGATTTCTCCGATCGGTGTCTCCCACGGGTTTCTCGCGTGCGAAACTCCCGCGTGAACAGTCATGCGCATCGCGGATGCGCGAGGGTTGCGAAGCAACCCAAGCCTCGACGTGCGCGAGAAGGCGAAGCAGCGGCGATGCGGGCCACCAGCGCCCCCACCGCTCGCACAGCACGCCCGCGTGCTATGCCGTTGATGTGAGCCGCCACCTTCCGATCGTGCGCGACGGCCAAGCGCCCGCGACCCCGCCGCGCCGCAAGCATCCCGAGTGGCTGCGCGTCCCCTTCCCCGGTGGTGCCGGCTACACGCAGCTGCGGGACAAGATCCGCGAGCTCAAGCTTCACACAGTTTGCCAGAGCGCGAGCTGTCCCAACATCGGCGAGTGTTGGAACAACCGTGCGCTCACCGTGATGATCCTCGGGGACATTTGCACGCGCAGCTGCAGGTTCTGCGACGTAAAGACCGGTCGGCCGTTGGCCGTCGACACCGAGGAGCCGATCCGTGTGGCGACGCTCCTGGCCGAACTCGAGCTGCGACACACCGTGATCACCTCCGTCGATCGGGACGACCTCAAGGATGGTGGCGCCAGCATCTGGGCCCAGACACTCCACGCCTGCCATGAGCGTGCGCCCAACATGTCGATCGAGGTGCTCGTCCCCGACTTCAAGGGCAACTTGGCCGACGTCGATACCGTCCTCGCTGCCAACCCGGACGTGTTTGCCCACAATTTGGAGACCGTGCCGCGGCTGAGTCGCGAGGTCCGCGTCCAGGCTCGCTTCGACCGCAGCCTCAGCGTGCTGCAGCACGCTCGCACGGCTGGCGCGCTGACCAAGACCGGCGTCATGCTCGGTCTGGGCGAGGAACTCCAGGAGGTTCGCGATGTCATCGCGCAAGCCGCTGAGGTTGGCCTGACCGTCTTGACCTTGGGGCAGTATCTGTCGCCAAGCCAAATGCACCTGCCCGTCGCGCGCTTTGTGCATCCCGACGAGTTCGCGGAGCTCGCCGAGTTTGCGCGAGCCCGCGGAATTCCCGAGGTTGTGGCCGGTCCGCTGGTGCGCAGCAGCTACCACGCAGAAGGTCAGACGGAGCTGATTTACGAACTGCAATCGCGGCCGGGATTTGGTCGCGTGGGCTTTGCGTCACTGCGGGCGAGCACAACCCAACCTGCTGCGAACGCTCCGACCGCCGACGCGTGAGCGAGAGTGTCTGGAAGCCGCTGGGCGCACCGAAGCGCCGCGCCGCTAACCCGCGAGCGCGTCAACGCGCATCGGGGGCGCGAGCAGATCGGCGAAGTGAATGGGCGACACCACGCCAAGGCCAGCCAGCTCTTCGATTGCGGAGCGACGCAGCTGCGTGGCCGTCGAGCGCGCGTGCGACCCCTCCTCCCCCACTCTGGCCGAATCGGATTGCGTGGTGACCGACGCGGACTGTGCAGACGTTCGCTCGTCGTGGCGTGGCCCGGGCCCCTGCCTTGAAATGGCGGGCGAGGACAGTAGCTCGGCGCGCCGCAGTCGAGCCGCGGCGGCGAGCGCACGCATTTCCAGAGTGCGAAAGCGGTTCTCCGCCATCACCAGCTGCGCAAGCGCGTCGCGAGGTCGATCCTCGAAGCAGGCAATGCTGGCGAGCAGGAGCGCAGCGAGGGGGCGCCCCCAATCGCTTCGCTCCTCTGCCAGCTTCGCGGCGGTTTTGCGCGCACGCGCGAGCAAGGCGGCCCGCTCGCGTCCCGTCGAGACCGACATCGCGTGCAGGGCCGTGAGCCCACGCTCGTAGTAGCTGTAGATGCGCACCGGCTGCTTGGTCAACATCATCGACCGCCGCAACGCCGGCCAGCGAGACTCGACCGCGGCCTGCGCTGCCAACGGCCGCCCCGCGCATCGATGGATACGGCTCTCCGTGAGCATCCAAATGTACTCAAAGGTCGCGGCGGTGATGAGTCCACGCCCACGCTCGATGCAGCTCGCGAGCTCATCGCTCGCGAGCGCGACGTCGTGCAATGCCAGGCTGACCAAGATGCCATAGGCCATCCGCGTCATGATCTCCGCGTGCAGATCGTCGCGATCGATCGCGTCCTCAATGGTCTCGCGGCACATCAGGTCCATCTCACGGAAGTGGCCCAGATAGAACATCGCGGTCATCGCGAAGGTGCGGGCGGTTCCGATCTCCCACTCGACGCCTGTGCACTCCCGACGAAGCTGCGAGCACACCGCCAAAAGCCGCGGATGAGCCCGCGCGAAGTGTCCCCGATAGACCTCCTCGACGCCGATCGCGAGCTCCACCATGTTGCGCGAGTACGGATCCGGCGAGCGCTCGCTGAGCTCTGCCAGGCTGGCGATCAGGCTGGCGGTTCGGGCTCTCCCGAGCTCGCCGGATGTCGCCGAATACAGGGTCTCCATCGCCAGAGCACGCAAGAGCCGTCGCGGCTCGCCCAGCTCCATCGCAGCCAGCAAGTGGCGGCTCTGCAGATCCTGTCCCAAGATCAGATTCACAGAGCTGAGGTTGATCGCCGCGCTGAAGGTCGCGTCGACGCGCGCGACCTGGTCACTCTCGGCGGGCAGCTCTAGGACGGCCCCCGATTGCCCGCCCGACGCGTCGGGTACATCGGGTGCGGCCGTCGGACGCGGGGCATCCGAGCGCTCCGCTGCGCCGGGTCGAGGGCGCGCTTCGGCGCCCGTCCAGCGCGCCTTTCCCCCGCGCGTTCGCATCGCGACCCTCGCACGACCGACCATGAGGTCGACCGCGGAGAGCAGCGAGTTCGCGCGGAGCGGCACGCCCAACTCCGCTAGCACGCGTCGCAGTTCGGGCATGCCCTCCTCGTGTCGGCCCGAGCGCAAGAGCTGGTCGGCGGCGCGTCGACGAAGGGAGCGTGCGACGGGAGCCGGTGCCATCGCGGCTGCTTGGAGAAAGATTCGACCGGCGGCCGCACCGCGCCCGTCATTGGCGAGCGCCTCCGCCTGCGCGGCCGCGAGCGCGACCGCAGCAGGATGTTTGTCGCCGAGCAACTCACGACTTCGCCCGTAGAGCTGCGCCGCTCGGTGGAACGCCAGCGCTCGATCGGCGCGACGAGCGACCGCGATCGCCAGATCGGCAGCGCGAGCGACATCGCCGGCAGCCTCATAGTGAAAGAGCAAGAGCTCCGCATCCGCCTGCCTTGACTCGAGCGTGCTCGCGAGCGTGCGGTGCATCGCGGCGACCTCGGCCCGCGGCCGGGTGGAGAGCAGCGCCACACGAATGCGATCATGATAGGCATCAACCTCCGTCACGACGCCTCCGCCTCGTGTGCGCACCAGGTGCTGCCCGCGGAGTCGGGCAATCGCGTCATGGCCCTCGGGTCCCGTGTGGAGGGCATCGAGCACCACGTCGAGCGCGATGGGCCGTCCCGCGGCGCAGACGTATTCCAGGACGCGGACATCGACCGTCGGGAGTGCGGACGCACGCTGCACAATCAGCGCATCCAAAGAGAGCGCCGAGGCCGTCGCCGGACGGTCCGCCGACACCGAGACGGAGTCGAGTGCGGCCCCGCCGGCCGACGCATCAGCTCGATCACTCGATGGGGCCACACGACCTTGGGCGAGCGAGGTCGCGCTCCCTTCGTCGGTCGCGGCGCGATCGAGTGCTTCAGTACGCTGGACCCCTTCGCGTAGGAAACGGGAGAGCTCGTGGATAAAGAGGGGGTTCCCCATCGCCTCCGCGGCCACGAACTCGCAGCGTGCCGCGGGCACGCCGAGCGTCCGCGCAAGCGCAGAACCTTCTGCCACGCTCAGCGGGCGGAGCGGCACGTCGAGCGGTCCGGTCCCCTCCCCGCCGCACGCCTGTCGAAGCAACTCAAGCTCGGCTGAGGCGCCGCTGCCTCCACCATTGCGACTCCGCTCCACGTCGGGAGTCGGGCTGGCGACGTCGCTCTCGTCGCGATAGCCCAACACCGTGAACGTGCGCGACAACCCCGGTCCGCGCAGCAGATCGGCGAGCAGTTCGGCGCTGTCGAGATCGCACCACTGCATGTCATCGAGGACCACGACCAAGCCATCGTCGCTCGCAAGATCTTCGAGCAGCGCTCGCGCCTCCACGAACGCGGCGCGGCGCTGATCAATGGGGTCGAGGCTCGCGGGCGGCTCTGCGGCGGCAAAGTCCACGAGGACCGGAAACAGTCGCGCGAGCGCAGCCCCAACCGGGAGCTGCCAACCGCGGCTACGAAGGTCGACGAGGACCTGCCGGATCGCATCAAAGAGCCCGTCGACGCCTTTGAAGGGCACCTGCTCGCGCTCATAGCAGCGGCCGCGCAGCACCAGGGGCCGCGTCGTTCCGTGTTCGGCGAGGAGCTCTCCCGCAAATCCGTCGAGCAGCGCTGTCTTGCCGGATCCCGACGGCCCATGGACAAAGCAAACCGCCGCGCCACGATTGCCTCCACGGCACACCGACAGCGCGCTGATGCGGAGCAGCGAACTCTCCATCGCGCGTCCGATGAGTGGCCCATCGGATCCCCAGGCCGCGACCCGCTCTTGGTCGCGTTGCGCGGCCAGATCGCTGAAGTCCGCGGCGCCATCGCGGGACGCAAGGGTGCTCTCAAGCGTTCCGGCGATTGCCGGTCCCATACTCGCGTCCAGGCTCGGACGTCGCGGCGTCGACGAGCTCACGCGAATCGAGTCGAGGGGCAGCACCGCGGGTGCTTGGCGGGCCGCGTCCTCACCATCCTTGAGCCACACCAGCAGCTGCGGCGCAGTCGGTCGAAGTTCCGGCTCCCGTTGCAACAGCGCCATCGCCATCGCCTCAAGATCGGCCGGCACTGGAGCGTCCGCGCACTCGCTCGGCTTGGGCGGCGGGCCGCCCTGCTTGGCCATCATCATCGCGAGCATCGGCAGATCCGCGAAGGGATGTTCGCCGCAGAGCAGCTCGTAGAGCACGGCACCCACGGAGTACAGATCACTCGCTGGTGTGAGCGGTAGATCGGCCGCCTGCTCGGGCGACATGAAGGCCGGCGTCCCCGCCACGCCCGCTTCCTCGTCCTGTGCGTCGAGACCAGTCATGCGGCGGGTCAGGCCAAAGTCGGCCAGCTTGGTGACCCCGTCTGCGCGCACCAAGACGTTGCTGGGCTTGACGTCGCGATGCAGGCGTCCGTGGCGGTGCAGCGTTGCGAGCCCTTTGACGAGCTGGGTCAGCGCGTGCCGACAGCGTGCTTCGCTGAGCACGCCGTCGGGACGAACGTATTGCCGCAGGGTCTCGCCCTCAATCAGCTCCATCGTGAAGAAGGGGACCGGCGTGACGAAGAGCTCGTACAGCAACACGAGGTTGGGATCGACGAGATCGGTCAGACTGCGAAACTCATGTTTGAAGCGAACGATGTGCTCGGGGCTTGCCTGAAGGAGCGTCTTGAGGGCGACGTGGCGCTGCGATGCCCGATCGAATGCGCGATACACCGCGCCGTGCGAGCCGGTGCCGAGGCGCGCGACAATCTCGAAGCGCTCGATAAGAACGGCGCCCTCCTCCATGTGCCAGCTCGGCCCATCCGAAGTACCGCCCGTGAGCTGCTGGGTCTTTGATTCGTCGCGCAATGGACGGCTCGATTCTAGCATCGCATCACGCCCACAGTCGGCCCGGGTCGTGGTCGCCGAGAGGTCGCTTCGTCGCGCCGGCGAAGCCCGGAGTGGGAGGCACGCTTACCGACCGAGTGAAACTCAGAGCGCGATGCGACGGAGTTGTGCGTCCAGGCATCCATCGAATCACGGCGTCTCCGGAAAAAGAGCGGCCTGGACCGGCGCAGGCGACTGCCAGCGCGCGAGGTAGTCTTTGAGATGGAGCTTCTTGCGCGTGTTGTCGGAGCTCATGTAGCGGATCGAGCCGTAGATCGGTCGCATCGGCGCCCATGGACGATCGTAGCGGCCAAACACCCAGGAGACGCCCGCGACACTATTGGCGTCCCGCCCATCGAGCGCGTAGCGATCGTTGAGTGCCAAGGCGCGATCGAAGGCGGTCTGCGGATCGGGACTCCATTCGAGGATCTTCTTTCCCCACAGCATGCGCAGGTAGTTGTGCATCACGCCCTCGCGTACAAGCTGGCGCTGCGCCGCGTTCCATAGCTCATCGTGGGTCTGCGCGGCATCGAGATGGGCAAGATCGTATCGCCAGGGCCGGGGGTCAACGGCGTGCGCACGCAACGTGTTGACCGCCCAGTCAGGCAGGGTGGCGAAGGTATCGTGCCCCGCGAGGTGCTGCGCGGTGTTGAGCGCGAGCTCTCGCCAGACCAGGATCTGGTTCACGAAGCTCTCGACCGCCGCGCCCGTGCCCCAAAAGCCCTCGCGTTGCCCCCGTGCCTCCCCACAGATGCGGCGTGGATCCCAGTCTTGGGTTGCCATCACGCGTGCGAAGACCTCGTGTGCGCTGATATGCCCCATATGCAGCCACGGCGACAGTCCACTCGCGACGGGGTCATCGGGATGGTTGCGCCCTTCGGCGTAGCGAGGCAGGCCTTCTTGCAAGAACACATCGAGTCGTTCGCGTGCCGCGAGCGCGCCGCCCCTCAGCTCGGTCGCGGGCACATCGTGCTCCAGCTCAAGCTGTCGTAGCGCGTCGATGCGCTGCATCCGATCGCGGCGGACCAACGTCAGTGACGAGTCGAGCCGACGCAGCACGTCGGGCGCGACGACCGCTTGCGCGACGCCGCGGCGGTCGAGCCGTGGCTCGGCGAGGGGAAAGGCTTCCCACGACGTCAGCACGCGCTTTTGCAGCGCTCGTCGCAGCATGACGGCGGTTGGGAAGGCGCGCTCGTAGGCGGCCAATGGGACGATGCCGTTGGAATCGACGGCCTCGACGTAGCAGCCCAGTCGCGGTGCGACACGTTCCGCCATCCGTTGCTGGAAAAAACCAGGCGTGTCATCACAGATCACCAGACGAGCTTGCTGTGCGAGCGCAGCAAGGAGCCCCTTGCTATGGCCAGGGTGCGGCTCGACGTAGGGCAGATAGCTCCATCCACGCTCGCGCGAACGCAGCAGGTGTTCCGCCATGCCATCGATGATGAAGGTGTGGTGACGCGCGCTTGCCCATCGATAGTCGATGCGAAGTGGCTCGAAGATCACAAGCGGCGCGCGCAGGCTCTCAGCCCACTCACAGGCGCGCTGGAGCGCGAAGTTGTGGTCCAATCGGCGCTGCGCCGTCATCCAGTAGAGCACGTAGCCCTTGCTCGCGATCGCGGCGCCTGCAAGTACGCGAATGCGGGCGCGGGGCACGGCGGAGGAACCAACGCCACCACGCACGCCGCCACGCACGCCGGCATCGAGACCGGCATCTGGACCAGCATCTGGACCGGCATCTGGACCAGCATCGATGTCCTTATCCATGCCACAAAGCACGGCGCGTTTACGGGACGCGCGTGCGCGCGCCTGCCCCTGGTCGCCCGGCCGGAGCTCCGTCTCCGACGCGAGCTGTGAATCCGATGCCTCGCCGATCTTGCGCTTGCGTGCGGAGCTCGCTTCGGCCGGCGGCCGCTGGGCCTGCTTGGGTCGCGGCGGACGAGCTTTCGACGACACTCGGGGGGACTAGCAGCGCTCTGGCGGATGGCGAGCCCGCCAGCGGCGTTCGACGGTCCTGGCGCGGTCCGCAGTCCAGGTGCGCCCCTGGGTCACGGCAGGGAGGCACCCGATCGGGACCGACGCGCCCGTCGATCGCAGTGATCGGGCCCCTCGCCGTGCCGATTGCGGAGCGTCGTCGGACGCGAGTTGGCCCTCGCAGCGCTACCCTCCCGGCCATGCAGGGCATGGGTCTCGCGCAGTCGTTGAGCGAGGAGGAGCACCAGCTCCTCGACGAGCTCGAAGATGAGCTTGCGCGCCTGGATGTCTCCAAAGCCGCGGCGCGTGGGGATCTCGCGCCTGCACCTCCATCCGTATCTGCAGACCCGATGTCGATGCAGGGCCACGTCGACAAGGCGCGCCCTGCCCCAGCCTTGGACTGGCGGCCGACGCCCTCGGTCTTGCGGGTCTTTGACAAGCTCGCGGCGCTGCTTCTTGAGGACCTTCGCGACGCGAGCAAGCAGCTGCGCGCGATCGAGACCTCCTTGGAACCACCAGGCTCCGACGGATCGATCGCCAGGCCCACCGACGCGCACTCGCAACGAGCGCTGACGTCGCAAGCGCAGAGCGTTGACGGGCGCGGCTCTCTGCCGGCGCCCGCAGATGCGGAGGATCCGATGGCCCCGCTGCGGGAACGACTCGCTGCAATCCGAGGCGAAACTACAGCGGAGCTCGATCTCTACGCGCTCCGTGAGCGACCCACCGAACTCAAGCTCTTGACGCTTCCTCCCTCGACACGCTTGGGATCCGATCTGAGTTCGCAGTCGGAATCGCATTCGGATCTCATCCCTGAGCGCACCGCAAAACCGCCCCTTGAGCGCGACCCGGAACGGGCGGAGACGAGCGCCCTCGGCTACCGGGCGGTCCGTGCCTTGCTGTCGATGTGGCTGGAAGCGCCCCAAGGTGGCCGACTCTCGCAGTACCTGCTGCGTGCGAACACGGCGACGTCGCGTCCTACCGATACGCGAGCGCATGGCTTGAACACGTCGAGCATCGCCCCCTCTCACGAGGACTCGCCTGGCGAGGCTCGCGGCGACGAGGAACCGGCACGGACACCTCTTGACGTGGACAAGCACGGCGCAGCGGCGCTCGACGATGCGATCTGGCTCGCGTGGCTTCGCGCGGCGCAGTTGGGACCGGTCCATGCAGCGCTCCTCGCCGAGCAAGCCGATCCGGCGCTGGCCAAGGCCATCCCAGCGCTGCCACCCGCCTCGCTGTCGCTGCGTGCGTTTGCCCTCGCGTGCCGGCGGCGCTTTGCCGTCGAGCAGCGGGCCAGCGCCCTTGCCGTCGACGCCAGCGAGCATCTCGAGCTTGCTCGACGCATCTGCGCCACCCCGCGCATGCCCGCGCTCGATTGCGTGCGCGCCTTCGACGAACGGCTCGCGGAGGCGGCCGCTTCGCGCGCCGAGGCGCGTCGACTGCGGCGCTTCGGGGTCCAGCGCGCCGTGCTCTTCGTGCTGCTTCTCGGCTTTTCGCTCTACATGCTCGTGTTTCGCTAGGACCCATTGCTCATGAGCGGGCGCGCTCGCCTTACGACGCCCCGTGGGGAGCGTCGCGGGGGGTGACTTGCTACCTTCCGGCCGATGTCGAGTCTGGGCGCAGGGCTGTCACAAGACGTCGAGGATGCACCCGCACGTTCGGGGTCCAATGGCGACACGCACCCGGTGGCCCTCCTCGCGTGGCTGGTCCTCGCGTGGACGCTGATGGTGATTCTCTACGGTGCGTGGGTTCGCATCACCGGATCGGGAGCCGGCTGCGGTCAGCACTGGCCGACCTGCCATGGTGAGATCATGCATCGCCCCGCAAGCACGCAGACGGCGATCGAGTTGACCCATCGCGTCACCTCAGCGATCGATGGCCTGTTGGTGCTCGGCCTCGCGATTGTCCTGCGCCGTCGCAAGTTGGGAACCGTGCAGGCGCGATGGTTTGCGGTCGCGGCGGTCCTCTTCGTCATTATGGAGGGACTCCTCGGCGCCGCGTTGGTCCGACTCGAGCTCGTCGGGGACAACGCAAGCATGGCGCGTGCCTGGGTCATGTCGCTGCATCTGGTCAACACCTCGCTGCTCATCGGTGCGCAAGCGCTGTGCGCCTGGGCACTCACGCAGCGCGAGCCCAACCTCCACGCGGAGGCGCAGCGCCTTCGCTGGCCGCTCATCGCGGGTGTCGTCGCGCTCATGATCTTGATGATGTACGGCGCCGTGACAGCGCTCGGCGACACGCTGTTCCCCGTCGATCCGACACTGAGCAAGGCCGATGTGCTTGCTCGTGCGGGCAACCCCACGGCCCACTTTCTCCAGCGCGTGCGGATCATTCACCCCGTGAGCGCGGTCGTTGTCGGGCTCTACCTCTTTGCGTTGGCGGGCCGCGTGCGTGATCGCTGCCAACACTGGAACCTGCCAAGTCACGCGCGCGATGAGATCGCGAAGCTCACAATGCTCGTGCGCGTGCTGGTCTTCGCCCAAGTTTGTGGCGGCGTCGTCAACATTGCGCTCTCGGCTCCGGGATGGATGCAGATCGTGCACCTCGGGATGTCGTCGATGCTATGGCTCGCCGTCGTACTCGCGACGGCGAGTGTGCTCCGGCCACAAAAGTAGCCAGCGAAAACTCTCTGCAACAGCGTGCCGCGCTACGCAATTTTCGTTGCGCGATGACATGGAACTAGCTACGACCCACGTGTGCACAAACCACGCGCGCTTCGACCCCTGATTCCCCTGCTCACGCTGCTCGTTGCGCTCGGCGTCTTGCCAGCCTGCGCCGACGATAGCGGTGACGACAGCGACGCCGGCGGCACCGCAGGCGACGGTGATGGCGACGGCGACGGTGACGGCGACGGCGATGGCGACGGCGACGGCGACGGCGACGGCGATGGTGATGGCGACGGCGATGGCGACGGCGATGGCGATGGCGACGGTGCTGGCGACGGCGACGGCGACGGCGACGGTGATGGCGACGGCGACGGCGACGGCGACGGTGATGGCGTCGGCTCCCTGCCGGTCACCTACCGGGATCTCAAGCCGCTGCACGTCGACTTCGGTTGCCACATGTTTGGCAATGGTGCCCGGCCGGGCCTGGTACTTCCCGCCCTGGGCGGTGATCAGACCCCGCAGTACAACCCCAATCCTCCGCCTCCTCCCGGCGGCTGGAACGGCAGCAATCCACAGATCACCAGCGCCAACAGCTTTGCAGAGTGGTACCACGACGTCGCGGACGTGAATCAGACGATCAACGGCACGCTGACGCTGACAGAGGTCATGCCAGGCCTCTGGTCCTTTGAGAGCGACGAATTCTACCCGCTCACCGGTATGGGATGGGGCAATGATGTGACGCCCGACTGGGCGAATCAGACCTTTCCGGATTGGAATGGTGGCTTTACCACCGAGATCCACACGAGCTTCGTGTACGAAGCTGGGCAGGTCTTCACCTTCACGGGTGACGACGACGTCTGGGTCTACGTCAATGGCCAGCTCGCGCTCGATCTCGGCGGCCTGCACGGCCCCGTGCAGGGCACGATCAACCTCGACAGCCTGGGCCTGACCCTGGGGCAGAGCTACAACATGGACGTGTTCCATGCCGAGCGTTGCGCGAGCGGCTCCAACTTCCGCATCGACACCTCGATCTCGTGCTTCATCCCGCAGTGACGACGGCCGGGCAGCGTGCCCTCTCGCGCGTGGCTTGCGTTCGGAGACCGCTCCGCGCAGCTACGCGCTACGTTTTTGCCGCGCTGGGTCGGCCGGCCAGCCGCTAGCCGCTGCGGCCATGCAGCGCATCGAGCCAGAGCGACTTCACGCGGCGGTAGATTGCTGCGGTCGCGAGCACGTCGCCGGCGTTGTACTCGGCAATGAGCTCGATATCACCGCGCTGATACGTTGGAGCGACCATCGATCCATCCATCACACCCTTGGGGCTCATCAGCCCCAGGGCGAAGCAGACCACGTCGAGAGAGCTTGGTCCTGATCGTCCGCCCGGCGCAAGCAGCTTGTAGAGATCGAGGTGTGGCTCGCGTTGCCAGGGCGCGTGCAGCAGATCGACCGTGAGTGGGATCTGATGCACGAGACTGCGCCCGATCAGGAAGGGCACATCAAAGCCCATTCCGTTAAAGCTGATCACTCGATCGGCGCGGGCTGCCAGCCACCAAAATGAGCGCAGCAGATCGGCCTCGCTCATGGGCCGCATCCATTCTGGATAGGACGTCGGCTGAGGGGCGGTCCCGCCAGGACCAGTGCGTGGCTCGGGCGGTACCACCATGACCGTGGGGTGCGTGCCGTCCTCGGCATCGGCATCCCCGACCGCGATCGAGATCACCCGACCCAACCACGGCGATAAACTCATCACCTTGCCCTCGTCGGAGTCGTTGCGTTCTGCGTGCTTGGCCACGGCCTGCGCGATTGTGGCGGGCTGCTGGCGTAGCTCGCTGCCGGGCACCGTCTCGATGTCGAAGACAAGTGAGCGGATATCGAGGTCACCCACGATTGCGTGTGCGGGCCCGAGCAGGGCCGCGAGATCGAGTCCAGGCTCGCTGTGATCCGCGATGCGAATCTTGCGGACTGCGAGCTGAAGCGCGTCCTTGTAGCTCCGCACATCGAAGAGCAGTTTGACGACGTCGCCGCGCTTGATCGTGGCCGCAGCGGTCAGCGCCGCGGGAGCGTCGGGCCAGATCTTCGCATCAAGTGCTGCGCTCTGATCGTTGACGCGCAGATCGACGAATGTGCCACCATCTCGCGTCACGCCGTGACGGACTCGCTGT
>CAZVEM010000154.1:13467-13775 GCA_964626165.1 uncultured Nannocystaceae bacterium
CAGATCAGCGAGCGCCGCAACGACGCGTGGCGCGGGAGCGGACACGATCAGCCAGGAGCGGGCAGATCCTTGATCGAAGGCTTGATGCCGCTCTTCTTGCCGTCCGTGCTGCTCGAGCTGTCGGTGGACTTCTTGCTTGAGCTACTCGAGCTCTTCTTGCTCGATTTCTTGCTCGTGCTGCTCGAGCTCTTCTTCTCATCCGGCGTCGGCGTTGGCGTTGGCGTTGGCTCGGGTGTCGGCGTTGGCGTCGGCTCGGGCGTTGGCGGCGGGGTGGTGTTCGCGTTGGGGTCCACCGGCGGCGCGTTGGG
>CAZVEM010000155.1:0-13649 GCA_964626165.1 uncultured Nannocystaceae bacterium
AAGCGACGCGAGGAGCTCGAGGGAATCCTCCACCCACTGATCCGCGAGCGCTACAACGAGGTGCTCGACGCGCTTGAGAAGGCGGGTCATCCGGTTGTCGTCTACGAAGTTCCGCTCCTCTTCGAGAACGGATTGGAGGGCGACATGGATGGGGTCATCGTCGTGACCTGTCCCGAGCAAACGCGCATCGACCGAGTGGTGGAGCGGGACGACAGCAACGTCGCCGAAGTGCTCGCGCGCATGCACGCTCAGATGCCGGAGGAGGAGAAGCTCGCGCGGGCGAGTTGGGTCATCGAAAATGACGGGGACCTCGACGATCTTCGGCGCAGCGTGCAGCGCATGATCCGTGGCTATTTTCGCCAGCCTGAGAGCGGGCCGAGCACCTCCAGGGAGCGCGTCGCTGCGCGGCCCTCTGCAGAGGTCACTCAAGCGGTGCCCATGCTTGAGCCAGATGCGGCGACCATCGCTGCCGCCGTCAACACCCCGCCACGGCCAAGCGGTGCGCCATTGCCCAGGCTGCAGGCCACGGGGGGCGGTGCACTCCCCCCGCTGCCACCAAGCGCGGTCGCGACGATTCCTCCCGGCGTCGTGGCCACAAGCCCGAGCGCGCTTACCAAGCCCAATGCGGCCGCGGGCAAAGGAACGACCCAACCTCCTTCGCCGCCGTCCACGGTGTTGCCACCGCGCCCGCCCCCACCTAAGCCTCCGCCCAAAAAGCCACCTGGCTAGCTGCCCGTTGGCGTTTGGGTCTGCTACGTCCGCGAGCGCTCGCGCCCCACTGCCTACGTCTGCAATCAACCGATTTCGTATGACCGGCCTCTTGCACGACTCGGATGACGCCGACGGACCGCTGGCGGACCTGCGCATCCTCGATCTTTCGCGACTGTTGCCTGGTGCGATCTTGGCCCGCGGGCTGCTGGATCTTGGCGCCAAGCTGATCAAGGTCGAGAGCCTACCGATGGGCGACATGATGCGCGGCGCTCCGCCGCTCCTGGGCGGTACCGGAGCTGGATTCGCCAGCCTGCTGCGGGGAGCGACCTCGTGGGCGATTGATTTTCGAAGCCCGGAGGCGCGAGACGAGCTCGTCGAAGCAATCGCCACCTGCGACGTCGTGATCGAGAGCTTTCGACCGCGCACGCTCGCAAGCATGGGCATCGATCTCGACGCCCTCCATCGACGGTGCCCGGCACTGATCTCGGTGTCCTTGCCGTCGTCGCGCAATGACGCCGACATGGTCGCGCATGACCTCAATCTCAGCGCCACCTCCGGACTGCTCGCGGGGCTTCGCGGCGACCTCTCTGCCGACCTCTCTGCCGACCTCTCTGCCGACCTCCCTGCCGACCTCCCTGCAAAGGAGGGTGGCGGTGCGGTTTCTGTCGCGAGTACGTCGCTGCCATGGGTGCAGGTGACCGACGTCATGACTGGCCAGCTGGCGCTGAGCGCGTTGCTGGCGGCGGTGCATGAGCGCACTCGCACGGGCCGCGGACGTCGAATCGTTCAACCGCTCTCCAGCGGAGCTCTCCCGCTCTTGACCTGGCTTTGGGCGGATCACGCCGCGATGGTCTCTCGCGCCAACCAACGAGAGAATGCAAGACAGAGCGCGAGTGACAGCTCGACCACTGCAGCGAGTTCGAGCACCGAGGATGCGGCAAGCAGCGATCGGACGGAATCGACAACCGATCCCGATCCATCGGCCGGCGTCAGCCTTCCTCGCACCCTGCTTGCCGGGAGCGTCCCGGCCTACCGGCTCTACACCGCGCAGGATGGAGTTCAAGTCGCGCTGGCCTGCGTCGAACCCAAGTTCTGGCTCGCATTCCTCGATCTCGTCGGCGCACCGGAGTGGAAAGCCATGGGGCTCGTCGCGCTCCCGACGTCGCAGCGCTGCGCCGACGCGATCGCGGCGATCATTGCGGCCCGCCCGTCGACGGCATGGGACGCGGACGCACGCCGCCACGCGCTGCCACTGAGCTGTGTTTCCAAGTTCCCCGGGGATTCGATCTCGTCACGTTTCCTCGCGGCGGAGGGCTACCTTGAGTCGATCGCGAGCGGATCAAAGGCCGGCGCGACCATGCACGCCATCGGCAGCTGGTTTCCCAGCTTCCAGCGCGCTGCATCGGCCGCGCGCGTCGCTCCGAGCCTGGGCAGCGACAACGCGGCGATGGAAGCCAATCTCCAAGCAAGCCGCCTCGAAACACAGGCACTCAAGGAGCGTGATTGATGGCACCTCCAACGCAACGCCCGCCCGAACAAGACGCTCTGGCGGGATTCCGTGGGTCGTCCCCCGCGGAGTCACCCGACCCTGCAGCGCCACGCAGTGCGTCCAACGTCGCGTCGTCGGACGCACCGCAGGCGTATCGCGTCATCATCGGAGGAGAGCAGTCGGGGATCCGGTCTAGTCTCGCCGCGACCACACGATCGGAATTCGGCGGAGGAGCTGAGGCGCTTCACGCTGCGGACAAGAGCCGAACGCCAGGAGCTTCGGCCGGAGAATCGGCCGGAGAATCGGCCGGAGAATCGAGCGGAGAATCGAGCAAAGAATCGAGCGGAGGATCCCCGTCATCGATGACTTCGCGGGCTGCGGCCGGGCAGGATGCCCGCGCAGAGAATGCCGACGATTCGCCAACGGCCGGCGAGACCGCCGGACAATCGGTGCGCTCGGGCAGCTCGCTGGCCTTTGGCACCTCTGCTCGCATCGTCGCGCCGACCGGATCTCACAGCGCAATCCCTACCCCGGAGATCAACGAACCCCTGCCCCATGACTTGGCGGCCGACCTCGCGATCGATCGACAGGCGCTGCTGACCGGCGTCGGCCTTGCGCTGCTGATGCTTGCCCTCGCGTTCCTCGGCCGCTGGATGCTCTAGCAAGTCGTCGAAGAATCCCCGTGGCGTGCACGGACGCGCAATTGCCCTATCGACCGAGGCGCGAAGAGGGAGCGTGCCGAGCGTAGGTCAAGCGCGTGCAGCAGTGGCTGCATGATGAGTGCGCGGCCAGGCGCCGCGCGCGGTGCTTGTCGACCGCCCGCGAAGGGGCACGGGGTTGGCCGAGGCACGCGCACGCCCTGCCATCAGGGACTTCCCATCAGGGACACTCGCTAGCCGATCTGTGACTTGCTCACGACCCCGCGGAACATGTTGAGCGTGCGCTCAAGACTCTCGCGGATCTCCTGCAGCGTTCGTGCGTCTCGGCTTTCGATCTCGCGATCGGCTCGCTCAAGCACCGCCTCGGCTTTGCCCATCGCATCGCGGCCAAAGCTGGTGCCACTCATCACGCCGCTGACGCGCCCGAAGATCTCGCGGACCTGCGCGCTGAGCGACTGAATCTGCTGTCGAGCGCGCTCCATCTCTTCCGTCTGGCGTACCTCGACCATGTAGTTCTGGCTCTCGTCGACGAGGTGCTTGAGCTCGTCCTCGCTCAGGCCAGAGGTCGCGGTGACCGTGATGGTTTGCTCGCGGCCGGTCTCGAGATCCTTCGCGCCGACCGACACGATGCCGTCCGCCGAAATGGAGAAGGTGACCTCGACCTCGACCTGTCCCTTGGGCGCAGAACGTAGCCCTGTCAGCACGAACTCTCCGAGCAGTTCGTTTTCGGTCGCTTGATCCTGCTCGCCCTGCATCACGAGGATCTTGACCGAAGTCTGATTGTCCCGAACGGTCGTAAATACGTGCGATGCACTCGTCGGCACCGTGCTGTTTTGCGCGATCAGTCGGTGGAACAGCCCTCCTGCGATCATGATGCCAAGGCTATGTGGCGTGACGTCGAGCAGAAGAAGGTCCTGCGACTCGTCGACCAGAGCCGCCGCCTGAATCGCCGCTCCAAGCGCAACGACCTCATCGGGGTGCACGCCCTTGGATGGTTCGCGACCGAAGAACTCAGCGACCCGACGCTGCACCAGGGGCATGCGTGTCATGCCGCCCACCAAGATCACGTCATCAAGTGCGGTGCGGTCGATGTTGGCCTCGCGCAGGGTTTGCTCGCAGATCGAGATCGTGCGCTCGACGAGATCGCGGGTCAGCTCCTCAAGTTCCTCGCGGGTCAGTGTCTCTTGAAGATGGAGCGTCTCGCCGGCCGGATTGGTGTGAAGGAAGGGCAGATCGATGAGGGTGTCTCGAGCGACAGAGAGCTCGCAACGGGCCTTCTCGGCGGCATCCCGAAGGCGCTGGAGTGCCATGCGATCTTCCTGAATGTCGACCCCAGTTTCCTCGCGAAAGCGCGTGACGAGCCAGTCAATGACCCGGGCGTCAAAGTCCTCGCCACCCAGGAATGTGTCGCCGGCCGTGGAGATGACCTCGAACACGCCAAAGCCGATATCGAGGACCGAGACGTCGAAGGTACCGCCGCCGAGGTCGTAGACGACGACCTTGCGCTCCATGTCCTTGCCAAATCCGTAGGCGAGCGCGGCGGCGGTGGGCTCGTTGATAATGCGAATCACTTCAAGGCCCGCAATGCGCCCGGCATCCTTGGTCGCCTGGCGCTGCGCGTCGTTGAAATACGCGGGCACGGTGATCACGGCCTTCTCGACCGGGGCGCCGGTGTACTGCTCGGCGACCATCTTCATCTCTTGGAGGATGAAGGCGCTGATCTCCGGGATCGCATAGTCGTGGCCGCGCAGTTGGATGCGAACGTCACCATTGGGGCCTTCGACCACCTGATACGGCGCGCTTCGGAGGGCGACGCGAGCGGCGGGGCTGTCCCACTTGCGGCCGATGAGGCGCTTGGCCGCGTAGACCGTGTTGAGCGAATTCGTGATCGCCTGGCGCTTGGCGATGTGGCCCACCAGGCGCTTATCGCTCTCGGAGATCGCGACGATGGAGGGGGTGACCTTGTAGCCTCCCTTGTTAGGGATGACGGTCGGAGTCCCCCGCTCGACGAGCGCGACAACCGTATTCGAAGTACCCAGATCGATGCCGACGACGCTGTCCATGGTCTCTCTTCGGAAGGGCCGGCGACGCGGTCGCAAGGGACGGAGCGCGAGGCCTAGGGGCGCAAGGGTACCAGCCGCGCCCCCGAACCGCTCGGGGGCCCGAGGCGCCAGGACCCATTTGTCGGCCGAATTGTCGCGTCGCGACACAAAGCCGGCGCAATCCGAGGCTTGGACGGCGTCGCGGACCCCTCGCCCCGAGCTGTCCGTCGACGACGAGTTCTACGTCAGCGCCGCGTCAGAGGCGACGGGGGGCGCCTCAGCCCGAGGTCGTGGAGCGGAGCAGCGAGCGCGTCGACTTGACGTCATCGTGATCGGCGCCCAGCGAAACTTCGGCGAGCTTGAGCTCTTGCTCCGCCGTGTGCGGCTGCCCGATCGAGAAAAATACCCTCGCTGCGCGCAGGTGAACTTGCCCGCGCTCGCGCTCCTTTTGCGGTTTCGAGTCGTCCGCGCTCACGCCGAGCATGCCCAGCGCCCGCAGGATCCATGCGCGCGATTCGACGGGATCCCGCTCGCGCGCCATGTCGGCCGCGCGGCTGAGCGTCTCCGGGTTGGGATCGAGGTCCGCAAGTTCCCGCCACATCGCGGTGCGTTTCCACGGATCGTTGGTCGCAGGATCGGCCGAGCCTAGGCCGCCGCGGAGGATCCGATACAGCTCCTCCTTTCGCTTCTCGCGAGCCGTGATTCGCGCCTCTTCAGCACGGCGCGCCAGAGCCTCATCCTCGGGCGTCGCCGCGAGTGCGAGCCGAAGCGCCGCCGCCGCTGCCGCCCAACGCCCGGCCTCAATTTCAATCTCGGCTTGCTCGATGTGCTCACGAGCCTTGACCTGTCGCGCTTGCTGCTCGACCTGTCGCCCGCGGTCACCCAATCGATCTTGTTGCGCTTGGGCCCGCGCCCGGTCTCTGGCGGCACGCTCGTCTCGTGCCCGTTGGGCCTGCTCGCTCTGCCGCGCGACCTCATCTGGATCGAGCGCAAGCGCGGTCGCGGACGCGCCGTTGCTCGCCGCATGTGGTCCGGATTCAACCGCGGCCGTATCAACACGGATCGCGACCGAATCGTCATCCGCACCAAGGGCAATCGGTGCGGCCGGCTCAGGCGTGGGTTCCGTCCACAGGCTGTTGCGCCACTCTTCGCGCAGGCGATCATCCTTGAGCGCTTCGTAGGATGTGCGCGCGCGCTGGAAGAGACGCTCAAGGATCGGGCCAAAGCTGCCAAGATCCTGCTTGTAGTAGGTATCGGGGTGAAACTTACGGCTCACGAGGTGGAACGCACGACGGATCTGGGCCGGATCCGCCGTCGGGTGCAGTTCCAGCATCGTGAATGGATCGAGATCCGCTCCGCGATCGGACAACCACAATGCGCGGCGCTGCAGCTCAAGTGGCACGGCATGGTGCTTCACCAGGCGCGCGTCGTCGGCCGGCACAAGATCGATCACCGCCTCATAGGTCGGCTTTGCGGGTGCCGCTGAGGGCTTCTCGGCCACTGTCGGAGCGCTTGCGGGCCGCTTTGCGTCGGAATCGCCGCGGGGGGCGGCAGGCGATTCGCTCACGCGAGCTTGTGCCGCAGCGCGGACGACGTCCTGCGGATGTGTGCCCGCCGAAGGGGTCATACTGGCCAAGCGGTTGCGTAGCATCGCCTGTCGCCGCTGCTCGGCCTGCATGCGCAGTGAACTCGAGGACGCTGCAGCAGCAGGTCCAGAGCCGATCGTCGCATTGGCTACGACGCGCAAGAGCCCTTCGTTCACGAGTCGCTCCAACGCACGCTCGGCCTGGGCACCCAGGCCCGTGGACGCGACGATCTGTTCGACGGTCAACTTGCCATCGACGCATGACAGGACGAAGTACTCGTGCGGCTCCAGTGTGGAGCTGCGCGGATCGGCCGACGTCCGCTCCGCCCGGGCTGCGCGCGGGAGCACCATGTTTGTGCAGTCTAGGAGAGCGCCGCGACCCAAGCAACGCGAAAGCACACGCCAGCGCGCTCTCGCGGTCGCGTACGCAGTCTTCACGTAGCCTTCATGTTTGTCAGGTGCACCACGTGGAAATTACGCGCCGTGCCCCGACAGTCCCGCTATCGGCTGCCGTCGACTGTGTATGGCGCCATATCAAAGTGAAAGTGATCGTGATGCGCCCGGTCGAATCTTGGCGTCAGCACCACGGTGAATATCCCTTCGTCGTAGGCGCGGTGCGCCACATTCCGCAGGAAGGTGCCGCGCTTGGTTCCAGGAGCCTGCTCATCCTTACCGTACTCACCCTTGACCTTGACCTCCTTGCCACCCTTGAGGATGAACGCGGAGATATCGAGCGCATTGGCGAAGCTGTGCTGACTCACCCAGCCCGGATATGCCTTGATCTCGCGACAGCTAAATGAGCCGCGGTGGCGCAGTGCGACGACAGATCGGCCGAGCGAGGCCTGAGCTTCTTCTTGAATGATCGGCTCAAGGGCCGCCATCCCCAGCGCCATCTGGCAGCTCAGGATCGGACTCCCTGGAATCTTGGTACCAAGCGGCAATCGCGAGACACGGACGGCTTGGGGCGTGCCACAGGGCAGCCCGGATTGATTGGTGTAGGGGGTCAGGGTTGCAGGCGTCACCACGGCGCCCATCTCGGTGAGACGCTCGATGCAGGCCTCGACCGGGGGCGGGGCCGAAGCCTCGTCCAGCGCAAGCGGAAGTGAACATGGCGCGCCTTCCGGGCACAGCGCGGTGAGCAGGTGCACAACCCATGCAGATGGCGACATGGCCGCTGGTGACGCATGAAATCGGCGAAAGATTCGCCTGAGCAGCATTCTCGGCCTTGCGAGCACCACATGTCGCGGCTAGCACGCTGATATGGCTGACTCGTCAGGGGGACCCTCACCCGCGCATCCGCCCGCACGGGCGACCGGCCCCAACTTCGAGGGACCCGCGAGCCTATCGCCCTATCCCACGTCTCGGCTCGCGCCCGTCCATGATTTAGTGGAGCTAAGCCGCCAGATAGAGCAAGCCGACGTCGTGCTCGGTGCCGCACTCAACGCCAAGCTCGACGCGATCGCCACCCAGCTGCGTGCCCTCGAGCAACAGGCTCGAGACATCTTGGAGCAAGCGAGGCGCGACGCATACATGCACCGGGCTGCCTGCCGCTTCCAAAAGCGGGTAGGTCAAATCTACCACCTCTACAGTCGCCCCGACGGCAGCCTGGAATTCTCCTTGCTCTCTCCCATCGATTGGGGCGGCAAGCCCCCGCTCCGTCACGAGGGCAGTTTCAGACTGGAAGCGGACATGAGCTGGATCCCCGTCCGCGAGTTAGAAACACGACCCCTCGGACTTCCGAGAATCGACCTGGCAAGCCTGCTCGCCAACGACAAAGACGACCGCTGATCCAAGCGCGCCGCCACGCCAGCGACGAAGCTTCCCGCCGACCCGGTCCCGCTCCCACGCCGGCCCTGCCGGATGCTCATGCCGCCGTCGCGAGCATCAGCGCGTCGAACCGGTCCCGTGTCGCCGCGCCCTCGTCGGGCCCGCAACCGAGCTGCCATCAGCGGCCGGCAAGCTGGATCGCGGATGCGCCTTTTCATGGACGTCGACCAGCTTGCCGATATCCAGATGGGTATAGCGCTGCGTCGTCGACAGCGACGCGTGACCCAACAACGCTTGGATCGTCCGCAGATCGCAGCCGCTCTCCAAGAGGTGGGTTGCAAAGCTGTGCCGCATCCCGTGCGGGCTGATCCGCGCGCGCGCGCCGGTTGCAAGGCAGCGCCGGTCGACCAGCGTTCGCACCGTGCGTGGGTCCAGCGGTCCCCCACGTGCGCCCAGGAACAAGCGCCGCGCACGTGCAGGGTCGGTCCTGGGCGAAAGCACCGACTCACGGACCGCGAGCCACGCTTTGAGCGCGCTCGCGCCCGCACGACCAAGTGGTACGATTCTGTCTTTGTTGCCCTTACCGGCAACAATGTGTACGGTTGCACGCGTCGACTCAAAGTGCACATGTGCGACGTCCATCGCACAAAGCTCCCCGACTCGGATCCCCGAGCCGTAGAGGAGCTCAAGAATCGCTCGGTCACGAGTCCCCATGGCACCGTCGCGTTGCGGCTCCTCAATCACCCTGGTGACGTCCTCCACCGGGAGCACCTTGGGCAGTCGTCGGGGAAGTTTGGGGCGCCGAACCAGATCGAGCGAATCATCCGTGGTCCAGCCGCGGCGGCGACAATAGGCGGAGAACGAGCGCAGCGCGGACAAGCGTCGCCCTAGCGAGCTCGCCGCATGCTCGCGATAGTCTTGCGCGAGAAGGCCACGCAGCGCCCGGGCATTGAGGTCGTTGAGCGTGGAGGGTCGACCGTGTTCGGTCTCGACGTACTCCACAAAGCGCAAGACATCTCGCTCGTAGGCGCGCAGCGTGTGCTTGGACGCGCGACGCTCCACACGCAGGTGCTCAAGAAACTCGCTGAGCTGCGCCCGCACCCTGACATTGAGCCGTGTCAGCGGCGGACTTGCAAGTTCTCGTCGATCGAGAGCGTGCCAGAAAACAGGTCCATCGCCTGCAGCGCCACGACGCCCTTTGAGGGCGTCGCCTCCAGGACCGCCCTGCCCTGCGTCCACAGCTTCTTTCCTTCAGGCTCTTGTCCGGGAAGTCGCTGCATCGCCGCGCCACGCCACGCAAGCAGCTCCGCCGTGAATGCCGGACCGAAGGTGCTCTCATCGAGCGAGCGGGTCTGGTCGAGCGCCGCAATGGCGTCCTGAGGCTGCCCACTGGCGAGGGCGAAGCGGGCCCGCAGCAAATGGGCACGGGCTTGGTACGCAGGATCGCCCGCTCGTTGTGCGGCGCCCAACGCATCATCGATTCGCGCGGGGAGATCGTCGAGCTGCCCTATCCGCAGGCGCACGTCGATGATGTCGAGTTGGGCGTTGGCCACCTCGGGATGATCGGCGGCGCGGGTCGCGACCGCGAACGACAGCTCAAGCTCGGCATGCTTGAGCGCGTCAGCGAGGTCGCCGCGCACGACCGCGAGCTGGCTCCGAACCAGCTCGATCCAGACGTTTTCACTCGCGCCTGCGCCCTTGGTCGCGGCATAGGTCCGCGCCAGCGTCTCTGACTCTTGCTCCGCCCGCGCCCAGTCACCGCGCTCAAGCGACACAGCCGCCATGTTGATGCGCAGGAAAAGGGTCTCGGCGGTGTCGGGGCCATGGGCGCCAACTGCGATCGCGAAGGCTCGATCCAGCCATGCCATCGATCCCTCCAGATCACCGCTGAGCTGCAGCGCCATCGCGCGCGCATTGGCGGCACGCACGAGTCGCGGGTGCTTGTCGCCAATCAGTCGAGTCTCGATCTCCCAGTCCTCTTCGAGGAGCTTGAGCGCCGCAGCCGCGTCCCGCTCAACGATATAGGTGATGCCAAGGCCGCGCAGCGCGAACGCGTACTGGAGACTGTCCTTGCCGACCAGCTCGGCGGCAAGATCGATCGAGCGCTGGCAGCTCTCCTCTGCCAAATCGAGCTTGCTACGGTCATTGTAGTAGCCGCACGCCGCCCGTTCGAGGTCGAGGTGCTCGATGCCCAGCGGCACCGCTTTGGACAATCCCTGCGCGACGATCAGGAAGCTCTCGCCCTCCTCATGTCGTGAGAGGCTGGTTCCCACGTTGGTGATCAGCGAGGTCGCGGACTGGAGGGCGATCTCGAAATCCTTGGCGGCCAACGCGATCGCGAGTGCCTCGCGGAGTGTGACGCGAGCCTCCAGCGGTGTGCCCCCCATCTCCTGACTGCGACCTCGCAAGAGCAGCGTCTGCGCCAGGAGGGCCGGATCGTCTTGGCCGCGCGCCGTCTCAAGAACCGCATCGATCGCCGCCAGCGCCTCGCTGTACTTGCCGGCCGCAATCCATGCCCGCGCGTGCGGAAGCGCGTCACGGACGCGCGCGCGCTCGGCTTCCTTCGCGGGGCTGAGCTGTACATCGTGGCCGGGCCGCGACCCCGCATCCGCACACGCCTCGGGTCGCGGCAGCGAGCCAGCGGCCTCGAAGGCGCGCTCGCGAATCTGAAGGTCGGGTGCATGCCAGAGTTCAGCGAGCGCGGCGAGCTCGGCACGCTGACGCATCAGACAGGCGAGGCGAAGCTCAAGCGTCGCGGCGGACTGCCGCGCCTCGCGATGCGTGGCTTCGCAGGCGCGGCGACGTTCCGCGAACCATCGATCGACCCAGCGGGACACCGCCCCCGCGGTGCGGTCCCAATCTGCCCCGGCCTCTTCCCCGCCGAGCGCGACGAAGGCATCCCGCGCCCTCTGCTGCTCTTGTTCGCCCCATGCGTCGCGCAAGAGCTCAGGGCCACCAACACAGGCCTCGATAGGATCCGCTCCCTTCGCGGTCAGCCATGCAAGCAGCACCGCTGCAGCGAGCGCCGCGAAGATCCAAGCGACCCACAACGTTGACGAACGCGACGCCTCGACCGGAGGCGGCGCGAGTGCATCCAGCAGCTCGCGCATCGAAGGGAAGCGCTCGCTCGCCTTGGGCGAGAGGCCGCGGCGCAGCGCCTTTTCGATCTCGGGCGGTGCGTCGCTTTGCCCGGTATCGGAGCTGATTCGCCCATCGGCAACGGCCGCGGCGAGCTCGGCCGTCGTTGATGCCGTGAAGGGTCGCGCTCCGTAGAGCGCCTCCCAGAGCGCCACGCAAAAGCAAAACTGATCGGTGCGCGCATCGATATCACGCCCCATGAATTGCTCCGGGGCCATATAGGCCGGAGTGCCAACCGCCGCCCCGGTCATCGTCAGGCTCAGCAGCGAGTGACTCCCGGAGGTCACAAATCCGCGCTCGATCGTGTCGCTCGAATCCGACTCCTCCGCGACATCTTCGCTGTCGTCGGATGCCCGCGCGATGCCAAAATCGAGCACGCGGGCGCGTCCAGACTCCTCAACCAAGACATTGTCCGGCTTGAAGTCGCGATGCACCAGGCCCGCTTGGTGCGCCGCGATCAACCCCTCCCCCGCACCGGTGAATACCTCGATGATGCGTCGCCAATCACCCTTGAGCCCGGCAACGTAAGCGCCCAGGGTTTGCCCGGCGACATGTTCCATCGCAAGAAAGACGCGTCCTCGCCACACCGCGACATCGTGAATCGCGACGACATTGGGATGCGAGAGTCTGGCGATAGCTCGCGCCTCTCTGAGCAAGCGTGCACGCGCCTGATCGTCATCCTGCTGCGAACCGCCGCGAGCACGCAGAACCTTGACCGCGACGCGGCGATCAAGCTCTGGGTCAAAACACAGATAGACTTCGCCCATGCCGCCCGCGCCGAGGAGCGACAGCACGACAAAACGACCGATCTGATCTCCGCGACTCAGCGCGCGATTCGACGGCACCGCCGGCGCCGGATCCCCCGACTCGAGCATGGTGTCTTGCATGCTCTGGATGCCGGTCGGCATCTGCGATGGCTCTACGCTCACGTTGGCGGATGGTATCGCAGCGGACCGCCACACGGGACGCGGCGTCTGCCGCGATCTTTGCGACCCCCTGGCGCCTGGCGCCGGGCGGCGCGCTATGTTTGCGCACCGAGCTTGTGAAGGCCGTGGCGTCGGGGAGCGTGCCGCCTGAACCGGCGCCGATGCTCGTGAGGTGCCACGCCCTCATGGACCGATACGTGAAGTGCCGCGCGCTATCCGGCCGCGCCTCTGGAGGGTGGTGCTCCTTCGCCTCGGAGCACCACCCCGCCATCGGCTTCCAGCAGCTTGGCGGTGGCGAGAAAGTCTTGCTCGCCGAGGCCCTCCGCAATCGCGCGGTCGTAGACGTCAAGTAGGGTCGAGAGCGCAGGAAGTGTGAGCCGCTGCTCCTGCGCGGCTTGGTGCGCGAGGTGGAGGTCTTTGGCCATCAACGCGAGCTTGAAGTGCGCCGCGAAGTCACCGTCGCGCAGATAAGAGGTCTTAAAGGCGCCAACCCCTGTCCGTCCGGCGCTGTTCTCAAAGACCTCCGCCATTTTCGACAGAGGCACCCCCGTCGCCGCGGCGAGACTGTATCCCTCCAGCACTCCTTGGAGCACCACGGCCTGGCTCGCGTTGAGACAGAGCTTGGCCGCCTGCCCCTTTCCGCACGCCCCGACGTGGACGACGTGCTTGCCCATCGCCGCGAAGTAGGGCCGGCAAGCTTCAACGTCGCTCGCTTCCCCACCGACCATGAAGGTCAAGGTCCCGTTGCGCGCGCCGAGCATGCTTCCGGTGATGGGGGCATCGAGAAATCGCACGCCGCGACTCGCGGCTCGCTCCGCCAGCTCGGCGGTGAGCGCGGGCGAACTGGTACCGCAATCGACGAGTCGCGAGCCGCTACGCATGGCTCCGAGCGCCCCGGAGTCGGGGCTAAGCAACACTTCGCGCGTGGCCGCGTCGTTGGCCACACAGACAAACACGACGCTTGCCCGCGCCGCTGCCTCCGCGGGGCTCTGCGCTACACGTGCGCCCTGGGCAATCAAGGACTGCGCTGCGCTCGCGCTGCGGTTATAGACCCACAGCTCCGCGCACACGGGCAAGAGGCGGCGAGCCATCGACTCACCCATGGTTCCAAGTCCAAGAAACGCCAGCGTCTCGTGTTGGTTCACGCGTTGGTGATAACACGAGGGGCCGCGTCGTTGGGGCTTTGACAACCCCGCCGTCACGCGAGGTCGGCGCGAGTCCTCAGCGCAAAACCGTGCCCTCGCAGGCGATCGACAAAGACCGGGCGGCGCATGGCCGCGCACTCACCATGCAGCCCCTTCGTTGCTCGACTCGTTGCTCGACTCGTTGCTC
>CAZVEM010000156.1:0-13645 GCA_964626165.1 uncultured Nannocystaceae bacterium
AGGCGCTGCTCAAGATCTTGGAAGGCACGATCGCGTCGGTTCCTCCCAAGGGTGGCCGGAAGCATCCTCAGCAGGACTTCCTGCAGATCGACACGACCAATATCCTTTTCATCTGCGGCGGCGCGTTCGCCGGGATCGAGGACGTGATCGAGCAGCGCGTGAGCGCCAAGACCATGGGATTTGGCGCGGAGCACCGCCGGAAGGGCGAACGCCGACACTGGGAGCTGCTCTCGCAGATCCAGCCAGAGGACCTCACCAAGTTCGGGCTCATTCCCGAGTTCATCGGCCGCCTCCCTGTCGTCGCACCTCTCAAAGAGCTCGACGAAGACGCCCTCGTCGCGATCCTCACCGAGCCCAAGAACGCGCTGGTCAAGCAGTACCAGCGTCTCCTGCGACTGGATGGCGTGGAGCTCGAGTTCACGCCCGAGGCGCTGCGGGCGGTGGCCAAGCGTGCCCGGACGATGCGCGCAGGCGCCCGAGCGCTGCGCTCCATCCTTGAGAAGGCGATGCTGGACGTCATGTACGACATCCCGAGCGCGACCGCAGTGGAGCGCGTCCATGTCGAGGCGGACGTCATCACGGAGGGCAAGCAGCCCCTCGTCGTCTACGCCAAGCAAAAAGAAGCGAGCTAGCGCGCGCTCGGTTGTTTGTGAACGCCAGTGCCTGATGGTTCTGGGACGAGGCGGACACGAACCGTCGCCTTGGGGACGACGTCTGCGGGTTACGAGGCGCGCTGTCGCACGGCTTCAAGCTCACGTGCCAGCGCGTCGTTCATGCGCTCGTAGCTGCGCTCGACTCGGCGCCGGATGAGGTCCGGCATCAGCGGCGTTGCCAGCCCGGTAAAGCGCTCCCAGTGGTCGATCCGGCAGCTGGTCTCGTTGATCGGGTGCAGCTCGAAGTGGTGCTCGCCACGGAAAATGCCGCTCGGTCCGCCGCGCCACGCAAATCCGTGCGGCGCATCGACCCAGAACACCTGCGCGGGGAAGGAGACGCGCCGGGCACCGAGCGCAAACCATGCTCGGACCCTTGCGTCCAGCGCCAGGCGGCCTTCGACCTTTGGGATCGTCGGATTCCACTCGGGCCACCGTTCGATGTCGCTGAGGACTTTCCACGCGAGCGCCTGGTTCGCGGGCAAGACTCGGGAGCTTCGCAGCAACTTCATGGCGAGTTGATTTAGAGCATAGCGTGAGTCGCCGGTGTGGTCGGCAACCTGGCTCAGTTCGGGCGAGCGTTTCGCCGCGCGCTTCTACTTGCGCAGGGTGTCGACGGAGAGCTTCCCGCCCGCCTTGAGCGCCTGCGCCTCAGCGCGGGCCTCTTCCAACCCAGAGCTGCGCTGCACCCACAGACGATGCACGCCGATGACGTCGTCGTTCTCTCGCGCAAATACCTGAATCAGGTTGTTGCCAGGCTCAAGCGGCACCTTGGCGTCGAAGGCAAGCTGCGCCTGCGACGGGTCAGCGTTCGCGATGTAGTACACCTTGTCCGAAACGTAGCTACCGCGGCTCGGGTTGACCACGGTGACATAGAGGTCGCGCAGCTGTTGCTCGTCACGCGCTTTGCCACGGATCTGCACGCTCTCTTGCGCGACCGAGAGTGGCGGCGCTTCCACGTCAATGATCGGTGGCGAGACCGACAGCAGGTCGACCACCCCAGCGAGGGTGGCCTTCGACTTGCCGGCATCCTCCACGGCCGCGGTGCTGACGTACGCGAAGCTGCCGCTGGCCAGCGCCACCTTGGTCCACTCGCCCTGTGTGCCGCGGCGCTCGAGCACCGTGCCCTGCGGCGCCATGGCAATCCCCGGGGCGGTGGTACTCGCACTACTGCGCAAGGTCGCATCGCCTCGGACTCGGACGCTGCCATCCTCGGCGGATGACACGGAGGCCGAGGTGCCGAACTCGTACTTCATCTTCTCGGACAGCGCTTCGCCGATCTTGTTGTCGATAACAGTCAGCGTGAGCGCAGCGCTACCGGTCGGCGGTGCTTTGCGCACCTCAATGCGGAAGCTCGTGGTGGCTCGCTGGCCGGGCGCGAGTTTGCCGAGCTTGCCATTGCTGTTCTCGACGAAGAATACGTCGCTTGAGTGCGTGCGAAGCAGCGCCCAACTATCGAGCGCTGTACCCGGGCCTGCATTCCCGACCATCACACGGAGCTCGATCTTCTCCCCCGCCTGGGGCACGCCGTCGCCGTTGCCGACGATGCCGTCACCAGAGCGCGGATCGTCAAGTACTTGCACCGAGTAGGCGAACTGGGGACGTGGGAGCCCCTGCGACCGGATCTCCAAGGTGCGGGCCGACGAGGAGCCAATGCCCGAGTTGTGGAGGTCTGCAAGGTCGAAATCGATGCGATCCTGACGCGTGAGCTCCTGCTCGCCGACGCTGAGCTTGAGCGTTGCGGTGCGCGATTGGCCCGGATCGAGCCGACCAAACAACAACTCACGCTCGTCGAAATAGCTGTAGTCGCTGGAGGACATCGCGCGGACCTGGAATGCCGGCGCGGTGCCCTTGTTGGTGACCTTCATCGTCACCGTACCTGACTCGCCGCCGCGAATCGTCAGATTGGGGCGGTCAAACGTCAGTTCGGTTTCGAGTAGCGCACTCGTGCCGGCCGTCGGCGCAGGACCAACGCTCCAATCGATGCCGCGCTTGGCAAGCTGCTTGCGAAGACGCTCGTCCTCGATGTCGCGCTGCGTCTCGACGAAGTCGTCGATCTTGCTCAGGATCTCCTGGCGCCGTGGCGACGGCGCCCACACGACCAGGTCACGTGCGAGACGCACCTCGGGATCACGCAGCAGCACCGTCGCGCGGGCCAGCTCCGCGCCCCCACCCGCGACTGCGGCGTCGATCTCTTCGCTGTCGCCGGAGGCGTTTCCGTCCCAGAAATAGAGCGGTCCTGCGGTCGGTGCAACTCGGGTCGCCGTCGCGTTGTTGAGGTGGAGTGCCAGCGACTCTTCGCGGATGCGATCGAAGCGGCTCTTGCCGAAGTAAAAGATGTTGTCCTTGAAGAGCCAGACCGGAACCGTTTCGAGATCCGGCGGGACGCCGACCGATTGGATCGAGACATCGCCCGGCGTGAGGTATTGCGCGATGGTCAGCTTGAGCGCGAGTTCCTGCCCTCCCACGCGACGATCGTGCAGCACCTGCACCGAGCCCTTGCCGAAGGTTCTCCGGCCAAGGATCACCGCGCGATCGAGGTTACGGAGTGCGCCAGCTACGATCTCGGTCGCGGACGCCGATCCCTGATCGACCAGCACGACGACCGGGAGGTTGGGGAAGTCATAGCGTGAAGTTGCCTGGCTCTCGTCGCGGGGCTGGGCGTTGCCGACGGTCGAGACGATCGTGCCCGAACCCAGAAAGGCGTCCGCGACCTCGACGGCCGCGCCGAGCAGGCCACCGGGGTTGTCACGCATATCGAGCACGACACCTTGCACGCCGCGCTTCTCAAAGTCCTGCAGCTTCTCGCGCAGCTCTTTACCCGTGGTCTGCGCGAAGTTCTTGGGGATCTGCACGTAGCCGACGAGTTGCTTCGAGCCGTCCTTTGCGATCGCTGGAAGGATCTCTGCCACCACGCTGTCGAGCTTGATGACGTCGCGCGTCACGGTGAACTTGAGGGGCTTGTCGTGACCGACGCGACGGACATGAAGCACGACCTTGGTTCCAGGCGCGCCACGCAATCGCGGCAGCGCGTCGTCGGACGACATCGTGATCGCGGATTGGTCGTCGATCTGGACGATCTGGTCGCCCGCGAGGAGACCTGCCTCCGCCGCCGGATTGCCGTCCATCACGCGTAGGATCATCAGCTTGCCCTCGCGCATGCCGATCTCGATACCCAAGCCGCCGAAGCTGCCTTTGGTGCTCGTGCGCATGTCCTCGAAATCTTCCGGGCGCAGAAGATTGGTGTGGGGATCGAGCGTGGCGAGTAGGCCCTCGATCATCGCGTACTCCGCGTCACGACGCTGCTCGTCATCGAGTTGGGAGTGCTCATCGACGAAGCGGAAGATCTCGCGAAGGCGTGGACCGACACCCCACGGGGCGAAGGTCACGACATCGAACTCGCGAACATGCGTGCCGACGTGAACGCGAACGCGCTTGCCGTCGTCGAGGCGCTCGACCAGGGCTTCCGGAATTGTCCCTTCGAGGGCATCCAGGCCCGCCAACACCATGGCATTGGGGTCGATGCGAGAGGGCTCGACGTAGTACTTCGAGACGTACCAGAGCACCCAGTCGAGCACGCGCAGTTCGGTCGGGTCCTCGTGGGCGGCGAGTTTCGCGTGGTCACGGCCATTGCCTGGGTCGGCGTTGGCGCTCTCCCAGCTCGTCGAGGTCAGGATCAGCGCTCCGACGAGACTGCCGACAGAGATGATCGGCGACATCAGCGAGCGTGCGCGACCTCGACTCGGTGCTGGATTCGACACAACGCAAGCTTAGCAGGCTGCGAGATCTCGGCCTCCGTCGTATGCTCCCGCGCCATGAGTGCGAAGCGCCCACCGCGGCCGTCCGCGGACGCAGCCGTGCCGGCCGCGCCAGATCCGGAGGCCGCAGCGACTGCCAAGGTTCATCGCCGCGAAGCGGCCCAGGACCGTGGCGCGCCGAGTGGGCCCGCGGGTGCGACGGGAGCACCGGTCAGCTCGGAGGAGTCTCCCGCCCGCGTCGGTGGGTCCAGCGAGCCGGGTCTTGGGGACGATCGTGCACCAGGGATGCCGACTGCGTTGGTGCGCAGCGCGGCAAGCGACGCGCAGGTTGTCGCGGCCCGAGAGGTGATCGACGCGAGTGAGGCGGAGGTCGTTGAGCCCGAGCTCGAAGCGGAGGCGGAGGTCGAGGCCCTCGCGCCTGAAGAAGACGACGTGCTGGCTGAGGTCTCGCCGGTCACCGACGAGGAGCTCGATGCGATCGCCAAGGATCTACGACTGCGCACGCGTGAGGCCCCGGTCGGAAGCACTGCGCTGGCGGTGCGCGATCCGATGGCGGTGTACATGTCGGAGGTCCGCAAGCACCCCTTGCTGACCCGCGAAGAGGAGCATGAGCTCGCCGTTGCGTGGGTCGAGCACGGTGATCGAGAAGCGGGCCGCCGCTTGGTGACGGCGAATCTGCGCCTGGTCGTCAAGCTCGCCAACGAGTATCGACGCGGCTACCACAACCTGCTCGACCTCGTGCAGGAGGGCAATGTTGGCCTTGTGCGCGCAGTTGAGAAGTTTGATCCGTATCGCGGCGTCAAGCTTTCCACCTACGCGGGCTGGTGGATTCGTGCCTACATCCTCAAGTACATCTTGAACAACTGGAGCGTCGTCAAGATCGGAACGACGCAGACGCAACGCAAGCTGTTCTTCAACCTCCGCAAAGCGCAAGAGAGACTGCGGGCCGCGGGTGTCGAAGCAACCAGCGAGCAGCTCGCCCGGGAACTCGACGTCGGCGAAGAAGACGTGGTCGAAATGCAGAAGCGGATGGCCGGCCGCGACTCTTCGCTGGACGCACCAGTCGGCAATGACGAGGGCAGCACGCGGACGCGGCTGGATTCGCTCGGTGACGACGCGCAAGAAGATCCAGAGACCTCGATGGGTGGCAGTGAGCTCAAAGAGCTGCTCTTTGATCGCTTGCGCCGCTTTGGCGCGACGCTTGAGGGCCGCGATCTCGAGCTCTTTCGCGAGCGTGTGATCGCCGATGAGCCGCTGACACTGCAGGATTTTGGCGAACGATGGGGAGTGAGTCGCGAGCGCGCACGTCAGGTGGAGAAGCGACTGGTGCTCAAGTTGCGCGCATACTTGCAGCAAGAGCTGGGGGATACCGTGGACGTCGCGCTCGGCCACGATTGAGGACGCGATGACCCAAACCGGTGAAAGTGCGCCCCCAGAGGGCAGCAAGCAGGGGCGCTTGGTGCTCGTGGGTACCCCGCTGGGAAATCGCGAAGACCTTTCGCCTCGTGCCCGACGCACGATCCTCGAAGCGGATCTTCTGCTCTGTGAAGATACTAGGAGTCCGGCGCGGCTTTTGGGCGACGCACTTCCATCGACGGAGCGTGTGAGCTGCTTTGTTGGCAACGAGCACGAGCGCACCGAGCTCATGCTGCGTCGGCTCGAGGCGGGCGCGGTGGTCGTCTATGTCAGCGAAGCGGGTCTCCCGGTTTGGAGTGATCCGGGGCGGCTGCTCGTTGAAGCTGCGTTGAGCGCCGGTCATGTGGTCGACGTCGTGCCCGGCCCAACCGCGGCCACGCTCGCGCTCTGCGTCTCGGGCTTTGAGGCGGAGGGGGCCCGCTTCATCGGCTTTGTCCCGCGAAGTGGTCCGCCACGAAACGAGGCCCTAGACGACGTCCTGCGCGATCGTGGCGCGAGCTTGATCTACGAAGCGGGTGGCCGTGTCGGCGGTCTCCTTCGCGATCTGCGTGCGCGGAGCCTTGCGATTGGAATGGGGGACGAGTCGACCCGTCGCGTGGTCGTGGCTCGTGAGCTGACCAAGCTGCATCAGGAGGTGCTGAGAGGGTCGCTCGCGGAAGTCAGCGCACGCGTTGGCGACTCGGTTCGTGGTGAGGTTGTCGTCGTGCTTGAGGGTGCCCCGCATACGATCGAGCCCAGTGACCGGGAGGCCTTCGCTCGCGACAGCGCGCGTGCGGTCCTGACCGCGATGACGGATTCAACGCTTCGTCCGCGCGAGCGGGCACGCCAGATCGCCAAGTTGACCGGGCTCGATGATCGAGAGGTCTACGAGCTGCTGAGTCGTCAGGGCCGCTCGACCGCACAAGACTGAACGAACCCGGTCGAACTCCCGCTCGGGCTGCGGGGCAGGCCAGAACGCAAAATCGACGGCCGCCTGATTGGCTCGCCGTCGACTACAGGCGCTCCTCAGGAGCCCCACTCAGGAGCCCCCTCAGCATCCAATTGCCCCCCGGGCGCCGCTGAGACCCTTCTCAGAAGGTCAGCAGGAAGTTGAAGAAGCCACGAACGTTGATCATGTCGTCGAGCACATAGCGGCGACCAACATTGTCGACTACGTCGCGGCGTACCGGGTTGATCTCGTTGGGGTTGTCACCCTGCGCAGCGTTACCAACCGTGCCGTTGTTGTTGCGGTCGATGCCGCGCGGCGCACCCGTGAGGAAGTGACGGGTCACGGTCTTCACGTCGGCGCCGAAGTTGATCCGGGCGTAAGGACCGATGTGGAAGTTCAGGGCAGCCATCAACCCGAACATCGCGTAGTCCTGCACGTTGGTAATGCCGTTGAAGGCTCGGCAGTTGCCGCCGCCCGGGCCATCGTTCGCGCCGCCGGTTCCACCGAGGTAGTCGGTCGGATCGTCACGGTTGGTCGCGGCGTAGTTCAGGGCGCGTCCGACTGCGGCGCTGGTGCAGCCGCCGGCCACAGGGTCATTTGTGCCGACGAGCGCGGGGCTGTCGGACAAAAGCTCCCAGACTTCGCTGTACGCTCGGCCGCCGTTCGCTCCACCGTAGAAGTAGTCGGCCGTGCCGTGCAGCAAGATCGAGAACTTGCGGTAGGCCTTGCCTGGGTTGCCCTGGTCGTCCATGTCGTCGACTTCCCAGGGGATGAGCTCCGTGCCGAAGATCAGACCGGCGCTCGACATCGGCTGCACGGCTTGCTGCCCGTTGCCAAAGTCCTTGAAGTTGCTGTTCGCCGCGCTAAACGCCTGGCGCCAATAGCCCCCGAAATAGGGCTCGAGGTAACGGAAGCGGCGGGAGAGGGCGGTCCAAACCCCCAGCTCATGAATGCCGCGCCCGACCGACGAGTTGCCGCTGGGCGAGGATGCGCCGGCGGTGCGGACCATCGTCATCGGCTTGCCTACCGCAAAGCGGCCCTCGACCGCGATGATCCAGGTTGGCATGTGCGAGCGGTAGCGCTGGCTGAGCACCGCGTACTTGAGGCCCGCGTGAATCTGGTCGAGACCCTTACGCACCGGCGAGCGGAAGATCAGCTCGGTGTTGTTCGCAGCCAGGCCCGGCTCGGTGAAGGGGTTTTCGGCGCTCGCGTCGTAGCCGCCCACCGGCACGATGCCGTCGCGGATCGTGGAGCTGTTGGTCTTGTCGACACAGGTCGCTTGCGTGACGCCGGTGCCAGCGCCGATCTCATTGGGGAATACGCAGTCCGACGCGTCTTGGTCAAAGCCATAGTCCCGCGTGTCGTTCACGACGATCGGGATCTCTGTGTAGACGCTGAGGCCGCGATACAGACCGATCTCAAGCATCGGCGTCACGGTGTGACGCTGCGAGCGATAGATCAGGTCGCGTGAGATCTCATTTTGACCCGTCGCCGCGTCGTTCCACTCGCGCATCACCGCGGCGCGCTTGAAGTCGTACGAGTACGAGATACCGAAGTGAAGATCGAACTTGTTCTTCTCTTCGCCGGTATAGGTGGCTCGCGTGAGCTCGCCGGCATGGGCCGGCGCAGCCACCCCGACATACGCCGCGGAGGCGAGACCGAGGCACAGGATGCGGGCACCGAACTGGGTTCCGAGGTGCGGGCCGACCTCATTCGCGCGGGATTGACGCTTCATCAGGTACCTCGACGGCCGGTGAACGCTACCAGCGCACACGCGCCAGCGTCAATATTCCTGGGCCCAAGGTGCGATCTACGTGGACCTTTGCGGACTGGCCGGCGCTCGCGCTCGACCGCGAGCGCAACCCGTCGCACGCTGCACGGAAGGCCCTCTCGCGCCCGCGGGCAAGTGGTCGCCGATCTTCGTGTTGGCCGCCACGCGAGCCACTGGGGCCCGCTGAGCGCCGTGCGGTGGCGTGGGTGGACGCGACCGCGCATGCGTGGAGGCATTGCGCGAGGCCGCGTCGCTTCGATCAGGCGCCCTTGCCCTCGCCCTCGGGCGGCTCGCGCAGCCCCAATTCTTTCATTTTAGATTGCAGGCTGCGACGGGAGATCCCGAGGAGGCGCGCGGATCGGGTCACATTGGTGTCGGTCTGGGTGAGCGCTGCACGGATGAGCGCCTCTTCCACGAGGCGAGATCCGGTGCGGACGGCTTCCTTCAGGTCGAGGCCGAGGCTGCTGAGCGGGAGCCGAATATGTCCGGTCGAGTCCTCGTCGCCGCGATCGCTGGCTTCGCGGTCGCTGCGGTGCAGCGCTTCGGGAAGCTCGTCGAGGGTGACGGTGTTCGAAGACGCGAACAGAACCATGCGCTCGACCACGTTCTCCAACTCACGGATGTTGCCCGGCCAGCGATACGCCTTCATCGCTTCGATCGCATCTGGCGCGAAGGACTCGACGCTCTTGCCGAGCCGCTCGTTGCACTTCCGCACGAAATGCGTGAGGAGCGGCTCGATGTCGTCGGGACGCTCGCGCAGCGCGGGCAGGGTCATCGGGACCACGTTGAGGCGGTAGTACAAGTCTTCGCGGAAGCGCTTGGACTCGATCTCCGCGGCGAGATCGCGATTGGTCGCCGCAATGACGCGGACATCCGCGCGCCGCGTCTTCACGCCGCCAACGCGTTCGAACTCTCCGTCTTGGATCGCGCGGAGAAGCTTGACCTGGACTTCGAGAGGGATCTCGCTGACCTCGTCGAGGAACAACGTCCCTCCGTCGGCGAGCTCAAGACGACCGGGACGGCTCGCCGCGGCACCGCTGAGGGCGCCTTGCTCGTGTCCAAAGAGCTCGGCTTCCACCTGCGCCGCGGGAATCGCCGCACAGTTCACGCTGATGAAAGGACGGTCACGTCGCGGTGATCCAAGGTGCAACGCGCGGGCAACGAGCTCTTTGCCGGTGCCGCTCTCACCGGCGATGAGGACCGTCGAGGGGGAGGCGGCCGCCGTTCGAATCGTATCGCGGACAGCTCGCATCGCATCGGACTCGCCGACCATGCCGACTTGGAGGCTCGGGTCGCCGCCGGTCGCTGCGGCCGGTCGATGGCTTGGGCCGCCACGGTGGCGGGTGGCGGCTGCTTTCTCCACGACTTGGGCGATCTGGTCGCGGTCAAAGGGCTTCTCAAGGAAGTCAAACGCCCCGGCCTTAATCGCCTCGACGGCGGTGTCGAGCGTGCCGTGAGCGGTCAGCACGACGACCGGCAATAGCGGCTCTTCTTCCAAGAGCGCACGAAGCAGCTGCATGCCGTCGAGCTTGGGCATGCGGAGATCGGTGATGACGACGTCGAAGGTGTCTGCCGGGCTGGTCCGCACGCGCGCAAGCGCAGCTTCCCCGTCCGCCTCGGCATGGACTTGATAGCCAAGTTGTTGCAGCAGCGCGCCGAGGACCTTGCGGAGATTGGGTTCGTCGTCAACGAGGAGGATGCGAGTGCTGGCGGCGTACATGTGCGGGGATCTTTGCTGGCCTTGAGTGATTAGCTCGCGTTGCGTGTGCCATCGGACATCGTGCCGAGGTTTGCGTCTTCGCTGCGGGATGTGCCGGGATCGTCCTGCTCCGAGCCCACCGTCATTTGCTCGATCGACGCGCGCGTCAGCGAGTGTTGAGAGTCCGCGCTCGCGCGGAAGACGGGGATGAGCACACCGAAGTATGCTCCACCTTCGCTGGTATTTCCGACCTCGATGATGCCCCCGTGCTGCTCGACGATTCGCTGGCTGATCGGGAGGCCAAGACCGGTGCCACCGCTTTTGGTGGTGTGGAAGGGGACAAAGAGGTTGGCCAGCGCGTCATCGGAGAGGCCGGGTCCATTGTCACGGACGATCAGTGCGACCGCATCACCCGATGGCAGTGCACGGGAGCGGAGCCGCGCCTCGACCCAAACCCGGGCCTTGTCCGGTTCTTGCCGGTGCGCCTCAGTCGCGGCGTCGAGTGCGTTGAGCACGAGGTTGAGCATGACCTGTCGCAGCGAGTCGGCATCCCCGCGGATCGGCGGGAGGTCCTCCAGCACTTCACGGACGATCAGCGATGCGCGCTCGGCCGGGATCGATCGCAGCGTGCCGGCGATCACGTCGCTGGCAGAGACCTGGGCCATTTCACCCTTGTAGGGCCGCGAATAGCCAAGGAACTCCTGCACGACGCGGTTGAGGCGCTCGACCTCCTCGACGATCACGCCGAGAAACTCGGTGGTCATTGGATCGACGTCGCGGAGGTTGGGCTCGACGATCTGGACCGCTCCCTTGATCGCCCCGAGAGGATTGCGGATCTCATGGGCGAGACCTGCGGCCATCTCACCAAGCGCGGCGAGGCGATCCCGCTCCTTGCGGCGCTCGTAAACCTTCGAATTGGCGAGCGTGATGGTCGTCTGCGCGGCGAGCCCCTCAAAGAGCTCGACCTCCTCCCGCGAGAAGGGCTCGAGGAGGCGCTCATCGTCGACGCAAATGAGGCCGAGGAGCTCGCCAAGATTTTCCTGGACGCCTGCGGTCCGAGTTGGGGCGCGCGCAAAGATCGGGACAACCAGCGTCGCGCCCAACTCGCTGAGGCTCGCGATGATCTCCTCGTACTCGGCGCGCGACTCCGCGCCCGCGCGGTCGCGCTCTCGCTGCATGACGTCGCGCAGTACGGGACCGCGCTCGCGGAGCGCGGCGAGCAGCGGTCGGCGGGTCGCAAGGTCCACCCGCGGTGGATGCTGGCCGCCCAACTCGCCTTGCAGAAGCAAGGCCGTTCCGGCGGCATCCAGCAGGTAGAGGCTCGCTTGTGTGACGCGGTTGCTCTTCTTGAGCGCTGCAATCATGACCTCGGCGAGCTCGGCGGGATCGATCACGTTGAGGAGCTGGTAGCGCAGCTCAAACAACAGTCGCCGCGTGGCTTCGCGGTCGCGAAAGAGCCACGACTCGATGCGGGATTCGATCTCCGCCCGCAAGGGATCGATCAACACGATCACGGTGTAGGAGGCGACGGCAATGTTGAAGACGAACAGCGCAGTGCTGTTACCACCGGTCGTCGGGATCCAGAGAAGGAGCGCGGCGTAGACCGCAGACACGGCCACGACCAGGAGCGCCAGCGTGGAGATCTTCGCCACCAGCTCGGGCAGCTCCAGCAGTCGCTCCCGCTCCAGTGTCTGCGCAACGAAGTAGAGATAGACCGCCGTCACCACGGGTCCGACCGCCGGCAGCAGCGGGCTCCCCAGCGCGAGGGTCACCGCGCTCGCGACGAAGAGATAGCGGAGACGAGGTCCCTTCGCGGTGCCTTCGGCGGCCTGTGCCGCGCGCCAAATCCGGCGCAGCACCAGGCCAAGCGCACCGACCACGTAGGTGCCCAGCGCGATCGAGACCCACCACCAGACTTGCAGCGCGACACTGCCTTCGACCGGCGCGACACCAACAACAGCAAAGAAGGCGATGCTCTGGGCGACGAGCAGCGCTCCCATCCCGATCGTGCGCAAGACCGGCGCTCTTGGACGCGCCTCAACCGGGAGGATGTTGTCAAAGCAGCGGCTCGCGCTCCAAGGCAGCACGAGGCTGATGGTTTGGCCGACCCAGGCGAAGACGGCGACATCGGTGAAGCCGTGGAAGAAACGCGCGAGATGGATCAGGCCGAGGTTGAAACAGAAGACCGCGAAGGGGACGAGCTCGTCACGTCCACGCTCACGCAGCACTCCACTGGCGCCGATCGCGAAGGCCACGGTCGCCGCGAGGAGCGAGGGCAAGCTGTCGTACAGGCTCTCCACGCCGCAGCGAGAGCCTACGACGCTCCGCTGCTCTGCGTGCGGCGAGGTCTGCCGCGCAGGTCGACCCACCACGCAGCTCCTGCCGATCGGCGCTCGGAGCGACGCCGATCGCGGCTCGGTGTCAGAATCGCGCGTGGGGCCGATTGGCGCACGAGGCCCTCAAGTGGGCCTGCAGACTCGCGCAAGGTATTCATGCGGGAGAAGCGCATCTGTGGCGCATCCCGAGTCCCGACCCTCGCGGCCCGCCAAATTTAGGTCCCGCGGCCCGAAGAACTGCCGCGGCTTTGGCCAAAGCCTCCGCGCGTGCGATGCTTGAGCCGCGATGGCGAAGTCCCAGATCATCGATAACGAAGTTCGGGCCCAGCAGCTCGCGAGAGCGATCGCTTCCGACATCCAGCTCTACAACAAAGGCAAGATCGAGAATGGTCTTGCGACAGACACCTTCTTTGAGCAGCTGTCCGAAGAGATCACGGAGGGTCGCGACCTCTACCGAAGCCGCGTCACCCCGGAACTGTTCAAGCGCAACTTCTTTGATCGCGCGATCATCGACCGCGTGATCAAGCCCAATGCCCACGTCGCGAGCAAGATCTGGTGAAGGGTCGGATCGGCCGGGCGTGACGCCGGACTCAACGCCAGTTCCGTCCGACCAGCTCCTCGCGCAAGAGGTCGCGCGAGAGGCCGCGCGAGACGACGACGAGCTTGAGGCTGAGCCAGAGGTCGACGACGACGATGATCTCGCGGTCGTCGATGCAAGTGCGACCGCTTCGCCGCTCGATGCGTCCGCGCCGACGCGAACTGCGTCCAGTGGCCCGCGTCGGCATCTGATCCTGCGGCTCGACAGTCAGGTCGCCGGAAAGCGTGCCGACGTTGCGGTCGCCGATGAGCTGATCCGTCTCGGCAAGGCCGCATCGCGCTCCAGCGCGCAGCGGCTGTTTGCGTCGGGGAACGTGCGGATCGGAGGAGCCGTGCTCAAGGCGTCTCAGCGGCTTGAGGGGGCGTGCATGGTGGAGGTCGAGATCGCCACCGCGCCCACCTTCGCCCGCGCCTTCCCCGAAGACCTGCAGCTGGCCGTCGTTTACGAGGACGACGCGCTGCTCGTCGTGAACAAGCCCGCGGGCATGCC
>CAZVEM010000157.1:0-1478 GCA_964626165.1 uncultured Nannocystaceae bacterium
GGCAAGCTCGTCGCGAAACGTGATCGCCTCGGGGAAGTTGTGGCCGGTGTCGACGTGCAGCAGCGGGAATGGAAGGCGAGCCGGTCGAAACGCCTTGAGGGCGAGATGGACCATCACGATCGAGTCCTTGCCACCGCTAAAGAGGAGGGCCGGCCGCTCGAAGCAGGCCGCGACCTCGCGCATGATGTGGATCGACTCGGCTTCGAGCACCTGAAGGTGGTGCAGTGTGGCCGGAGCGACGCTCGAGGCAGGTGTGGCGGCTGACGAAGTCATGCGAAGTGGTCAAGCGTCTAGCACGCCTGTGGGCCCGCGAGAAGATAGCTCCATCTACTACGAGGTTATTTTGTCTCAGCAGCGTGGTCGCTGAGCTAAAGTGGCGAACAACGGCAATCACTCGCGGATTTTCGCGAGGTATATTATCCGGCACTGCACCATAGATTACGGCGCCTTCGTTCTCAAGCTCGGCTGACGCCGAGCCGTCGGAGCGAGCCATCTCCACCGGCCGACCGCGTGTCGCCCGCGCGGCCGGTCGCATGTCCCTACGCCTGCTGCTCGCGTCGCCGCACGCGGAAGCTCTCGATGTCCTTCTCGATGAACTCGACGATTGCACCGGCGACGTCGACGCCGCTGGTGCGCTCGATGCCCTCAAGGCCAGGCGACGCATTGACCTCCATGACCAAGGGTCCCCGATCGCTGCGCAGGATGTCCACCCCCGCGACGCGCAGGCGCATGACCTTCGCCGCTGCGACCGCCATCGCCCGCTCCTCGGGCGTGAGCTTGACCTTCTCGGCGCTGCCGCCTCGATGCAAGTTTGAGCGAAACTCACCCTCGGCGCCTTGCCTCCGCATGGCTGCGACCACCCGATCGCCGACGACGAAGCAGCGCAGGTCAGCGCCCTTGGCTTCCTCGATGAACTCCTGCACGAGGATATTCGTATCGAGGTTGCGAAACGCGTCGATCACCGATCGTGCGGCGAGCGTGGTCTCTGCAAGGACGACTCCTAGCCCCTGCGTCCCTTCCAACAGCTTGATGACGACGGGAGCTCCTCCCACGCTCGAGAGCAAACCATCGGTGTCTTGGGTTGAGTGAGCGCAACCTGTCACTGGAAGGCCAATCCCCTTGCGTGCGAGCAGCTGCAGCGTCCGCAGTTTGTCGCGCGCACGCGCGATCGCCTGCGACTCATTGAGGCAATAGACTCCCATCATCTCGAACTGACGCACCACCGCCGTTCCGTAGAGATCGGCAGCCGCGCTGACGCGAGGCACGACGGCGTCGATGTCCGTCAGCGCCTCACCTTGAAAGTGCACGCGCGGCGCGTCCGTGCTCAGATGCAGGTAGCAGCGGAGGTAATCAACGAGGCGCGCCTCATGCCCGCGCGCAGCGATCGCCTCCAGCATCCGCTTGGTCGAGTAGTACTCCGGGTGCTGGGACAGGACGGCGATACGAGACAGCATACACGTACACTCCTGGTTTCGCCG
>CAZVEM010000157.1:1488-13561 GCA_964626165.1 uncultured Nannocystaceae bacterium
GGCGATACGCACGTGTGGACTCTTGGAACTATCGTCGCCGGGACCGGAAGCTTTCGCCAGCCGATCAGAATGACGGGCCCGCCGGTACCAAGGACGCGGCCGCGCTTGGTCGGGCGCCCGGCCCCGGGCCGGCCAAGGCTCACGCACGGCCGGGGCGCGAGCGGCCTTCGCTGGTGGACGAGGTAGGCCGCGGCGTGCGCCGGCGAGGTGACGCGCGACTGCCTCACCTAGCCCCGCGCCGGCCAGGGGCTCCGCCTCAAGAACTCAGTGCCTCTGTCCCGCGGTCGCCCGAACCGGTCGGCCTCGCGCGCTAGTCTCCCCCGCGATGATGTCGACCGCGCATTCCTCCACGGCAGACGCCCTGTTGGCGAGTGACACCCTCCCCCTCTCCTTTGCTCAGTTCGCAATCGATCGGGCGCAGCCCGTCGTCAAGTCGCTCATCCAAGACGCTCAGGCTCGCCTGGAGGCCATCGCGGACACGGCGAACTCGCCCTCGTTTGCGTCGACTTTCCTCGCGCTTGAAGACGCGACGACGCAACTTGAGCGCGCCATGACCCTGCTTCACCACCTGGAGTCCGTGTCAACAAGCGCGGCGATCCGAGAGGTCATGGAACAGGTGCAGCCGATGGTGACTGCGTTCTACAGCGGCATTGCGCACCACGAGGGTGTGTGGCGCGCCCTCAAGACGGTCGCCGCGAGCATCGATCCGTCACAACTCGATGCCGAGCAAGCGCGACTCATGGAAAAGACCATGACCTACTTTCGTCGGCACGGGGCCGACCTTGCGCCCGAGCTCAAGGAGGAACTCTCACGTATCGACGTCGAACTCGGACTCGCAACCACACGCTTTGCGCAGAACGTTGTCGACGCGACGCAGGCGTTCGAGCTGTACTTCGAAGACGAAGCTCCACTCCAGGGCCTGCCGCGGTCAGCCCTGGATGCCGCTGCAGCCGATGCGCGCGCTCGCGGCAAGTCCGGCTACCGCTTGTCGTTGCAGGCACCGAGCTACATCGCGGTGATGACCTACCTCGACGATGCCCAGATCCGCGAGACGATCTGGCGCGCCTACAACACGCGTGCGACGCAGGCCGGTCACGACAACCGTCCGCTCATTCGCGAGATCCTCAAGCTGCGCAGACGCAAGGCCCAGATCCTTGGGTTCCGCGACTTCGCCGACTACGCGCTCGAAGATCGAATGGCGAAGGCGGGCGACCGCGCACATGACTTCGTTCATGGCTTGCGCGCGCGATACAGCGCGGCCTTCGAGCGGGAGGCCCAAGAGCTCATCGAATTTCGCGAGCAGGCCTTGGCCAGCGCTGCGGGGCAAAGCTCACCATCTGCCGAGTCGGAGACGCACTCGGTCGCGCAGGCCTCCGCGCCGATCGAGCCGTGGAGCGTGGGCTACTGGGCCGAGAAGTTGAGAATGGCGCGCTACGACCTCGACGAGGAGCAGCTGCGTCCTTGGTTTGCAGTCCCGCGCGTTATGGAAGGGATGTTCGCGGTCGCGTCACGCCTCTTTGGGATCCGCGTTGAGCCATGCGAGGGACTTGAGACCTGGGCACCGGGCGTCTCGACCTACCGCGTGACCGATGAGAACGAACGGCATCTGGGCGTATTTTATGCCGACCTCTTCCCGCGCGACAACAAGCGCGCCGGCGCGTGGATGCACGGTCTGATTCACGATCCACACGCTGCCGGCACGACAGCGCGCAGCGGGACAACACCAGACGCTGAGCACTGGCGCGCCCACGGTCACGTCGGGCTCATCGCCGCAAATTTTACGCCGCCAGCCGATGGCGCCCCCGCCCTCCTCACGCACGACGAGGTCACAACGACCTTTCACGAATTTGGTCACCTGCTTCACCACATGCTGACGCGTGTGCGCACTCGAAGCCTTGCCGGCACCAACGTTGCGTGGGACTACGTCGAGCTACCGAGCCAGATCATGGAGAACTGGTGTTGGGAGCGAGGCGCGCTCGATCTCTTTGCGCGCCACGTGGAAGACGGATCCCCACTTCCGCCCGAACTCCTGGAGCGCATGCTCGCCGCCCGCAACTTCCGAGCCGCGAGCGCGACCATGCGCCAGCTGGGCTTTGCGGATCTCGATCTCCGTCTCCATCGAGAGTTTGACCCGGACGGCGAAGTCGATCTGCTGGCGTTCGCTCAGCAAGCGCTCGCGCCGTATTCGGTCACTCCGCTGCCGCAAGACTACGCGATGATCTGCGGCTTCTCGCACCTGTTCTCGTCGCCATCTGGCTACGCGGCCGGCTACTACGGCTATCAATGGGCCGAGGTCCTCGACGCCAGCGCATTCGAATCCTTCGCTCGTGAGGGCGTGCTGTCCCCCTCTGTCGGAAAGAGATTCCGCGACGCAATCCTCGCGACGGGAGACTCCGCCGAGCCCGAAGAGCTCTTTCGCCGCTTCGCCGGGCACGACCCGGAACAAGACGCGCTGTTGCGTCGAAGTGGCTTGCTGAGCGCCGCGTGATCACCAGTGCCGCCCGGCGCCGCTCGATCGCGCGACTCCGCCCGCTCGCAACTGCCTGCTTGCTTGCTGCCCCATTCCTGATGACTCAAGTGCCGCGCAACACTCCATCACCCGAACTCGACGTCGACGGGCCCCGTCCCCGCATCGGTCTCAGCGCGTGCCTCATGGCCCCCGACTTCGGCCGCGATCTCTTCAAGGGCAAGGCACTCCAGTATCTTGAGGGCAGCATGGCTGCGGCAATCTGGCGCGCCGGTGGCCTCCCCGTGCTGCTGCCGGACCTTCGCGATGAGTCCGCGAGCCGCGAACTGATTGCGTCGATCGACGGCTTGCTCTTGCAGGGCGGTGCCGATGTTGCACCCGAGCACTACGGCCAGTCCCCGCTTCGATCGGAATGGAGCGGCGATCCTGCGCGTGACCGCTACGAGTTCGCGCTCATCAAACGCGCGGTCGACCGGCGAATTCCCGTGCTGGGGGTATGTCGAGGCCACCAGGTCCTCAACGTCGCGCTTGGGGGCAGCCTCTGGCAAGACATCGGCTCACAGGTCCAAGATGCGCTCGTCCATCGAGACCGCGAAGAGTATGACCACCTCGGCCATAGCGTTCACGTCGACGAGAGCAGCTGGGTTGCGAGGGTGTATCGCGGACAGCTCGAAGGGATCAGCGGTGCACAGGCCGCGGCGGAACCGGGTGGTGCGGCGCGTGCTCGATCAAATCCGCCCGCCAGCATCCTGCACGTCAACTCGGTGCATCACCAGTCGATCTGCGAGATCGCACCGGGACTGCGCGCGACCGCATTTGCGCCCGACGGCGTCATTGAGGCCATCGAGCCAGATGGTGCGAGCGCGGGCGTCGATCTGGACCACTGGCTGCGAGGCGTCCAGTGGCATCCAGAGTGGCTCGACGAGCGCTTTCCTCAGCGAGCACACGGCGACGCGCTCTTCGTCGACTTCATCCGCGCGGTCGCACTGCGACGTGCGCAGTAGCGCGCGAAGCTTCCGCACCGATGCGCGACGCTAGACAGGGCGCCCCTAGCCACGCTGGGCTCGGACGAAGCGATCGATCTCGGTCCGCACGGCATCGAAGCGCGCGAACTCCTCCACCTCGACGCTGAGATCGACCTCTTGTGCGCGGCGCGTCTGAATGAGCTGGTCGAAGTGGAACCGCGAGATGCGACCTCGCTCGCGCTCGTACTCAAGATACGCGATGTGCAACGTCGCGTCCTGAGTCGCCTCGTAGAGGTAAGTCTCGCCGCTGCCGAGGCGGACGCTCTTGCCCTTCCGCACGGTCTGCACCTCGACGTCCAAGATCGCGCTCGCAGGAAAGTGACTCACGGCACCGAGGTGGCGAAAGACCACCTCGCGTTCGCGAAGCAGCACGCCCAGGCTCGCGTTGCTGGACTGTGGATGCGACACCTGAGGAGCTGCAGAGGCGCGGAGACGTGGCGCAACAGGGGCCACGACCAGCGAAAGCAGCGTCGGGATCAAGGCGAGGGCCCAGGGCACCGACGCCATCCGGAGCGCGACGCTGAGCCCAACGCCGACGAGAACACCGAGGAGCATCAGGCGGACGCCGCCGACGATCACCGGCACCGTCGGCCTCCGAAAGCTACGCCCAAGGGGAATGAACCGGGCGCCGTCGGGCAACTCCACGACCCCGGACAGCCCGGTCGAATCGCGGTAGGCGACGGGCGGGGGCGCGAGCTCATCGACGGCCTTGAACACCGCCAGGATCGAATCTGGCAATGAGGACTCGGGCACCTGCGTTCGGGGGAGCACGGCCGCAGTGTACGGACATGGATACGAAGCTGGTAGCATCTGGGCGTGGCCGAGTACGAGACGCTGATCCAACCCGACGAACTCGTCCCTCATCTGGAAGCAGGCGACTGGATTGTCGTCGACTGCCGGTTCGACCTTGCCTCGCCGGGTCGAGGTCGTAGCGAATACGACAGCGGCCACATCCGCAACGCGGTGTACGCCGACCTCGAGCGCGACCTCTCCGCCGCGGTCGTCCCGGGTGTTACGGGCCGCCATCCATTGCCGCGCCCCGAGGTGCTCGCACAAGCACTCTCTCGCTTTGGGGCTCGAAACACGACTCAGGTGGTCGCCTACGACGCCTCGGGTGGAATCTACGCTGCTCGCCTCTGGTGGATGATGCGATGGCTCGGACATCGACGGGTCGCGGTGCTGGATGGAGGCTGGCAGCGCTGGGTCGAGCTGGGGCTCGACGTGGACGCGAACGCGCCATGGGGCGAGCCCGTGCGCTTTGATGCCGCGCCGGATCGAGCGCGCTGGCTCGACGCGACCGAGGTCCACGCGGGCTTGAACGGCGCGAACCTGCTGTTGGATGCACGTGCGCCCAATCGCTTCGCGGGGATCGAAGAGCCGCTTGACTCGGTCGCAGGCCACATCCCCGGTGCAGTCAATCTTCCGTGGAACGGCAACCTAGGTGCCGACGGACGCTTCCTCCCCGCAGATAAGCTCCGCGAGCGCTTTGCGGCGGTGCTGGGTGGGCGCGAACCTAGCGATGTCGTGTGCTACTGCGGTTCGGGCGTGACCGCGGCCCACAACCTGCTCGCCATGGAGATTGCGGGCTTGTCGGGCGCACGGCTCTACGCGGGGAGCTGGAGCGATTGGATTCTCGATCCCAGTCGACCGGTCGCGCGCGGCAGCTGAGGATGCCTCCGCGCTCGCGTCGAGAACCTCTCGCGAGCCGCTCGCGAACTAGATGACTTCTTCGGTGGGCGCGGGACCCTCGTCACCATCCGCCTTGGAGGGCGCGGGGGCGTCCGCGCCACCCGTCGCCGCAGGCGCCTTCGCGTCAGGAGTTCCGGCGGCCGGGGCCGCCTCGGCCTTTTTGGCGTCAGGCGCCTTGGTCTCTCCCTTGGCTTCCGCCTTGCCTTCCGCCTTCTTGGTATCTGCCGGCGCCGCGCCGCCGCACGCACTCGCCGCGGGGAGCGTCATCGCCATCGCTGCAATCGCCGCACGAAATGCAGCACGGTCCAGTGAAAGGCGGTCGTGGTTGCGCGTCGACTCAGACATCGGCTTACGCTAGCAAGATTCAAGAATTCCACAACGCAGTGCGCGGGATCTGTCATCGTGGCCCTCCAAGTTCTCACGCACGGGGCACTGGGCATGCTGGCGCGGTGACGGCTCCGCGCCCCGTCGAAACCGCACCTGTCGACGGGGCGTCGATGCGCCGGTCGCAGATGTTCGGAATCTCCTGCCCACCCTGCTAGCTTGCGCGCCGGCAGTGATCGCGCGCCAAGCCTCAGTACGAACGCCGGCAGACGCGGCGTCGATTCGCCACGCGCCCCTTCGCGGCCCGCGTCGATATGCCCGATCTCCGCGACGGCCAGCGCTGCGAATTTGTCATTGGTGGGTCACATTATTCGCACTGCTGTGGTTGTCCGATTCCGTCGCGCATGCCGACGAGCCCCCAGCTCGCAACGCCGTCGATCGCCGTCACATCGAGATCCGCGCCCTCAGCTTCGACGAAGAGTTGGTCAAGATCGACGGCCGAGTCGACGCACAGGAGTGGGCGGCAGCTTCGTTGCTGCCCGAACTCATCCAGATCGATCCGCGCAACGGCGGACCGGTCTCCCGCAAGACGGAGATTCGACTCGCGTACGGGCGTAAGGGGGTGTATGCGGCCTTTGTCTGCTTCGACGACCAGGCCTCGATCCGCGCGCCTTTTTTTGTCCGCGATCAGTACGTCTCAAGTGACTACGCTCTGCTGGAGATCGACCCCGGCAACGACGACACCAATGGCTTCGCGTTTCTCATCACGCCCTCGGGCGCGATCGCGGACGCGCAGCTCAACCGCGACGTGGTCGAGGATGTCCTCTGGGACGGTGTGTGGACCGCCAATGCGCGTCGCTCCGAGCGCGGCTGGGAAGCGGAGATCTTTGTGCCATGGGCGACGCTGCGCTTCTCAAAGGCCGAGGAATACGAGATGGGCATCAACGTCGCGCGCTATGTCAACTCGCTCGGCGAGTTCGAGGCATTGAGTCGTCCTCCTCTCGGCGTGCCGGGCCGGGTCAGCTACTTCGCACGCTGGACCGGACTGCGCGAGGTTGAACCCGGCCTGAGCGTTCAGCTTCGCCCCTTTACCTCCGGTCGCTTCGTGCTGCAGCGGCCTGAAACTTCGCTCGACAGTTCGTGGCGTGCGCTGCCCAACGCGGGCTTCGACGCCAAATTTGGACTAACCGGCTCGCTCACCATGGACATCGCAGCCAACCCGGACTTTGGTCAGGCGGAGGTGGATGCGGCGGTACTCAATCTCGGTCCCTTCGAGGTGTTCTTCCCGGAGAAGCGAACCTTCTTCCTTGAGAGCAAGGAACTCTTTGATACCGACTTCCAGCTGTTTTACAGCCGCCGCATTGGCGCCGCGCCGCAGGCCGGCCGCGCGAGCTTGCAGCCTCGAATCATCGACGGTGAGCCCGTCACCCCTACGCTCTCGAGTATCGACCCATCCACGCGCATTCTTGGCTCAGTCCGCATCACCGGCAAGCTTGGCAAGAACTGGTCGATCGGTGCCTTGACGGCCACGACCGGTCCGACCCAGGGCGAGGCGACCTATGCCAATGGTTCGGTCGTGCCTGTCGCCGTCGATCCTCTCTCGCAGTGGTCTGTGCTCCGTCTGCGGCGCAACTTTGACTCGCAGAGTTGGCTCGGTGGCGTGGTCACCAACGCACTGCGCGCGGGCGGCGAGTCGCAGGCGGTCACGGGTGGAGTTGACTATGCCGCGACCTTTCGCGGCCAGTTCCGCAATCGTGCGCAGGTCATCGGAACCTACGCCGGTGAGCGCAGTGGCATGGGCGCAAGCCTGGGCGGAACGCACACCTCTCGACGAAGCTACGTCGATCTGAGCGGCCGCACCCTGACCCCGCACGCGAACTTCAACGACATGGGCTTCATGCTATTTGCCGACTTCGCCGAGGTCGCCTCTTCGCTACGAACCTTCAATGCGCAGCCGATTGGCAAGGTTCGCAGGCTTGAGGCGGGTTTTTACGGCCAGGCCCGCACGACCTACGGGGGCCTCGTCACGCGCAAGCTTGGCACCTTCGACTTCGCGCTCTCGACGCTGAGTCAGTGGCGAATCTCGTCGTCTGTCGGCGGCCACCTGCCCGAACTTGATCCCTACGAGACCCGCGGGGGAATCCCATATACCGTTCCCTTCCACTGGTGGTCTGGCGTCGACGTCAGCTCGCCGCCGCAGAAGCGGGTCAGCGCAAGTCTGGGCGCGAGCTACGGCGAGCAAGCGGGGCAACCTGGGCCCGATCTCCGCAGCGGCTTGACGATTCGTCCAGTGGATCGAATGCAGATCGGGCTCGGCTTTGAGCTGAGCCACAGCCAGGGCCGGCCGCGATGGGTCACGACGGCGGAGAACGGCGCCCCGATTTTTGGCCGCGCGACGTTTTGGCGCGCCGACCTCAGTCTGCGTGCGACGCTGGGCATCACGCCTCGGCTCGCCCTCTCAAGCTACAACCAGCTGCTCTACTCGACGGCGCACCACAACGAGTTTCTTGAACTCACGGATCCGAGCAGCTTCGCTGCCGTCGACAACAGTCTCTATCGCGGCTTTATCGATCAATCGTTGAGCAGCCTGCTCTCCAACACGCTGATGCGCTGGGAGTATCTGCCGGGCAGCTTCATCTTCCTGGCCTATACGCACCGATCATTCCTCAACGAGCGGGGAAACCCAGCATCGTTCTTGCCCAGCCGGCTATTCACCAACGTCAACGCACCGCTCGCGCAACATGAGGACGTACTGTTCATCAAGCTCGTCCATCTTTTCGCGCTCTAGCAGGCTCGCGCGCTTGAGCGAGCCGCCGACGCGCAGGCCGTCATCGCCCCCAATCACCGCTCAAGCGGCGGGCCCGACTCCCATCGCCCGACGCCAAGGGAGGCGCGCGCGAACGCGCCCGGGGCGGGTCGGCCCCCGGAAGCCGCGCCCACCTTCCTCCCGTGCCCATCCGCTTGGTCGACCATAGGCCGAGCGGGCACAGTCCCTGTTGCCCCTTGCCCCGCGCCGCTATCCTCCGCGCCCGCCTATGCGCCCGCCGACTCTGCGAGACCGATACAAGTATGCATTCGACGGCCTGATGGCCCGTGGCGCCTGGGCCCTCGTCACGTGGCACATCATCAACGCGATGGTCGCGGTGCTGATCGTCTCCATCATTGTGGCGCTCGTTGGGCTGACTCCTGTCGACGAAGAGGGCCAGGCAATTTCGTTCGGGGCGTTGTTTTGGACGACCCTGATGCACGCAATCGACCAGGGCACGCTCACCGGTGACGAGGGCAGCTACGGCTGGCTGGGCGTGATGTTGGTTGCGACCGCGCTCGGCATTCTCTTCATCGGCAGTTTGTTTGCGGTGCTCGTCAGCAGTATGGCGCAGCGCTTTGAGGAACTCCGCAAGGGACGCTCACGCGTGATCGAGTTTGATCACACGTTGCTGCTGGGATGGTCGCGACAGGTGTTCACGCTCGTCGAGGAGCTTGCCCTGGCGAATGCAAGCCGCGGCGGAGGGTGCGTCGTGATCCTCGCGGACCACGACAAGACTTGGATGGAGGACGAGCTGAGAAGCAAGGTGCCCAACACCGGGCGTACGCGCGTCGTCGTGCGTGCGGGTGATCCGACCGATCCAGGCGCGCTGGAGATCGTCTCCCCCGAGGCTGCGCGCGCGTTGGTCGTGCTCGCTCCGGAAGGCGCGCGCGACGATACGCACGTGCTTCGGGCGCTCCTGGCCGCGGGTCGAGCACCTGCGCCCACGTCTCGGCCGCAGCACTTGGTCACCGAGCTTCGTAATCCGCGGAATGTCGCCGTTGCACGCCTGACGGGCACGCGGCGCATGGAGGTCCTGGAGGTCGGTGATCTTGTCGCAAAGATTGCGGTGCAGACCTGCCTGCAGTCCGGCCTCTCGGTGATCTACGACGAGCTGCTCGGCTTTGACGGCGACGAACTCTACTTCTGGGACGCAACCCCGCTGGTCGGCCGAAGCTTCGGCGACGCTCTGCACCAGTTTGAAGACTGTACGGTGTTTGGCATCCGCTTCGGCGGCGGCAAGGTCCAGGTCGGCCCCCCGATGGATCACATCATCGCGCCGGGTGAGCAGCTTGTCGTGCTCGCCGCCGATGACGATCAGATCTTCGTGCGTCCCTGGGCCGGCAGCGTCGATCAGAGCGCGATCGAAGAAGCGCCTCCCACCCCGTCGGCTGCCAAGCGCATCTTCATCCTCGGTTGGAACTCGCGCGTCCCGAGCATCATCCGTGGCATCGACGCCTATGTCTCGGCCGGCTCGACCGTAACCGTGCTGACGCTCGATGACACAGCGGTCGCGAGCGCGGCCAAGCTCCAACTCACGAACTGCAGCTGCGAGGTCCGCCTCGCGGATCCCAGCGATCGCGACGTGATCGAGGGCCTCGATCCCCTCTCCGCGACGACGCCGTGGCACCACGTGATGGTCCTTCCCGAGGACCGAGTGGAAGAGGCATTTGTCGCCGACGCCCAGGTGCTCGTCGCGCTACTTCACCTCCGCGACATCGCGGGCGGCGAGAACCCGCCCTTCTCGATCGTGTCGGAGATGCGAGACATGCGAAGCCGCGAACTGGCGGAGGCCGCCCGGTCCGACGATTTCATCATCAGCGACCGCCTCATCGGGCTGATTCTCGCGCAGGTGGCAGAGAATCCCGATCTCAACGCCGTCTTCGCCGATCTCTTTGATCCCGAGGGCTACGAGATCTACCTCCACCCTGCCAGTGAGTACGTCCATCCCGGCGTCGAGATCGACGCGCATACGCTCGTCGAGTCGGGCCGGCGCCGCGGCAATATCGTGCTCGGCTACCGCAAGATGGCGCACGCGCACGACAGCAAGAAGAACTACGGGGTCGTGACCAATCCCAAAAAGTCCGAGCGCTTCACGCTCGAGACTACCGACCGTGTGATCGTCCTGGCCGAGTAGGTCGGGCCCGAATTCGCGCGGAGCCTCTGCAATCGATCAGGCGGGGATGTCCTCCCCCTCTTGCTGGTAACGAAACAGCGTGAGCGACTCAACGGGCGCCTCGTTGCAGATCGCCGCCGCGTGCGTCGGCATGATCCGCAGGTCCACAACATGCCAGCGCTCGAGATGGTCGCCCGGCATCGAGGTGGCGGTGATCCGCGGTGGCTCGTTTGGGTTCATGCTGATCGAAAAGGCACTTGAGGGGAATCGCAGGCCTGTCCCCCACGCCTTGAGGTAGGCCTCCTTCTGCGTCCAGGCCCGATAAAATAGCAATGGACGCTCCTCCCGCTTCGCGGACTTGAGGGCGTGCTGCTCGTCGGCGGCGAAGAATCGCTCGGCGATATCTTCAAAGGCCCGGCCGCGGCGTGCGTGCTCGAGGTCGACCCCGAGGCGAGAGCCAGATGTGACGCCGAGCAGCGCCCAGCCGTCGGAGTGGCTGAGGTTAAAGCTCAGCGAGCTTGGCCGACGAAGACGAGGCTTGCCGTCGGCATCGTAGTCGAACTCGATCTCAGCAGCCGCCTCGCCGAGATAACGGGAGAGAATGCGTCGCATCATCGCGCGCGCGGCGATCGACTGCACTTGTTTTTCCGGAATGATGAGGCGTTGGGCACGAGCTCGCTCGTCTTCACTGAGGAGCGGCTCGTCTCCGAGCTGCACTTCCATCGCGAAGAGGTGGAGGTCGACGTGACCTTTGCCAGGAATCGTCAGATCGCTTTGAGGAATCCCGCCGCAAAGTTGTGTGCGAGGAGTGGTCCCCCAGCCGGGAATGAGGTCGAGATCGATGTTCATGGTGTGTGCCCTCCTTGGTCCGACGTCACGAAGTGTCGACAGCCGGCGTCGATTTCAAGCTCGTCGCCGTCGTTTGCTGCGGGCGTGGACGTGAAGCTGGCGACCGTGCCGTCGCCGGCGCTGCGCAGCCAGATCCGCTGTTTGCCCACGAGATTGAGATCGACGACGCGACCGGCGCCGACGACCTGCGAGCCCGACTCGGTGCCGGGTGCACTGAGCTGTGGTTCGTTGACTCCCACCCAGATCTCGACGGCTTCGGGGCAGCGATTGCGCAGCCCTACAGTCCGCGGTGCGCCGCCACTGGCGCCCGGCGCTGCGTGCATGCTTGCTTCGCCGCCACATCCCAGTGCGATGCCCGTCAGCAGCGTGAGTCCGCTTGCTCGACGCCGCCAGTGCGCGGCGCGGAGAGACCGACAGGTCAAGCTCTTGCCGCGAGTCATTCGCTTGGCGGTGGCCGATGCGCCGCAGAGCGTGTTGCTCGTGGGTGTGGTCAGGTTTGCCTCGTGCCCGCTAGGATATCGCAGATTTCCGCCAATGCGCCGCGGCGCTTCAGGCAAAGTTTCCATCGGCGCCTATGACCCAGCCGCTCGTCCCATCGGCGGCTCCCGAGGTTCACCTCCATGCAACGATCGCTTTATTCGCCCGACCACGAGCTCTTTCGCGGCACCGCTCGCACCTTTATGGAGCGAGTCGTCGTCCCCAACCAGGCTCGCTGGGCAGAGCAAGGCAGCGTGGATGCGAGTGCGTGGCGCGAGGCCGGCGAGGCCGGCCTCCTGTGCCCATGGCTGGAGGAGGCG
>CAZVEM010000158.1:0-6477 GCA_964626165.1 uncultured Nannocystaceae bacterium
CGGGGATGCCCAGCGAGCGCCACATGTAGACGGCTGCGTGCGCGAAGTGGACGCAGTACCCGATCTTGTTGCCGAACAGGAAGTCCGCGGTCGGATCGGCCACGCCCGCGTGGCGCTCAGATGTCGAATAGATCAGGTTCTGATCCATCCAGAGCTTGATCTTCACTGCCTTGGCGAAGGGATCGTCTTTGAGGTGATCCGGCAAGTCAGCGGTGAGCTGCAGCGCGAGCTCCTTGTAGCGCTCGTCGGTGGGACCCATCAGGTAGTACTCGCGCTGTGCCTCGGTCCAGTCGGGATGTCCGGCCTTCTTGCCGAAGAGTTCGCCGTAGTCCGTGGTCAGTGCCCGCGCCTCGAAGCTGTACGCGCGGAGGAACCGCTTCGTGTTGGGATTGCGTTCGGGTGCCATCGACACCGCAGACTCCAACGTGAACGGACGCGCATGCTCGACCAAGAGCGCCACGCTCGCCTGAACGCTTTGGCGATTCGACTCCGGAGGCAGTTCGCGCACGGTCGTGGGTGCAGCGGGGAAGCTCCGGATCAGGTCAAGATCGACATCACCTCGCTGGGCCGACACCAGTCGCGAGCCGTTAAAGAAGCTCCACGAATCCTGGCGGAAGTAGAAGGCTTGCATCGGTGGCGAGTAGTCGTCGCCCAAGAGCACAACTGCCATCGGTGCCGACTTCCCACTCTGTGACTGGTCATCGAGGTTGGGCTCTTTGGGCTTGTTGTTCTGGCCTCCGCCCTGCTGACCTTGCCCGCCCTGCTGTCCCTGGCCCCCCTGCTGACCTTGCCCGCCTTGCTGACCTTGCCCGCCTTGCTGACCTTGTCCGCCTTGCTGACCTTGTCCGCCCTGCTGTCCCTGGCCCCCCTCCTGACCTTGTCCGCCCTCCTGACCTTGTCCCCCACCCTGGCCTTGCTTGCCCTCCTGGCCACCCGAGCCGCCGCCGCCGCTGTCGCCCTGTTGACCGCCGCTGCCTTGACCGCCCTCCTGGCCATTGCCTTGCCCGTTCCCTCCCGAGGGTCCCCCCTCGGGCGTGGGCAAGGGATCGTCGCCGTGTTCACTTTCGGTCAGGCCCAGATCGTGACTGGCCGAAGGCTTGGGCACCAAATCGAGGTCGAGCACCAGCAGGGCCAAAAGCGGGAGGATCGGCAGCGCGAGCGCAGTCGCAGGCGAGACACGCCGCGAGGACTCCGCCAAGAGCAAGAGTCCTAAGACGCTGACGCCAATCGCTCCGATCGCGAGAAAGACCTTCTCTGGATCGACGCCATTTTGCCATGCCCAATCGCTGAGCCACAGCGGACGAGCGATCACGCCGTCTCGGTGTGCGGCAAACATGGCTGCTAATGCGCCCGCCGCCGCGACCAGCTCGACACCCAGCAGCGACGGCACACGGAGCGCGAGCACGCGCAGTGCTGCGCACACGCCGAACGAGAGCGAGAAGAATCGGATCGCGCCCGAGTAGGTCAGCGCGACGCTGGGCCCGAAGGTGCTTGGCGCCCAGGTGGACCACACCATGCCCCGCGCGAGGAGGAAGAGTCCGACCACGACGCTCAAGCAAGCGAGCAGCAGCGCGGCCAAGCGATATTGGGTGCGCGCAAGGAGCTCACCCACGATCACGCCGACCGCGGCGCCCGCCATTGCGCCCGCAAGGCCGTACGAGGAAGCGATGCCAAACGCGAGCGAGAGCGCCGACGCCATCAACGCCACGATGCGCAGCGGATGCCGAAGCTGGCGGACGACGTCGCCACTGCGCTCCCACAGCGGGCGCTGGATGTCCTCCGCGATCGGCCCGTGGATCATCGTTGAGCCCGCGCGTGAGAGCTGCGCGCTGTCGACATGACCTTTCTTGCGAGCCTTCATGCGAGTGCTCCCTGGGCGATTCGAGATTCCGCGTGGCTGCATTGCATCATCGACTCACCCCTTCATCCCTTCCAAGTGCGCCGCCGTAAACACGCGGCCCGCAGCGCGATCGATGACGACGACCTTGGCGCGCGAGCCCCCGAGCGCCTTGACGACCTCGGTGACCTCCGCGCGCGTCACAGGCTCGGTGGCACCGGGCGCGACTTCGGGCTCGGGCGTGGGCACAAGCCAACGTCTCCAAGCGCTGACCTGCGGCGGCTCTTTGATGCCGTCGGTACAGACGACAAACTCGACGCCCCCCCGCTTGCTCCGTGCCGCCGCCTGCACAGTCTCAAGCCACGGACCCGGTCGACCTGGCACAAACACAACAGCTCGCCCCATGTCGCTGGGGACTCGATTGCGGAGGAAGTCCGCGAGTCCGGTGCCGCCACGTTCGGGATCTGCATTCGAGGAGCGCGTCAGCATTTCAAGCGCAAGGCCCGGCGCGGTCGCGACCTGGTCGCTTCCGTCGACGCCAAGGATCCAGTCGTTCCCAAGCACACCATGATCAACCGCGACACGGGCGGCTCCCGCGGCGGGCTCGTCGCCCTTGGTTGCGACCATGTACGCGGCCGTCTGGCGGGCGAGGCTGATCGCGCGCTCCGGTGTTCGCACCACCAACATTCTCGAGCGGGCGAAGACCTTCCAGAGCACGAATCGGATCGGATCGCCGGGGTTGTACCGGCGCATGTCGAAGGGATCGCCCTCCGCCGGCCCCGAGGGATGCGAGAGATCGTCGCCGCCCGACATGCCACGAATCACTTCGATGTGCTTGAGCGCACCGACGGAGGGCGTGAAACGAACCTGGCGAACCTCGTGCAGCTCGAACGAGAGCTGCGTCAGCCCAAAGATGTCACCGACCTCAACGAGCCGCACGACCTTGGGCACCATGCCGCGGCGCGCGGCGGTGACTTCCTCTGTGTACTTCGAGCCGCGTCGAATGATTCGCACGGCGGCCTCGGGCTCGAGCCAACGCCAGCTCACGTCGACAAAGGGCAGATACCACGGTCGTGGGAGCGAGAAGCCCGTACGGACAGGAAAGCCACATTCGATCTGCAGCTTGCCGTGCGGCTTGCCCTTGGCGCCCTCGGTCTGCATCTGGCGACGACGATCGGCGCGGCGGATGATCAGCGCGCCGAGCAGCGTGGCGACAAGAGCGAGCGCGGTGACGGCGAGCCCGACGATGCCGATGACGAGCAAGACAAGATCGAGACGTCGTAAGCCGTAATAGACGGTCCCGACCATCGAACCGACGCCGACCAGGATGCCCAGACCGGTGAGTGGGAAGGGCCGTCGCACCCAGCGGTCAAAAACGTTCCATGCGCGCGCCAGCCGTTGACGCATCTTGCGTGTGCGCCGGCGCCAGCTCGATTGGGTGTGCGAATCAGACATAGCCCCTCAGGTATCCGCGAGCATGATCAGCGAGCAGGCTCAGCCGAAAATCCGCAGCCGCGAGCTTCGTCTTCGGGCGGATAGAAGGATGGCGGTGTCACGGCGATGTGCGGTCCCTCGTCGACCTCCTCGGGCCCCTCGTCGTAGCACTTGATGCGACGAAACACGGATGGGTCGTTGACCGCTCGTCCACCGTCGTTGTTCACCGACTGGAACTCTTGGATCTCCGCGTCGATGGTTCCGGTGAAGTTGTCGAGGTTGTATCCGATGTTCCAGGTGCCACAGATCACCTCGTCGAGTCGCCAGCGCCCGATGCCGCCGAATGCGAGATTGAGATTGTCATCGACGGTGCCGACCGCATCCATCGAGATGCGAAAGCGCAGCGAGCCGTCGCAGGGTCCTGGCTGCGAGTTCTCGTGCGGGCCGTACCACGAATGGTTGTAGATGAAGCCTTTGAGCTGGTTCTTCTCTGGCCCGGTCGCATCCGGATTGGTGCGGCGGATCTCAAGCGTGAACTCGGTCCACTCGTAGAAGCGCTCGTCCCAGTCCAGTGACTTCCACTCGCCCGCAATCGGATCGCGACACGTCGCCGGCGGCGGGAGCCGAGCTCGCTGCTGTTGCACCGTGTCTGCGGGCGCGGACGCGGGTCGGATCTCCCAAAGTAGGAAGAGCACGCCCGCCGCGACAAGGAGTCGCTGTTGGCGTCGCACGCGGCCGGCCCGCGAAGCGCTCGCACGCGGAAGCGGAGTTGGATCGTGGGTGAGCAACGTCGGACTCAGGGGGCTGGGCAACCGCGTGTCGCGAGGCGCAAGGGTAGCTGCACCGCGGGCGGAAAACGCATGGCCTGAGAACACGGCGTACTCGCGTCAACGATTCCCAGGTTCGGAGCATCCTCTCCGAGCACCGCGCGAATCGCGAACTGCGTCAGATCGGCCAGCCGCGTCGCCTCTCCCCAGCAACAGGCGCGCTCTTTGTGTGGGGCATCGGAGCCTCCGGCGGCCCGGCGGGTGTGCCGAAGTCGCCGAGATCTGGAACGTGCCGCGCAAGCCCGATAGGCACAATGGGCTCGGGTCCCCAACGACGACCGGCGATCGCGTCGAGGACCCCTACCCACGCGGCTGCCTGCGCGGGGCTCTTGGCCGACCTGCTACACGTTGAAGTTCGAGTCGGTGCGAAGCGAAGCCAGCGCTTCGTCTTGCACGTCCAACTCGATCACCGCCATCAGCTCCTCCGCAGGCGATGCTCCCTTGGCGACCGCGCGCTTGATTCGCTGCGCCTTGGCGTGATCGATGGTCACCAGTTCGCGACGGGCGGCATTGACGATCTTTGCGCCTCCGCGTGCACCGTGAGCCTCGGCGACGAGCTTGAGTTCAGCGTCATAGAGTCGGAAGTGATCGTCGTTGAGGCGCTGAATGTACGCTTCGTGCTTGACTTCGCCGTGCTGCAGCACCGCAACGCGAAGCGTGGTGGGATCTTCAGTCTTCTCAAGCACGAGCTCGCCACCGTTACGCGTCAAGAACGACGCGTACTTATTGGGTACCGGGTTGTTGCCGCTCCAGAACTCGATCGCGTTCACGACCAGAACGTCGCAGAACATCATGAGCCAGTAGGCCGGAAGGATGATCGCGAAGACCAAGAAGAGCAGCCAGCTCACCCACTTGCTCTCAAAGTGACGGACCCAGCCGTGCACCAACGAGAACAGCGGAAAGCTGCCGACGCAACCGCCCACGAGGCCGACGCCGGCTGCCATCACACCCGCCGAAATCACGCGACGGCGGCTCATTCGCGCTCGCTGGTCGAGCTGCACGAGGTCAAAGTTGCTGCGCTCCTGCTCAAGCGCGTTGTGGAAGGCTTCAGCGTGGAGTGGTGCTTGTCGAGCGTCTTCTTTGCGCATTGTGGTCCGTCGAGTGGGCGAAAGTGTCGGTCAGCGCCGTGAATTGAACAAGTCCGCGATGGGCGCCGTGATCTGGATGCCGGGGCCGCGTGGCGCCTCTACGCGCGTCTCGCGTTCCATGGCAGCATCCGCGCTCGTGACCCAGCTCCCCACAGCACGCCGGATCGAGCGACCACGCCGGATCGTCGTCAAGCTCGGCACACAGGTCGTCACCCACGCCGATGGATCCTTCGCGATCGGCCGCCTGCATTCCGTCGTCGAAGACATCGCGGCGCTGCGCCGATCTGGCCACGAGGTCGTTGTGGTTTCGAGCGGCGCCGTTGGCCTTGGCGTGCGAGAACTCGGCCTCCAAGAGCGCCCACGCTCGCTCGGCTTACGACAAGCGTGCGCGGCGGTCGGCCAAGGCCGTCTGCATGCGACCTACACCCAGGCCTTTGCCACGTTGGGGTTTGTTTGTGCGCAGGTCCTTCTCACCCAAGAAGATCTTCGCGATCCCGATCGGGCGCTCTGCGTGCGCACCACCCTACTTCGCCTCTTGGAGTTAGGGGCGGTGCCGATCCTCAACGAGAACGACAGCGTCTCAGTCCGCGAGCTGCTTGAGTGGCGCCGCGTCACGCAGGGCCAGAACGCGGACACGACGCCGCCCGGATCGAACGCTGACCAGCCGCAGACCGCTACCGCGACCGACCGCGTCGAAGGCGAGCCGACAAAGATCTCAAGCGCTGTGGCCTTTGGCGACAACGACGGGCTGAGCGCTCGCGTCGCGGTCGCGCTCGACTGCGATCTCTTGGTGCTGCTCACGGACGTCGATGGTCTCTACGACGCCGACCCACGCCGCAATCCCCAAGCGACGAGAATCTCCGAACTCACCGCCATTGACGAACACGTGCGCGCCCTCGCGGGTGGCTCAAGCTCGCGAGGTGGCACGGGTGGTATGGCGAGCAAGGTCGAGGCAGCCGCGCTCGCGAGCGAAGCAGGTACGCACGTCTGCATCGCGCCCGGTCATATGCCGCGCGTACTTGCGCGCATCCTCGGCGGCGATGATGTCGGCACGCTCGTGTATGGCAACGCGAGCCGACGCGGACGTCGTCGGACGATCGCGCTGGAAGGCACGAGCAAGGGCGCGCTGATTATCGACGACGGCGCCGCGACGGCGATCCGCGACCGAAACGCCTCCCTGCTGCCAGTCGGCGTACTCGGCGTCGAAGGCAGCTTCGTTGTCGGGGAATTGGTCGAAGTACGTGACGGCAGCGGCCGCATCCTCGGCCGTGGTCTGAGCACCTACGACAGC
>CAZVEM010000158.1:6487-13556 GCA_964626165.1 uncultured Nannocystaceae bacterium
CAACGCGTGCCGCCTCCTGGCAGGCAAGCGCAGCGAAGACCTCTTGCAGACCTTGGGCTATCGGGGCTACGACGCTCTCATCACGCGAGATAACCTCGCACTCGGCGAGGTTTAGAGCGACGCAGCGCCCGCGTGACGGCAGCGGCTCAATCGGTCCCATCCCCTCCCATCCCGCGCAACGTACTGATGTCCGCCTCGCCCGCATCCTCCGACGCCTCTGCTCGGCAAGCTGACGACCGTATTCTCGCGCTCGCCCGTGCCGCCCGTGCCGCGGGCCTGCATCTGCGCGGCCGTCCGTCCGCCGATCGAGATGCGGTGCTGCGCGACCTCGCCACGAGGCTGCAGCAGCCGGAACACTACGCGGCGGCGCTGCAAGCCAACGCGCGAGATCTCGATCGCGCCAAGGATGATCTAGCACGCGGCGCGCTCGCACCGGCGGTTGCGCAGCGTCTCAAGCTCGACGGCGACAAGCTTCGCGCACTCGCTTCGGGCCTTGAGCAGCTTGCGACCATGGAGGACCTGGTCCACACGCGTCGCACCCATCGCGAGCTCGACGATGGTTTGATCCTTGAGCAGCTCGTGGAGCCCCTCGGCGTCATTGGTGTCGTGTTCGAGGCGCGACCCGATGCGGTGATTCAGATTGCGAGTCTGGCTCTTCGGAGTGGCAATGCGGTGCTGCTCAAGGGCGGTTCGGAGGCGCTGGAGAGCAACCGCGCGTTGGTGTCGATGATTCATGAGGTGCTCGATGCCAACAGCGTGCCTCGCGGCACGGTGACGCTGCTCGAAGAGCGCAGCGACTTTCTCTCGCTGCTGACCTGCGCACGCGAAGTCGACCTGATCGTGGCCCGTGGTTCCTCGGCCTTTGTCCATCTGGTTCGCGAGCGAGCCACCATCCCGGTCATGGCGCACGCGGAAGGTCTATGCCACCTCGTCCTCGATCGAGGCGCGGACCCAAGCATGGCTGCCGCCATCGCTGTCGACGCCAAGACCAGCTATCCGGCGGCGTGCAACAGTATCGAGACGCTCCTGTGGATCGATGGCGCGCAGGAGAGTCTGCTGGCCGCACTTCATGCACTCTCGGAGGCTGGGGTCGAACTGCGCGGCTGCGAGGTCTCTCGACGACTGATGCCTTCGATGCTCGCGGCCACACCGGCAGACTGGAGCACCGAGTACGGCGCGCTCATTCTCTCCGTACGACACGTCGCAACTCTCGCCGACGCCCTTGAGCACATCGCCGAATTTGGCAGCCGCCATACCGAGGCGATCGTCACCCAAGACCCCGACAACGCAGCCATGTTTCTGGACGCAGTGGACGCTGCCTGCATCTTCCACAACGCCAGCACGCGCTTTGCGGACGGACACCGATTCGGCTTGGGTGCCGAGGTCGGGATCTCGACCGATAAGCTGCACGCGCGCGGACCCGTCGGTGTCGAGGGGCTCATGACCACGCGCTGGATCCTGCATGGCAGCGGGCAGGTGAGCGCGACCTACTCCAAGAGCGTGGAGCGGGGCGGCCGTCGCTACACGCACCGCGACTTGCCGTAGCCGATGAACACAGCAGTCGTTGCACGTGGCAAGAACAGCGACAGCGGCCGTCGCAGGCGGCTAAACGCCGTCCCGGCCCCTCGACGCGAAACCACATGGTTGCCGGCAGTCAGACCGGGTAGACTCGCCCGGGGTCAGACGACGACGCGACAGGTGGGTGTAGTTGATTGGGCGCACGCGTCTCCCGACATCATGAGCAGCGCACGAGAAAGAGCGACGTCATGTCCTATATCGACGGATTTATCATCGCAGTTCCCAAGGCCAACAAAGACAAGTTCATCGAGCACGCGACCCTGGGCGACGGGGTCTTCATGGACCTCGGGGCGCTTCGTGTCGTCGAGTGCTGGGGTGACGACGTCCCGACTGGCAAAGTGACCGACTTCTTCCGTGCCGTCGCGGCCACGGAGGACGAAGCGATCGTGTTCTCGTGGATCGAGTGGCCCGACAAAGCAACACGGGACGCCGCCTACGCCAAAATGACCGAGTGGATGAAGGAGCCCGAAAAGGCTGACCCGCGCATGGACCCGACCAAGAATCCAATGCCCTTTGATGGCAAACGATTGGTATACGGAGGCTTTCGGCCGATCGTCGAGTTGGGTGCGGCGCGTTGACGTCCGCCGAGCGTTGACATCGGGTCTGCCACCACGCCGCCTTCGGTCCCCCCGCCACGTTGCCTGACCGCGTCGCGGGAACGAGAGCACCGTCTCGTCAGGTCGTTTCCGAAAACCAGCAGAACCCACGGCGTGGGGCCGCCAAAGCCACCAGTGCAATCCCCTTGCCGTGCCGCTTGCGACACCGCAAGATCCCGACGTGTCGATTGATTTCCGACTTCAGCGACTCTACGCGCTTCTGAGCCTCGCCGCGGGAGCAAGCGTCGCTGGATGTGGTCCCAGCAAGCTCTCTGGCATCGCCGATGCGGGCGCCGACGATGTCGGTCCCACGACGAACCCTGACGACGGCTTTGACGATTCCGCGGACCAAAGTGGAAGCGACGCGAGCGACGATTGGGCAACCGACACGAGCGGTCTGACAACGGGCGATGGTGATGGTTGGGGCGACGACGGCTGTGCGGAGGATCAAGAGATCGTCTTGCCCAGTGGCGCACCGAGCGGGTACGCCGAAGCGTCTGATGGAGCGCTTCATCGCTGCGAAGTGCGAAGTTACGCGGCCGGCGGATTTGGCAACGACTGTCGCGGTACCGAGCAGATCATCGACTGCATGACCAATGCAGACTGCGTCAACAAGGACAACGGTTACTGCATCCACTTTCCCGGCTCGTCGGACTTCCCAGAGACCGCGTGCGAGTGCCGGTACCCCTGCGCCACGGACGTGGACTGCGGATCGGGAACGGACGCGGCGTGCGTCCCGCCACAGCTCAAGGACGTCGGCTACATGCCCTTGCCCACATGCGCTGAATCATTCTGTACAACAGATGCCGACTGCCCCAGCGGTGAGTGCGGACTCTCGCTCCACAACGACGGATGTGGCCCTCGAGCTATCCTCCTATGTCGAAGCGCTCAAGACTCTTGTCGCACCGACGCTGACTGCCTCGAAGGGCAGAGTTGCGCAGCTGAATGGAACGAGAACGGCCCGTCGTGGCAGTGCGTTCACCCGAATTGCACTCCGGGCCGTTTGCTCGTCGTGAATGGGGAGGTGCGAAGGGCCCGGCTGACCCCGGGGGCGTCATGGACGGACTCCCACATCGAGACTTCGCACAACACGATTGCGCACTCAAAGCATAGGAGCATCGACACACCGCTCGAACTGGCTGCCAATGGATGGCGACTAGCGGCCTCGATCGAACACGCATCCGTCGCCAGCTTTGCTCGCCACACGCTGGAGTGCATGGCACTCGGTGCTCCCCCGGAGATCCTCGCGGCGATTCAAGCTGCGGCACTCGACGAGATCGAGCATACCAAGCTCTGCCTTACGGAAGCGCATCGCCTCGATGGGCGGTCGGTCGCGCCGATGCCCCTCCCGCTTGATTCGTTGCATCTGCGCACCGATGTTCGCGAGTTCGCGAGGGCATTGATTGAGGAAGGCTGTCTTGGAGAAACCTTCGGTGCCGCTGAGGCCGCGTTCGCGGGCGAGCATGCGACGGATGCCACCACTCAGCTGGTTCTTCGCCGCATCGAGGAAGACGAGTCACGCCACGCTGCGCTCGCATTCCAAACACTGAGCTGGATCGCGCGGCAACTTTCGGCCTCGCAGCGGCAAGAGCTCGCATCCTTTGCCGAGGCCACCGTGGCGCAGCGTGGCGTCGTCACCACCACCGCGCACGATGCGGAACTCCTCCGCTACGGCATCCTCGGCGGCGAACATCTCGTGCTGCTCCGCACCCACGTCGCGCAAGAGATTGCCCTTCCGATCCTTCGACAGGTGCTGCTGCGCGAACTCGATGTCGCGGAGCAGATGAGCGCGCCGCCCCACGCGTGAACAGAGATCGCACGATTCCAATCTGGCGCGAGCACAGCCATCGCTGCCACGAAGACCCGACCCGAGAGCGGCGGAGGGAGCATGTTGCTGCTCCACTCCGCCGCTCGGGGTTCGCATCGTGTCCGGGTGCTATCCGACCGAGAGCACGAAGGGGTAGGTCACGATGATGTTGGCGCCGCCTTCGGGGCGTGGGAAGGTCCAGCGCTTGACGGCGCTCGCGATGCACTTACCCACGGCCGAATCCTTGAGCGTGTCCTCGGAGACGTTGGCGACGCTGACCTTGCCTGTGCCCATGATCGCGAAGTTGACCGAGACTCGACCCGCTAGGCTTGGGTCCTTGTTGAGACCAACGTTGTAGCAAGCGCGGACCTCGTTGATGTGTGCCCGGACAATGCGGCGGATGATGTCCTTGTCCATTGCGCCCGTGACGTCGGGCTTCGCCATGCGCAGTACGGGCTTGACCGCCTTGTGGTCACCAAACCCTGTGCCGCTGGGGCGGTTGTAGCGGCTGCCGCCCTCACACTTCGCGCCGGGAGGACAGCTGCTGTGACCGATCAGGCCGGTGTTGGAGAGCCCGACAAGACCCTCTGCCGTACCACCTCCGCCATGGTTGTTACCGACGAGGCCGAGCCCACCGACCCCCGGACCTTCGCCGATCTCAGAGCCGGTGAGCTGGCCCCAGACGTCGCTGTCATCCATGCCGACTTGGAAGGCACCACCGTGTGGCGACGCGATGAAGGAACCATTGCTCGCTGCGAGTGCACCGAGGATGCCCTGCTCTCTGGCGACGCGATCGGGATCGAAGGTACGTGAGAGCTGAGGCGGGGCGTCGCTGGTCTTGCGCAGTGCCATGCGTCCCTGGCTCTTGACGGCGTTGGGCTTGCCTGCCGCGCCTTCTTCTCCCATGTGGCGAGAGCCTGCATCGGCGCCACCATCCTGGTCCTCGCTGAGTTCGGCCTGCTCGGGCTCTTGCTCTTCGATCTGATCGGGCTGTGACATGAAGCCAACGAATCGGGCGCTGGAGGACATGTCTTCCGCCATCATGCTGCTGAGCATTTCGGCCGGGATCATCGCCGAGAGTTGGTAGCCAACGACCGCGATCGCGGCGACACCCGCAACATGGCCGAGCACCGGCCAGTCGATCTCGCGGCGCCCGAGTACGGCGGCCTCCGGCTTGACGTCGCGAACATGGAAGGTCACGTCACCATGGACAACCTTGACGCGTGCGTCTGGGCGCAGCGGGATGATGGTTGCACCGCCCTCAAGGCGAGCCTGTCCGCGAGCGAGCAACTGCGCGGCATCGGCAACACCTTCACTGTCGCGCACGCTGACCTGCATGCCGGGGACGATCGCGACTTCGATCTTGCCGTCCCGACGGGCAACCAGCGGGAAAGACTCCGCCGAAGCAAGATCCGCGCCGGGCACATGGAAGCGCACGTTGTGGCCTTCACCGATGTCGTATACGGAGCGATCTTGCTCGCGCAAACGGAGAGCGCCTGCGATCAGCGGGCAGATGCCGAGCAGTGCCAGGCCAAGGCCGAGACCGCCCGTGCCCCACCCGGGGATCGCGGGCTTGGGTGCGTCTGCCTGCGCGGCCTTGAGATCCGCGGCGTGCCACGCTCCCCAGTCCTGGCTGGCCTCGAACGCGAACAGGCCAGCGCCGGCGGCGACCGCAAAGGCTCCGATCGCCAGCAGCGTCGACGCCCCGCGGCGCGCCCGCGTTGGGTTGGCGCTGAGATGCGCGACGTCCATCGGAGTTCCATTCAAGGTGGCAACAATCTCAGCCATGCGACCGGTGTCGTAGCCATGTGCATCCCCGCTCTGCGCGCCTGCTGCCTGTGAAAGGACAACATTGCCGCCGTGGGCCACAGCCTTAGGTGGGAATGCGAGTTGCTTGCCGTGTCTACCTTGTTGGTTCTCGTTCATGGTGTCGCTCCTCCTCAAGAGCCATGCGCGAGAGACATGGGCATCCATGCAAGGTTCCGCGTCAGCAAAGAATTCTTCGCGAGCGGACGCTGACGCATGGGGCAGACGCGCGCATCCCTTGCGGCGCCATGCGGCTCGGCGTAGCGTCGTCGGGCATGAGAAAGGCGCCCCTCGTCGTCCGGTCGGTCGTTGCGCGATGGACTCTCGCAGCGCCGCTGCTGCTCATCGCGTGTCGCGTGCAGCAGCCCGACACCCTCACTCCAGAGCCCGATGAGGGCGAGCAAGACCCACACGAGGCCAAGGCAACCTTTCGCGATCCCCCGCCTCCATTTGTGTTGCGAGGCGGCAGAGTGATGACCGCGACCGGGACGATCCACGAGAGCGCCGACGTGTACGTCAAGGATGGACTGATCTCCGCGGTCGGCCCCAATTTAGATGTCCCGCAAGGAACGGCGGAGCTCGACGTCCGAGGCAAGACGGTCACGCCCGGCATCATTGATACGCACTCACATATCGGCGTGTATGCGTCGCCTGGTCTGCGTGCGCACTCCGATGGCAACGAAGCCGTCGGACCAGTGACGGCCTACGCGGACACACGCTCGGCCTACTGGCCGCAAGACCCACAGATCGATACCGCCCGCGCCGGCGGCGTCACCTCCATGCTGATCTTGCCGGGCTCTGCCAACCTGATCGGCGGCCGTGCCTTTGTCGCCAAGCTCATTCCCGGCGTGCGCTATTCCGAGGAGGCTCGCTTCCCGGGAGCGCCCTTCTCCTTAAAGATGGCATGCGGTGAGAACCCCAAGCGTGTCTACGGCGAAAAGGGTGGACCGCAGACACGCATGGGCAATATGGCGGGTCAGCGCAAAGCCTTCCGCGAAGCCGTCGAGTACCGCAGCAAGTGGCGACGCTATGCCGAAGACCTTGAGATCTGGGAGCGCAAGCAGGCAGAAAAGGTCCGTCAGGCCAACACTCCGCAGTCCAAAGGAAGCGGTGCCCCTCCTGGCGACCCGGAGGTCGGCGAGCGAGCCGCCGGCGCGGTCGCCATTCGGGAACCCGGATCTCCGGCAGAGCGTCGAGATGCTAGGGCAGTGCACAGCTCGAATGCGCCGAGCAACGCCGCGGGCAGCAGCGAGGGGAAAGAAGCCCAGCGTGCGCCCGAGCC
>CAZVEM010000159.1:0-8361 GCA_964626165.1 uncultured Nannocystaceae bacterium
CGCCGGGAAGGAGGTGGATCCGGAGCGCGAGCGGACGCTGGTTGTACGAGATGGTCAGACCGCGCGGCGGCAGCAGAGAAATCGGACGAACGCGCAGCCCGGCGGCACCGCCGTTGACGAACATGTAGAGGCGCGGCGGCACGATCGGCCGAGATTCCGAGGCTGCATAGGCTGCCTCGACCCACAAGCGCGCTGGCAGTTCCGCATCCATCGCGATCATGACGCGCGATGGCACGTCCACGCCCATGGTTCGCGACTCGTCCGTAAGCATGCGCCACTGCTCGTGGAAGCTCTCGTAGAGCTTCTGCGAGCAACCCGAGAGGCAACCCAGCGGCGTCTTGTCGCCCTCCATGCGGCGCTTCGCGAAGCGCTCAAGCTCGGCCTTGTCCGGACTAGGCGTCGCGAAGGCGCCGTTGGTGACGACCTCTGCGTTGTGGTCAAAGACCGTCACGCGCTCCTTCGAGATTACTGTGTAGAGCCCGGGCTCAACGGGGTTGCCGTTTGCGGCGGGAAGCCGTTCGCTGCCGACGACATTGTTGATCTGAGTCAGCGCGACCGCGGTAAATCCTTGTAGCGCCTCGAAGTCCGGTCGTGCCGGCCCCTCGTTGCCTTCGGGTGGCCCAAAGGCGATCCAGGTCGTAAGCAGCGTTGCGATGAGCGACTTCATTTAGAACTCCTCCACGGGCACCGACACCCACGGATGCACATTGCCGTCCGAAGCAGCGCCAAATCCGGCCGAACCGTCGGGTCCAAGCGAGATCGGCGCGAGCGTATTGGTTCGAGTATCGCGAGCAGCCGAGCTGCCACCGAGGAACTCGGGGAGTGAGGTCAGCATTCCGACGGCGACAAAGCCGTCGCTGTCGGTCATGGTCGCCGTCGCGATGTAGAGCGAATGCGGGGCGGCTTCGCAGCGCATCACCACGAGGAAGCCGTCGCTGAGACCTCGCGATGCTTCCTCCGTGAGGCCATCGACCACGCGGCGCATGTCCTCTCGCCAGATGCCCATCGTCGTCAGGCGTCTCTCGACGGCTTCTCGCAGTTGTGGAATGAGCTGCGAGAAGCTCAAGACAACGCGCTCTTGTGAGGCATCGTCCGTGGCAAGAACGGTCTTGCACTCCGCGCCGCGCAGCGCTTGAGCGTGGCGCTCGACCTGGGTGACGAAGCGGGACTGGATCAACCGCGGGTCGCTGTGGTGATAGAGCTCTTGCTGGAGAGCGCTGAGGATCGAAGTCGGCGACCCGCTCGCAAGCCAGCCCAGGATGCTAAAGGCGTCCCAGGCGGCCTGATCCTCGTCAAAGCCCACGCAACCGGCGCCCTCAAGCTCCACACAGTGAACGAAGGAGACCGCAGCACGGCGAGCGGGGGCGTTGGCCTCGCGGGCCTGGGGTGGCTTGGTCTTGTTCTTACAGCCCGTAGCTGCCAGCCCCAGGACAAGTGCCGACATCACTCCGACGCGGGAAAGGGCGACGAGGGCTGGCCGCAAACGGCGACCTGCGAGCGATGGACGGGAAGCGAGCTTCGTCATGCCTGTCACGAGGCGAGTGTCCGCCATGGGTCCGCATACCAAATCCGCCGACCGCGGCGCAAAAAAACCGCCGTCGGGGCCGACTTGGGGCCGACTTGGGCGCAACCGCCAATTATTCGCCGTGTCGTCTTGAGGGTGCGAGCACTGCACGGTGCAACCGAAAGCAGGGTCCACCGCAGACAGGCTCACGACCCCGGCCGCGCGACCCAGGATTGGAGCGTCAAGCGCTAAATCCGGACGTTCTGCGGCAAGCGTGCCCGCCAAGCCCCCAAAGTCAGGGCCGGCGGCTGCCACCGGAGCACGCGATACCGCGCATCGCAGCGCCGCCGAGCGCCACGATGCCATGGCGGGCACCCAGACGCTCCCGCCCCCAGCTCCAAACCATGCCGAGCCCAGTGCGGTCCCATGGTGGCGCGGTCATGATGGACGCGTGACCCTGCACCACGGGGACTCGCTCGAGGTCCTCGCGGCCCTTCCCGCCAACTCCTTTGACCTGATCTTCGCAGATCCGCCCTACTTCCTGTCGAACGGTGGCTTCACCTGCCAGAACGGCAAGCGTGCGCAGGTCCACAAGGGAGGTTGGGACCGCTCGCAGGGGGCGGACGCCAACCACGAGTTCAACCGAAGCTGGCTCGAAGCTTGTCAGCGGCTCCTCACGCCCAACGGCACGATCTGGATCTCGGGCACCAGTCACGTGATCTTCAGCGTTGGTTTCGCGCTCGCGCAGCTCGGGTTCAAGCTGCTCAATCAAGTGACGTGGGAGAAGCCCAACCCTCCGCCCAATCTCTCGTGCCGCTACTTCACGCACAGCACAGAGACGATTCTGTGGGCTGCCAAGAACTCCAAGAGCAAGCACTACTTTGACTATCCGGCGATGCGCAAGCGCAACCAAGACCGGCAGATGAAGGACGTCTGGCGAATGGTCGCGCCGTCCAAGGGCGAGAAGACCGAGGGCCGCCATCCGACGCAAAAGCCACTGGCGTTGCTTGACCGCATCCTGGAGGCTTCCTGCCCAGCCGGCTCGTCCGTGCTCGACCCGTTCAATGGCAGCGGAACCACCGGGGTCGCCGCCGTCACCAGGGGTCTGCGCTATTCCGGCATCGACCTCGACGAAACCTATCTCGCGCTGACCAAGCGCCGCCTTCTTAAACTTGACCCTTCGCTCGCTGAAGGATCGCTGAGCAGCAGCCCTCGACTTGCGAAGGTCGCTGGCGCGCAACCGAGCGATCGGTTGGAAGACCCGACAAGCGGCGCCGCTGTCCAACGTCACCTCGTGGCGTGAACGCAACACTGCAACCCAGTGGCGGTGGCGCGTGCCTGCTTGCAGCGTGGCACGCTGATGGCACGAGCAGCTACTTGCCGTCTTGAGTCGATGATCGTGGCGAAGCTGCATCACCCTTGCGGGCTCGACGTGCGCCAGAGCACTCGCACGATCACGATCTGGCCCGCGATCGTTGTCGTGTCCCAACCCTGCGCAGATACTCCAGAGGTGACGCGCAACCAACAGCACCGGTCGAGGCACGTGACCACGTCCGTGGTCGCGTGCCTGATGCTGTTGTTGTCGCTGCCGCTGGGGTGCGCGCGCCCGGCCGAAGTCGCGTCGCCGCAAGATGCTCGTGAGCTCGAGCCCTATCTGGGCAGCACCACCCCCAGCGGGCCCCCCGAGCCAAGCGCACCCGGCATGAACCCGGGCCTGGCGAAAGCCCCGGCTGTCCCTGAGGCAAGCTCGCGGACGGCGCCCGCCATCGCGCCCCAAGCGGGAACGGCCACCCTGCCCTCCGCCGACGTCGTCGCGCCCTAGCCTAGCTTGCGGTTGGAGCCAGCGGAGCGCGGGCACCCAGTGCACGGCGAGCGGCTATTGTGCCGGCTTCATGAAGGCACCCGACCGCTCCCCGCTTCTTGTTGTCGTTCCGTGGATCTTTGTCCTCGCCTCGTGCGGCACCAAGGCAGAGCCTGTCGCCAAAGTTGAGCCCGCGGTCGTCGAGGAAGAGGTCGAGCCGGAAGACGAGATTTGCCGTCGCTTGGTGGAGGGGGAGCTCTCGCCCGAGCTCGACGATGCTGCGCGTGCCACTGCTGAAGAACGTTTCGCGCTCGCAATGAGCGACTGTCGTCGCGAGATCGAGACGACCTATGAGAAGTTTGAGGCCCGTCGTGAACGTGAGATCGACTGCATGCTTGAGGCGACCGACGCCGAGGCTGTCGCGGCCTGCGTCGAGCCAGATCCCGTCGCCGTCTGCGAGCACGTCATGGCGATCGTGATCGGCGAACTCTCGGCACAGGCCCCCGCAGAGCAGCGCGAGCAGCTCGTGCAGGCCTCGGAACAGGGCAAGGTCGCGTGCGCGGAACAAGGGCGCCGCGAATTCGCTCAGGATCGCAAGCGATACATCAACACCGCGGCCTGCTTCATGGCCGCAACCACCGTCGAACAGTTGCAAGCCTGTGACCACGGCGAGGCACCGCCCAAAGCACCCGATCCGACCGAGCCGAGCAAGATTGAAGAGGCGTCGCCTTCGGGCGACGCGGTGGCCGCAGCGACAAAAGACGGCGCGCCGACGCCGGCATCTGTTTGCGCCCACATGATGCAGCTGTGGGAGCAAGACACCAAGGCGGCCCTCGACTCGCTCGGGCCCGACCAACGTGCAGCCGCAGAGGAGAAGCTCGCGGATACGGAAGGCCGCAAGAAGGCCACCGAGTCGTGCGAGAAGCAGGCCGCGACCGAGCAGGCCAAGAACAGCGAAGACTTCGACAAAGTTGGCGCCTGCATTCTCAAGGCCACCAACATGAAAGAGGGCTCCTCCTGCCGGGGCTAGGGGCCTTCACCACGGATCGCACGCTCGCCGTGGACGCTCGGGCGGGAAGCAGCGAGCAAGTCGCGAGGCGCCCTCAGATCTAGGCCGCATCAAGGCGGCAACGCGAGCGTCTCCACGCATCCGGGCTCGTCGTCCCGGGTCAGCAAAATGCGGTCCGGATCGCCCGCGGTTGTTCCCGGAAGCAGATCATGAGGGACGAACGATGGAAGCTCGCTGTACAAGTGCTCCAGCTCGTTGCTGATCGGATCCCATCGCCAAATGTCGTGATACTCGACTGGCTGTGGATCGAGGCCCGACGTGCTGCCGACCGTTGGCGCAAAGACAAGTCGCCCCTCTGAGTCGGCGAACAGCGCGGTGGCCGGCCTCGTGTCGTAGTCGGTGAAATCATAGCCCTCCGGCCGCCAGAAGAGCACACGCTCACCACTCTCTCCGTCGAAGCACACCACTGCGCCGCCGTAGCCCGCCAGTGTGTCCGGTTCCGAAGTTGGATCCTGCGTAAACAGGTTGTAGCAAGCGACGGTGTCATCCGCTACGAGCGTTCCCGCGGTGAGCACATTGTACGCACCGTGGTTGTAGTTCCAGAAGGGGAAGGGTCCAAACTGGTCGACTTCTGGGTCGTAGGGCTGCACCGTCCAAGCAAACACCTTGTCTTGCGACGGCACGTAGCGGAGGCCATTGGCGTAGAACACATCTTCGCCCGCCAGCAGATGATCGAGATAGACCTCAGGCTCGCACGGTGGCGTCCCAGGAGCCCCACATCCGGACAGGTATTCCCCGCCTTCAGCATCGAGCTTACAGACGTGGCCACCATCGTAGTCCCACAGGACGTTACCGCCCGTAATCGCCACATGCTCGAGCCGATAGCCGAATGCAGCTTCGGCAGCCGACACAAAGAACGTGTCAGCATGGCCTGTCGCTAGATCGTACTTCGTGAGCCATGGCTTCGGCGCCATCAACTCATTCGTGAGCGAAAGACCAGCGGCGGGGCTCGTGGGGTCATGCCGCCAACCATTTGAGGAGCGCCGGTCAAAACGCACCGTATACAAGTCTCCGCGACCATCAAGCAGTCCCAACTCCCTGCGCGGGTCACTCGCACCCGTCAGCAGTGGACCTCCTTGCAGGAGATATCCGGGCAATCGGCCGACTCGGACGAGCGATGGCGGGCCAGCGTCGCACGGACTAGCGGCACAATACGCGGTGACGAAGCAGATCCCATCACACGGCGGTGGCTGGCTAGGGACTCCATCTACACTACATTCCGTCGGAAACTCCACTGCAGGCAACGGACCATGCGCTTGCGGGTCAACAGGGGGGATCGCTGCGACTGGCTGAGAAAGTTGTAGATAGTAATCCAGCGTCTCGCACCGCAGTCGAACGTCGTCTCCGGTGTCGCTGCCGGAATCGTCGCCGTCTTCTTCGCTCCCCTGCTTTCCTTCACTGCAGCCGACTATGAGCACGGTCGCGGCCAATGCGTGCCAAGGCACGCTCAAGCGTGGGAAGGGTCGGCTGCCATGATGCTTAGTTGTTGTCGATGCCATATCTTGGTCCAATCAGGTTTACTAGGTTGCTCTCTTGGCAGGCAGGTGCAGGCGCGAATCCATCCACAAACCACTCCCACGCTTTCGTCGGCGATGTATCGCTGTTCGACTCGGCATGCGCAAAGTCGAGGGCAGCGTACATGTGAAGGATTGATGTATCCCCGCAACTTGCGTCGCCGTCTTGCTTGAGCGCCCACAGATTCCAAAGCGCCGCCCCCCAATCCGCGACCGTGCCCGCCCCGTCCATGCAGTTCGGCTCTGCGTCAGCATGGCCGCAGCACCAGTTTCCGAGCCAGCCGCCGTAGGTCAACCAGTGCCCGCTTCGAAAACTGTAAGCGCTCCAGCCGTAGACGAAGACATCCACATTGAGGTTAAACCCAGATGCACTCGCCACGTTCCACGCTTGCGTTGCTTGTGCTGCCCGGTCGTTGAAAAGCCGAGTTGAGTAGAATTGCGCCCAACCCTCGGACAGGGCTATTGCTGAGTTCTCGTAAGACCTCGGTGGGTTGGTGCCGAAGCACCAAACGTTGGCGAAAGCTGGGTCGCTGCAATCCTGTCCATTGCACGCGGCGCCGGGATTGGCCTTGGGACCTCGACGTGAGTCGCACAATTGATGATAACCGCTTGCATTTCCAGCGCTAGTCCAAGCTGTCAGCGTTGGCGTCGTTGAAATACACTGGTTAACGTTGAGCGGATCTACAGAGTCGGGGTCTGCGGGATAGAATGATCGATACGGATTAATGATTGCAGCAGCGCTCGCCTGCGAGTTGCCCCAAGCGCGATCATCTGACTCGTTTGCCGCGAGAAAATCAAGGCAGTGTCCCAACTCGTGTCCCACTAGAAACTTCGCATCTGCCTGTCCTGCACGACCGATGGCGCCATAGGCACGTTTCTCTGGACTGTATGCACGCTGACAATTCGACGCGCCAATGCTGGCATCCGTGGAACGCTTGACTCGAAAGTTCACCTCGGTGGCTGATAAGCCCATTGGCTCCCTATACATTGCCCAGGCGAGCACAGCCGTTGGGGTCCAATACAGACGCGGGTCTCCGCTACCCGCGTCGAAGCGAACCAGGTTCGAACTGCCACCGGCGAGCGACTTGACCGTCGTCATCCACTTAAGACCGGCAGGGAGAGGCGGTAGCGGCAGAAACATCTCGTCGAAGGAGCCGTCCGGGAGGTCCAGGATTCGCCAACGATTGCCGTTGACGCTCTTCACCTCGGTCTGTATCTGCAACTCGTACGTCAACGAAGAGACTGTCGCCGCGTTGTTGATCACGCCACATCCGTTACTGTCAAGCCAGAGTTCGTTCCAGACTGAGAGACCGTACTCTCTGTACCAGATATGGCCGAACCTCGCCTTTCCCCACTGGCCAGTCAGCAGATCCGCGTCGCGATAGACATCCTCTGCATCAAAGCTTGTTCCGAGTTGCGTGTCAAGATCGGGCGAAAAACTCGCGTTTGAGTCATCAGTGTAAACTTTCCACTCGACGCAAATCGGGAATGAGGTCGAAACCGGCAGATCGGCATTTGGCAGACCAATGCTCAACCCGGGCAAGACACCGGCTCGAACCACCTCTGGGTCGCCGACGGAAAGCAACTCGGCGCCGCTCTGGTACAGCGGTTGCAGTTCCTGAGGGAGTGCTCCGCTGTACTCGTCCGCGGGTGTCGAGATGATCTCCGGTTGTCCAGCGACTCTGGACAGGTTGGACCACTCAGGGGAGCCTTTTAGCTCCTCCATCACGCCGTGCAGGTCGCCACGATGAGTCGCAAACTCGTCTTCACCAAAGACCCTCGGCGCGCCTTTCGTCTCCGCTTCATCGTTACGCCAGTATAAGCCGTCCGCATGCACCCAGCCGATCTGTTTCCCCTTCGTGTCAGACACTCTCCCATGCATTGCGATCACACCGGCGTAATCGCTCGGCTTCCAAGCCACCTTGCTCTGCTCCCCGAACGAAGCGAAGGCTAGGTCGGCACTCTGCTCGACCTCAGAGGCGGCAAAGGCGACCACCCCAAGGTCTAGGACCTCCGTCTCAAGATCGCCGCTGGAAAGGCTGGCGTAGAGTCGGACCTCGACGGGCGCTGGCAGCGCCTCGGTCGTATCCAACTTCAACGTCCATCCCGCTCCATCCTGCATGGGGCTCACAACCAAAAGGAGGGGCAGAGGCTCGGTCTCGTCACACACTGTGGATGCGACCTCCCCACCCCCGCCTTCACCCAAATCGAGCTGAGAGCCTTCTTGTTGTCCCGGTTCCTGGATTTGGTCGGCGGCGACATCGAGCCCATCGTTGCCCGAGTCAAAGTACTCTAGCTCGACCTCAGAACTCGAGCCATCAATATCTTCCACGATGTCATCAGACTGCGTGTCCGAATCGCTGCACCCGAGCAAGGCGACAAGCACAGACACACAGACACCGCATACTCGCGCTATAGGACGAGACGAGACGAGACGAGACGAGACGAGACGAGACGAGACGAGACGAGACGA
>CAZVEM010000159.1:8461-13466 GCA_964626165.1 uncultured Nannocystaceae bacterium
GAGACGAGACGAGACGAGACGAGACGAGACGAGACGAGACGAGACGAGACGAGACATTTTGGGTCAAGCTACCACTCGGATACTCACGTCGCAAGCGTCGTGTCGACTTGGCTGGCGCCATACAACGAGAACGGACTCCCTAGCGCTCACCGCCGCGCCGTGGAATCATGGCGTCGATGTCATCGCCGCTCTCTCGTTGTCCTCGTTGCGATGGTTTCGTGCCGGTCAGCTTGCAGGCCTGCCCCAACTGCGAACCCGCGCACGCGAGATCGACGGGCGAGCTGCTGAGCTGGGCACGCCTGGGCCTGTTGTTCCGCGTCACCGCCGGAAGCGCGGTCGCGATGACCTTGATGGCCTGCTACGGCGCTCCGCCGCCGCGGATGATGGACTCACCCGACGACGCCAAGGCCACGCCCAATCAAGCGCCGGATGCCAAGAGCGCAGGTCAGCCTGACGACGCCAAGCCCGACGACGTCAAGAATGACGCGGACGCGGACAACAAGCCCGACGGCAAGCCCGACACCAAGGCAGAGACACCGGCAACGGCGACGCCTCCGTGAGTGGCCGACGACTGCCGATCGTCGAGGGCGTCCGCTTCCCTGCGTACGTGGTGTGGGAGCTGACGCTGCGCTGCGATCAGCGATGCGTCTTTTGTGGGTCGCGTGCCGCGGACAATCGACCCAATGAGCTCACAACGGGTGAGGCACTCGATGTTGTCGATGCATTGGCGCGCGCGGGTACACGAGAGGTTGTGCTGATCGGCGGTGAGGCCTACCTGCACGACGGCATCACGGAGATCTTGGCGCGCCTACGTGAGCGCGGCATCACGCCGGTGATGACAACAGGCGGGCGCGGCATTGATCGCGCGCGCGCGCGATCGCTCGCGGACGCGGGACTCGCCCGAGCCTCGGTGAGCATCGATGGCATTGGCGCGACGCATGACCTGCTGCGCGCGACACCTGGCAGCTATGACGCCGCAGTTGCTGCGCTTGCGGAGCTCCGCGATGCCGGTGTCGAGATCGCCGCCAATACCAACGTCAATCGTGTCAACAAAGCCGAGCTCGAGGCGCTCTACGACCACTTGCGCTGTGCCGGCGTGTGCGCGTGGCAGATCCAGCTCACCGCGCCGCTTGGGCGCGCGGCAGACCGACCATCATTGCTGATTCAACCTTGGGATCTCATCGAGTTGATGCCGCGTATCGATGCGATCTGCCGGCGTGCCGCGGATGACGGCATCTTGGTCATGCCCGGCAACAATCTCGGCTATTTCGGCCCAGAGGAAGCACGCCTCCGTTCACTTGATCCGCAAGGTCGCGATCACTTCTCGGGATGCCAAGCGGGACGCCTGGTGCTCGGCATCGAGTCCGACGGCGGCGTGAAGGGATGCCCCTCGCTGCAGAGTGACGCGTACCTCGCGGGGAACCTGCGCGAGGCCGATCTTGACTCGCTCTGGAACCGACCGGCGATGACGCGGGCAAGCTCGCGGGGCATCGAGGATCTGTGGGGCTTTTGCCAGCGCTGCGTGTTTGCGGAGATCTGTAGGGGCGGCTGCTCCTTCACGGCGCACAGCATTCTGGGCCGACCCGGGAACAATCCCTACTGTCATTTTCGCGCGCGCACACTGGCGGCAGAGGGCCTGCGCGAGCGACTGGTCCCCGCGCGTCGTGCTCCCGGCACTCCCTTTGACAACGGGCGCTTTGAGCTGGTTGTTGAGCCCTTCGATGCGCCCGATCCTGAGGTCGACATCGACGCACGATCACGAGCACGCCGTGGAACTCGGTCGCTGCCCCTCATCGAGGACGCCGAACTCCACGACGGTCACGGCACTCTCCCCAACGATCGCGCGTGACGCCGCAGCCCCGGGCTCCTAGATCGTTTCATCCGGCGGAAGCACGGCCAAACACGTCAAGGTCGCCGTTGCGGGATCGTAGTCAAAGGTCTTGCTGCGGGCTAGCCACTCCGCCAGGTAGTAACGCAGGCGGTCCTCGTAGATGCGGCGCAAGTTCGGTCCGTTGATGCCGGTGACGTCAAAGAAGATGATCTCGTCATCGTGCACCCTGCTTGCGATCACCATGTGGTGTTCGTAGTGCAGCCCTTCGCGCTTTCTTGCATCGTGACCCAGCGAGCACAGCCCGATCCAAGGCAGCTCAGGGACCACCACCAAGGGTGTCTCGTTCGCGATCGGTTGAACACGCAGCGGTTGCAGCTTTGCCTTGGGCTGGAGGTGCACCGCAAGCTGCTCAAGCACGCGCACGCCCGTACGCTCTGGCGTGCACGTCGGCGAATTGGGTCCTGCGTGGCAGGGCTCAACCTCAAGTAGCGCGATCTCTGGATGCACGGTCGCTCGGACCGCTTCAATCATCCCGCTCAGACATCCCAGATCCCGGTGGCCGCGGCGTTGCGGCACAACCTGACGATCTGCGCTCACCGTCCGAAATACTCGCTCGCCATTGACGTAGTCGATGAAGCCACCGGGATCCCACTTTGAGATCTGCCACGGACGCGGGCTGAACTCGGCATCAAAGGATCGAATGCGCGCGTAGCTGCCCTCAAGAATCCCAAGCGGTGGAGGTTTGCGCTTGATGGGACGGCGCACGCGAGTTCGTTGCGTTTGCGCGAGCAGGACTGAGAGGTCCACGCCGCTGTCGAGCGCGATGACGTCCGCCGACGCCGTGAGCGTGGTGGACTCGGCGGTGGCCGCTCGCTCCGCGACTTCCCCAGCCGCCACCGCGCCTTGATGTTCGACATGCGTGTCGCCGTCGTGCGTCCTCGCCGCGGAGGCGACGCTCGATGGAGCCGCCGAGGCGACGGGGACGGCCTGCTCTGCGCCCGAGCCAGTCCCCGAGTTCGAGGCCTGGGAGGCGACTACGGCCAGAGCCCCCGCCACGACTTTGGGCTGCTCGGAGTTCGAGTCGATCACCGGCGGCTCGCAGCCTGCCCCGAGGGCGACGAGTACAAGCGCCTCTACCCGGACAAGCCAGCGCCCGGACGCACGCGGCATCGAATCTTGGCGACGTTCCGCCGCGGCAGCACTTGCCGCATGTGGAAGCGAGGTCCCCATGGATTGCGGATCACGCTATCGCCACCCTTGGCCCAACGCAATGTTTTGAACAGTGCGCGCCCATCCCTCCGCTGGGGCAAAGCGCGGGCGCATCATCGACGGCATTCCGACGGCATTCCGTACCACCCCTTCGCCAGCCAATGGCTTCTGCCTCCGCTGCAACATCCCGCTCGACATCGTCCGGGTGGTCGCGACGCCGGACATTCAAGGCAAGCTGTAGCGACCGCGCGCGCCACCGCCCGCGAGAGACACGTCCGCACAGCAGCTCTCGCTCGCGCTCTCGCCCACCTACGCACGCCCCAGCGCGTGGTTCAGCACCGGCGGCGTTCGAGATAAGTGGCCCGAGTTTGCCCGGCCCGTGACTCTTGGGACGCGGGCTCACGGGGTGCGGACTATGTGTTTGGCAACGCCACCGCCTCATGCTCAGGGATCTGACCGGACCGCAGCTCGCACGATCTTCTGCCCGTCGCCTCCGCGCCAGCGCTGCTGGCCCGACGCCCTGAATTCGCAGATGCTTTCTGCTATCCGCGTGGCCGGGACGATTTCAAACCGCATCAAGTCACCAGACTTAGCTCGTGCGTATCTCGATCGAGCAGCCGAACACATCAAGAAAGATGCGTCCTCCGCGTACGCCGACATGGTCATCCCGCTACGCGCGTGCTGTTCGAGAATTCGTGCCCAACTCGCTGGATCGGAGTGCCCCATACCGCAAGCGATCGAACCGCCGCTGCCGGTCGGCTTCAAGTATCGGGGCCTGAACGGTTACGTACAATCGGCCACGAGCTGCGTCTTGACGCTGCCCTCGTTGTCGATGTCAGCCCCAGCGGTACAAAGCGTCCGCGTACTCGAATGCCGAAACAGTCTACTCAGGCCCCCCCGATCCCGCTCGAGCGCGCACTGCGTCAGCTCTTGCGGCGCAGCTTCGAATACGGCTCGGCCATCACCGCAAGTCTCCGGCTGGCACTCGACCTCCGTCCCGTCGGAGCGAACCATGGTCATCACCCAGGTCGATTCGCCACGAATGGATACGACGTCGACGCGGCCAAGCACCTCTTCACTGGACGTGGTCGTGCCCTCACCGGTGTCGTCCGCGGTGCTGTCACCTGATGGGCTCCCGCAGCCCGCGAGCAGCATCGCGATGGCAAGTCCGCCCAGCCTCCGTGAGCGCGCCGGACTCACGCTCCCTCCAATCGAGGCTGCGCGAACACAATCCTCACCCGGCCGGGCGCCTACCCGGCACTGCGCCCGTCCCATTGCCCTCAAGCAGCGCACGTACAAAGCCTACGCTCAATCGCGCTCGGTGTCCCGCAGTTCACGGCTCTCATCCGATTAGGAGCTCTTGTCGGGCTGGGACGTGCATCGCGACTCCCCGTCGCCCAATGGCCGGTGGGCGAGTCAAGCGCCGTCCTCTCCTCCTCACGGCACTTCGCGGACGCAGCGGTAGCCGATGTAGAGGTGACCAAAGGACGGGGCTTCGACGTCGCGGGTCTGGGTTTGGAGTTGCGCGGCGATCGTGGTGTGGTAGCTGCCGCCGCGGACGACGTAGCATTGGGTGTCTGGGCCAGCGCCCTGTCCTTCATATGGACCTGGCAGGCAATCAGACCATCCAAGAACCTGCGAGTTCATCACGTTCGTGCTGGTCCACTCGGCCACGCCGCCCGCCATGCCTAGGACGCCATCGCGGGTCGCTCCGTCCATCGGTGAGGCGGCGGGCAAGCAGGGTTCGTCGAGAGAGATGTCGGCACCGCGCCAGCAAGCCTGATCGGTCGGCGGCTCGTTGCCCCACGGGTACGTGCGCGCTTCGTCGCGGCCTCGCGCGATCCATTCCCACTCCCACTCCGTGGGCAGCCGCCCACAGTCAGCCTCACACTCGGCGCCCGCGTGCCACAACGAAAGACAACGAGCAGCGAGTTCGTCTCCGTAGTGATCCATCCAAGCCTCCAC
>CAZVEM010000160.1:0-13437 GCA_964626165.1 uncultured Nannocystaceae bacterium
GTCGTGGATGGCCGGCAGCGCCTCACGACACTGCACCGCTTCCTCGGAGGCGAGCTCAAGCTCAAGCTCCCCGATCGTAAAGAGATCGACGGCAAGACGTTCAATCAGCTCGACCCCAGGCTGCAAAACCGCGTCGAGGACTGTCAGCTCCTCTTTTACATCATTGACCACGCGGTCCCCGAGCGCGCTCGCCTGGATATCTTTGAGCGCGTCAACGGCGGTGAAGTCCTCACACGACAGCAGATGCGCAACGCGATCTACAACGGCCCGGCCACGGCGTTTCTGCGCGAGGAGTCAGAGTCTGAGCTGTTCCGGGCCGCCACCGGCGGGAGCCTCAACACCAACAAAATGCAGGACCGGGAGTTCGTGAACCGCTTCGTGGCCTTCTCCTTGCTGTCTCTCGACGGCTACAAGGGGGACATGGACAAGTGGTTGGCCGATGGACTCAAGGCGCTGACCGACCTCACCGACGACGATCGAGACCGCCTTCGCAGCCGCTTTCGTCAGGCGCTCGCCAACAACTTCGCCGTGTTCGGAAAGCATGCTTTCCGCAAGCATCGCTCGCTGGATCAGGACCGAAGCGTCATCAACGCGTCCCTCTTTGACGTCATGAGTCAGGGGCTCGCAGATCGACCGCTGGAGCTCGTGACGGAGAGGGCGAATGCCCTGCGCGGGGCAGTCGTTGCCTTGTTCGACGACGCCGTGTTCAACAAGGCGATCACCTACGGGCCCAACACTCCCAAAGAGGTGCGCAACCGCTTCGAGCTCAGCTCAGCTGCGCTGCGCGAGGTCTTCGATGCTCACTAACCTCCAGCTGGAGAATTTCAAGTGCTTCGAGACGCTGAGCTTGGCGCTGCGCCCGCTCACGCTGCTCTCGGGCACCAACGGAGGTGGCAAGTCCTCCGTCATTCAATCGCTCGTCCTTCTGTCCCACACGCTGACGCATCGCGAATGGAGCGAAAGCCTCCTGCTGGATGGACCCGATCTGGCGCTAGGGAGCGCAGCAGACGCGCTCAATCAACGGGCTGCGAGCCGGCGTCTCTCCCTTGGAGCGAGCACTGCAGATCAGACGGTCCGGTGGAGCTTTCGCGCCGACGACCGTCGAGCGCTCTCGGTCGAGCTGGAGTCGATCCAGGTCGACGGGGAAGCTGTTGCGAGCGCGTCCCCGTTGCGGTGGCTCTTGCCCGCCGAGTGGACCGGCTCGCGCGCGGTCGTTGAAGCGCTGCGTCGGCTGAGTTGGATCACAGCCGAACGTACCGGTCCACGAGAACTGCTGCCCCTACGTGATCCAGCGGCACACGCACGCGTCGGCGCGCGCGGTGAGCTGGCCACGGGCTTGCTTTACTGGCGCGAGGACTCCGTCGTCCAAGAAAGCCTGCGCAAAGAGGGCATGCCGCCGACGCTCTTTCACCAGGTGCGGGCCTGGATGGCAGACTTCTTCCCAGGCTGCGATCTCCGGGTCTCGCCCATCGACGGAGCCAGCGCGGTCAGCCTTCGACTCAAGTCCGACGCGAGATCCGAGTTCCTGCGCCCGCAGAACGTGGGCTTCGGGCTCACGCAGCTCTTCCCCATCCTCGTCGCCGTCCTCGCCGCAGAGAAGGGGGACTGCCTCCTCATCGAGAACCCGGAGGTGCATCTTCACCCGCGTGCGCAGCAGCAGATCGGGTGGCTGCTCGCGGTCGCGGCAGCGAGCGGCGTGCAGGTCATCGTGGAGACCCACTCGGATCACGTGCTCAACGGGCTGAGGCTCGCGGCCAAGCAGCGACGCATCACGCCTGCGCAGGTGGCCGTTCACTTCTTCTCGCCACCACCCGAGGGGCAACCTGTCCGGCCCAAGTCGCCCAACATCGACGCAGACGGACGGCTGAGCGAGTGGCCTGACGGCTTCTTCGATCAGTTCGATTCCGCGCTCTCGGAGCTACTCTAGGGAGGGACAATGGAGCCTGCACTCGACGAGGCCAGCCTTATCCCGTGCGAGAACCTCTCCCCTGGCCAGCGCATTGACGAACTGGCCGCAACGCTGCGGGCGCTTGATCAGCTCGGCGCTCCACGAGTCCTGCGATACGTCCACAGCGCGGCGGACATTCCGCTGCTCGATGGTCAAGGCCTGCGCTTGTGGTGCTTCGACCGCCAGACACCGCGAGATGCGGGTCGCTTCGTCGCACAAAGGCTCGGGAAGGCGCCCTATATCGACGGTGCAGACGGGCTCTTCGCCGCCCTGGAGGGCACGCGAGCCATCGACCCCACCATCCAGGGTGCGCGCTCATTGGGTGGCGGCCAGGTTGCCCTCACGGACGGCGTCCTCGTCCAGCTCAAGGCCGAGACGTCAACTGCGTCGCGTCCAGTCGTTGTGCGCCTTGAGATCGTGACCGAGACCGAGGCGTGGACCGAGGACGTCCCCGTCGACGCCGTCGACTGTGCGGGCGAGGTCGGCGTGAAGTCCGACCCCCTGCGCAAGAAGATCGAGGCTGCGGTCAGGAGCGGAGCGGCGCTTGTGGCGGGGATCACTGAGCTCTTCCCTCGCCTCGTCCTGGGAGAACGCGCGGCCGCACAGATCAGCGAGCTGAAGGGGTCTGAGCAGCTCTTCCCGCAGCTCCTCCGGCACCTGCGCGTCTTGGACCGGGCGGCCCTCGCGTGGACACGGGGCCGCCCGTTCGCGCCCGAGGGGGTGGGGTACAGCGTCGAGTCGGAGGGCACGCTCAAGCACGGGACGTTGGGTCCCCTGCGCGACTTCCCGACGCCGGCAAACTTCGGCGCCGAACGCTGGACCTTGCACACGAAGCTCTCGGGCGTCAGCGCCCCACGCCTCTACTTCAAGATGCGAGAGGACGACGGTGTAGGGCCCAACGGGGAGACCGTCCGTTGCCTGCGAATCGCAATAGGCTACGTCGGCCCGCATCTACCGACCGTCAACTTCCGCTGAGGGGACGCGCGATGGCACCGGAGGCATCGTGTGGTGACTCTCTCTGCTCTCGCGTTTTTTCGTGACGCGTCACGCTGGGCTGGGGACTTCGGCGGGTGGGTGTCCGTCCGAGTGATCGCACACGACCGCGACCAGAACTTCGTCGACGAGGACACCATGCTGGCGGCGTGCGACGTGCTCAAGCTCATCCGGAGCGAATAAGACAAACCGCAGCACCCAAGCGCGCCTCTCGCCAAACCCCGCAAATAGCGTGACGCCAAGTCCCGTGGATAGCGTGGTTCACTACAGTAACGCGGTTCGCTGGACGGATACGAAGATGCCTAACAGCTATGCTAAAACCGGGGCGGTATACTCTCGCGCCCTTCGTGCAAGGCTTGCTTTCTTCTGTACTCAGCCTCGCTGAAATTCGTCGTCCACGACTGTAAATATTCACACGCAGCGAGAGAGGAATCCAGCCATCCGAGGCCGTCAGCAAGTTCGGGGAGGTATGCGTATCCCTGCGAGCCGAACTCAAATGCAATAATTCCCAGGACGCAACCGTTTTCATCGCGAAGTGGCTCTCCGCGACTATTAACAAACAGATCTGCGCACCTACCACTCCACGAATTGTCGCTGTATCGGAAATGTCGAAACGCAATTTTACCTTCAACCCATACTGGCACGCGCCCTTTCCGTTCGGGAACAACAAAGCGCACAAGTCGCCCTTCCACTCGTGCCCTTAGTGCCGACTCCAGACGTGCTGGCTCATCCGTATGAAAACCAGCCATCGCGATACACTCTCCATTATCTAGAATGAGCATCTTTCCATCAACCCCCTTCACCCGGAACAAAGAGACAGCACGATCATAGACAATCGAAATGACAGCTAGAGAGATCGCAGCCATAACGGCCAACACGCCGGCCAGATAGTAGAGGGCCATTGGTCGCCTTGCCGGCGACCATGTCCCCTGAGGCGACTGAGGGGTTCGTTTGACGTTGGTCTGAGTCACTGTTTGGATGCCCAAGATTGAAACTACCGATTGACATCGGCCGTATTGGAGCCGGAATTTTCACTGAACGATGTAACTGGCATGATCATCGAATGCATTGGTGTGCGTCACGTTAAATCCTGCGAACCTCGCGGCATATCGCCAAAGCGAACCAGCGTAGACCGCCCCGACGACGGGCAGATATGCGGGACCGAGACGTCGCCATTGATGATAGTGACCAATCTCGTGTTGCACCGTAGTAACCGCTTGATGCACCAAGCCATCATAGCCTGGCGGTGAATCAAGTCCGCAATTAGAATCGGCAAGTATTACAGGTCCAAGAGTGACCGCACTACCGGGAGCGGCCCAGTGCCAAAACGCACCTTCGCCTCCCTGCACGAGCAAGGCTTCGTCCGGATACGGATCCTCCCACCACTCCAGTTTGCGACGGCTGTACGTGTATGGATCGACTGCGTAGGCGGTTCCGCCGCGCCGCCGCCGAACCCATCCAATGAGACCCCCGACATTGCACTCGACGTTCCACGTCGCGCAAGGGGGAACCAACCCGCTCACATCCACCAAGTCATAAGGAGCGCTCGCCGCATACTCATACCAGTTCCAACCTCCGTCGAAGCCGATCGGATCCTTGGTCGTCCAGCGGCCAAGCTCGGGGTCATAGTCGCGGGCGCCGAAGCGCACGAGCCCCGTCAGTGGATCGTAGAGTCCACCGGCGTAGCCGAAGGGCTGGAAACCGGGATTGGTGTCTTGCAGTACGCGACCCCAGGAGTCGTAATCCAGGCGCTGCGCGACCTCTTGGGTCTGGGCGTGGATGACCAGGCGGACGCTGCCGAGGTGGTCGGAGACCACACGGTAGACTTGGCCCTGGCGCATCAGGTAGTCCGGTACGTGTCCGCGCGACGCGTAGACGAAGCGGGAAACCAGTACGCCATTGCCGTCGTACTCGGCGATCGGCTCGAGCTGGTTGCCGTAGGCCCAGGCGTGCGTGCGCAGGCCGTTGACGGTGCGGGCGACACGTCGTCCACGACTGTCGACCACGTAGCTCAGCTCGCTGCCGTCGGGTAGCGTCACGCCAAGCAGCGAACTGCTTGAGTCGTAGTTGTAGGTCCACGTGTCCCCGTCGGGCTCGACCCGCTGCGTGAGGTCGCCTGCAGCGTCGTAGCTGAAGGTCGTCGTGGCTCCCGCTCGTGTCAGAGAGGCCAGTCGGTCCTGTGCGTCGTAGGCGAAGGTCGCCTGGCCTCCGCCGAGAGATGCGCCGTACTCGACCTCGACGCGGTTGCTGGCCCCGTCGTAGACCGAGGACTCGAGCAGCGCTCCGTCTTGTTTGACCTCGGTCATGCGGCCGCGGCTATCGTACGCCACTTCAAGCACGCGCGCCTGCCCGAACACCGTCTCTTCGATCCGCGTCACCCGGCCCAGGTCGTCATGGGTGAGCGCTTGTTCAAAGACACAAGTGCCCTGGGACGCGCAGGTGCTGCAGCTCGACTCGTCGCTCCCGTCGGCGCACTGCATCTGGCCGTCGCACACCTCGGCGGCGGCGACCTCGTTGCCATCGCCGCAGTCAAAGGGACAACCGCTCTCGTCCCCTCCGTCGCCGCACTCCGCGACCCCGTCGCAAAGATCGGCAAGTTGCACGAGCTCACCGCTCCCGCACTGGTAGTCGCATCCGCTCTCATCCGAGCTATCGAGGCACTCGCTGGTGCCGTTGCAAAGTGAGGCCGCCGCCACGCTGGTGCCGTCGCCACAAACGTGCGGGCAACCGGCCTCATCCGTGCCATCAGCGCACTGGCTGACGCCGTCGCAGATCTGCAGTCCGCCGATCGTCGAGAGACTATCGCCGCAGGCGTACGTGCAGTTGAACGCAAGCTCGTCGTTCCCCTCCGGACAGTCCGGCACGCCGTCGCACACGGCCTCGGGTGCGATCTTGGGAGACCACGGGAAGATCCCGCAGGAGAACTGCACGGGCCCACACTCGGCGGCCGACTCGTCTTCGCCGCCGGGACAATCCTGAACGCCATCGCAGACCGCGGATGATGGAAGTGTCCCGCCGGGGGGCGCACACTGGAATGGGCATGCGAACTCGTCGCTGCCGTCATCGCACTGTTCAAAGCCATCGCACACGCCGCCGCCAGCGCTGCTGCCATCCGCACACGCGAGCTGCGAAAAGCAGCCCGACTCGTCCCCACCTTCGGGGCAATCGACGGAGCCATCACATACCGAAGACCAGGGCAACAGATCAGTGCTCAGATCCCAGGGAGCGAGCACGTTACAGGCCACTCCGTCGGCGCAATACGCCTCGTCGGTTCCAAGGCCACAGTCTGGGACTCCATCGCAGATCGCCGTGAGTGGAATGCCCGTGAACTCATCTGGGCACTGCCACTGCGTCCCCTCGACCGTGGCTTGCGCCTGCGGACCGGGCGGCGGCTGCCATGGCACAGACGCTACCTGCGAACCCGGCGGGGGAGGTGGCGGCGGTACCACAAGCGTTGGTACGGGTCCTTGCTGGGGATCGAGCGGGTCGACGTAGGTCCCGAATGCAGGGTGCGTGACGCGATGGGTCGCCAGCTCCCCGAACTGAGAGTACGTGAACTCCTGTGCTGTCGCGCCGACGAGCACCGCGTCAATCGTGCCCCGCTGCGGGTGACGATTCAGGACGGCCTCACCCGCGCTGAGAAGCAGGCCGTCGTTGTCCCACGCCAACGTGATGGGGACGCCGTCGACCGCCTCCGTGGTTGGCCAGAAGTTCTGATCGTAGGTCACGCTCACTTCGCTGCTCACCAAACCGCTCATCGTCTCGCTAAGCATGAGCGGACCGTCGTACGCGTAGCTCAGCGTCACGCCGTAGGGACCCGACACGGACGACACCCTGCCAGTCACAGGATCGTAGCTCGGCGTGACAGTTCCGGTGGGGGTCACGACGCTGGTCAGGCGACCTGTGATCGTGTTGTAGTTGAGAGTCGTCGTCTCGCCACCTGGCCGCGTGACCTCGACCGGCTGGTGATCCGCGTTGTAACTCACCAAGGTCTGCGGGACCGGCACGTCGGTAAGGAGCGGCGCGCTTGCGATCGTCGGGCGGTCGAGCGCATCAAATGCGGTCGTATAGCTCGGACGCGACGGCGGCGTGACTGACACGACGTTGCTGTTCTCGTCGTAGCTGATCACCACTTCATCCCCATCGGGAAGGATCTGCTTCACCATTCGACCAGCGTCGTCGTAGACAAACTGCCAGCTTTGTCCGAGGGGATCGACGGCCTCGACGAGCTCGCCACTCGTAAGGTCGTACTCGAGTACGGTGGTGCGTGCGCTTAGCCCCACGCCCTGCGTGATCTCGATCGGGCGCCCTCTGGCATCGCGAGTCACCGCGAGACCTGCCCAATCTGCGACCTGCGCTGCGACGGCATGGCCCTTGCTGTCGAGAACGACAGCGCCGGTACGGCCCTGTGGGCTCACTGAGGTCCACGTGTTGGACACGGCGCTGTAGGTCGATGTCGCCGTTCTGCCGTTGGCCGTCGTGGCGCGGGTCTCCGAAGACAGCGTGAGCCACTGTCCGGGCACGTCGAGCGTCGCGCTGCGCGACTCCGACGAGACTGCAGCCAACCCGCTCGGGAGCGTGACCTTGGACGAGTCGACACGTGGCGCGATCGCGCCGAACCGCGGGTCGGCGGCCCACGCCGTCTCGACAATGGTGCCGTCAGGACTCGTTCGTTTGGTGGACAGGTCGCTGCCGATGTACGTCGTCTCCGTGAGGCCATCGGGACGCGTCTTGGTACGCGTCTGAGCACTCGACGTTGGACTTCGTACCACGTCGTACAACGTAGTCCGGCCCATCGGTGATGCCTTGCTCACCTGGTATCCGCTGGCAAGGATCTGCCGCAGCAGCGTGATCGAGCCGCCGAGCGCATTCTCGTCCGTCACAAGGCGACCCTGTCCGTCGTAGCCGAACAACGTCGTATGCCCGCGCGGGTTGGTCATCGACGTGAGTAGCCCTGATGGCACGTACGTAAAACTCGTCACGTGGCCGAGCGGATCGGACATCGACATGAGCTGGCTTGTCTCGCTGACGTCGAGTGAGGTTGTGTGTCCGTCGGGGCCCACGATCGCGGTGGCACGCCCGTCGCCGTCGCGCGTGATCGTCACGACATCTCCGACCTCGTCCGTTGCGCTGATCAGCCGACCCTGGCTGTCGTACTGGAATTGGATCAGCGTCACTCCTGTGTGTGAGTCGACGGTCCGTACGTGGCGGCGCCCTTCACCAAAGACATAGACGGCTGCGCCATCTGAACTTGGAACAAGGGTCTCGATTCCCGCGCCCAGCCCCGCCGCGCGCTCCACCGAACGGATCCGCCCGGCGCCACTCTCTGCAATCCAAGCCCCGCCCGTGTGCGTCGTCGCGACGTCCTGCGGCATCGTGAGCTTCATCAGGCGGATTGGCTCGCCGTCACCCGCGGGCCCAGAACCGCCTTCGTTGAGCGAGACGATCGTGCCGCCTTGTTCGTTGAGAAGTCGCAGGCGCGCCGGTCCGCGCTCCAAGACGAGCAGACCACCAAGGGACTCCGACCAGCTCAGACCGCTCACGTCGTCCAGAAGTGCCTCGTTGAGCGCGACTTCGTTGAGCCCAGGAGGCTCCGGAGCCACTCCGCCCGCGTAGCTCCGGACCCACCCCGCGGCGCTCCGCTCGTAGAGTAGCGTCAACGATGAGCCCGCGAATGGGTGAGTCCCAAAGACAACGCGGTCACCTGGCAAGACGACGAGGCTGTCGACGGAGCTTGGGCAAAACGACCGAGCCGCAACCACAGGATCAGAGCCGGCCGTGAACACGTTGCAACCAGCGCCACCGATCATCCTTCTTGCACGGCCATCTGGGGCCACGCGCATGACGAGTCCAAGCCCGCTCGCGGTCGCGAACCACAAGCCACCGTCGGAGGCGACGTCCATCGCGAAGATACGGGGGAAGGCATAACCGGTCGCCGGCAGGTCATCCACCAGCGAGGGGTTCTGCGCGCCGCCGCCTACGACAGTCTCGATCGTGCCGTTGAGGCCGATCTTTCGAATCGTGGCGACACCGGGACCGATGGTCGCGGCAATGTAAATCTCTCCCGTGTCAGCGACTCGGACGGAGCCAAACGAGCTTCCTCCCAGGTGAGCCGCCGTCGCGGGTCCCCCGTCACCATCGACGGCGCCGGCACCGGCGCCAGCGATGAGGGTTGTCGTCCCGTTCTTTGCGATCTTGGTGACGTAGGTCGCGCTCGCGACTCCATCGCCGTGTAGCACGTACGTGGAACCATCGGGTCCGATGTCGAGACTCAGCGCAGCGAGAGTCGAGGCGGTCCTTGCGATCATCGTGAGCGGATCTGCACGCACAATCGACCCGTCGCCTCGGGCGAGCACTCCGGCTGCGCTCGCCAACAAGTGATGCACGCCGAGCGACCAACCACCAAGCGCTGCGTTCGATCGCGCCTGGTTGAAGTTGCCCAAGATAATCGGCTGGCAGAATTCAATCGTGCCGACCGCTTCGGGACGGGAGATCCCGAGTGAAGTCGTCCCACCGTCATAGCCAAAGAGCGAGAAGAACGCAGCATCCGCGTCTGCTGGCAGATTCGGCTCGTAGTAGGTCAACGACGTGAGATACTCGACGCACGCCTTGCCCGTGGCGGGTCCCTGAACCACGCGCCCGTAGCGGTCGACGCCATCCCACACAAGCTGAAGGTCAAGGCCCCCGATCACCGGAGACTGGACGGACATCCTGCGGCCGAGCACTTCGATGTACGCACTGACGGACAGCAATCCGGTCGGCGCAACTGGGCTGACGACGTCGTTAAAGGTTGCTGTGCGGTCATAGCTCGTGCCCATCGCGCGGCTGCTACGGTAGTTGAGACTCAGGCCGGTCCCCGCGATCGGCAGACTCTCTCCCAGCACCTGGTTGTGGCACTCGATGATGGAGCCTGATGATGTCTCAAGTTCAGCGACTGGGCACTGATCCGTCTCGCCCGTGCCCTGGCCATCAATGAAACCACAGCCACACACGCACTCTGCTTGGCCATCGCAGTCACATTCTGGTCGGACGCCGAGATTGTAGTCCCAGTCGCTAAACGACTGATGCGGCACGCGCCAAAAGGTAGCGCCAGGCTCGTACAGGCTCGCAATCGTGCTCAGCTCAACCGAGTCAATGCCCAACTCTGCAAGGAACGCGGGCGAGTCGCCCAGCCCGTCGCCGTCGGCGTCGATCACGGCAATACCGCCGGTCTCGGAGACAACCTCGACGACGCGGCCGTAGAAGGGTCCTGATACCCACGCGGCAGCTTCTCTGTTGAGAACGCCCGCCGGGATTGGCGTACCCGTCGGCAACGACAAGAAGTTGTCCACATAGACCGGCACGATCTGATCGAAGGTGACCGAGACCGCGCTCGCCGCTTCAGCTTCGTCCACGCCAAGCTCGACCGCGTACGTGTACCCGGTGTTGGGGGGCAACGGCAGAGGCATTGCCTCGACCCCGTGCGCACCGACCGTGTACTCCGTCATGCGAACATGAAGACTGCTGAGCGGTACGGACGTGCCGTCCGGCAGTTCCATGGCTGCCGAGGTGCCCTGACGGAACAGTGCGTGAACTCGTCGACTTCCGTTGTCGTCCGCGGTGATCGATGACGTGGCGACCTGCATCGGTGCCTGAAAATCGATCAGCGAGACCAGCGTGTCGCGCGGTACGAGCGCGACGCCATCGACCTGTGCGAACTCGTTCCACTCGGGCGCGACTCGCCGCAGCACCGAGCCATAGTTCGCCTTCACAAAGGAGAGTACCAACCCGCCGCCCCCATTTACCGCGAGATCGAATCCTCCGTCGATTCGAGTGCGCGTGAACCCGTACTCGGGGTGGCCTTCCACGCGGACAGTTACGCCGGCCAGCGGAGAGCCATCTCGATCGATGACGGTGCCATAGACAACTGCCATGCGATCCGGGTCGATCTGGGCGATCTGGACCTCGGACTGGATCTGGGGCACGGCCGCAAAGAGGAAGCTGTTGGCGCTGAAGAAGTCGTAGTCCTTGGTCGGATCGAGCTCTGGGGCGACATCCGACGGATCCGGCGGAAGCGCGCCGTCATCGTCGCCGCCGTCATCTTCACCTCCGTCGTCGGTGCTGCCACCATCGTCACCGGTATCTCCGCCGCCGTCGGTATCTCCGTCGTCTGAGGTCGAAAGGTCGTCGCCGCCATCATCCGCGACGTCGGGCGGGGGAACAAACGAGCCTCCCCCGTCATCCATCTGGCCGTCGCCGCCATCGTCTTGTCCGTCATCGCCGTCGAAATCGTCGGCATCGGCGGCATCGTCCGCGCCATCGTCGATTCCGCCGTCACCTCCCGCGGTAGTCCCTCCCCCGTCCGGCTCGCAGAATTCACCAACGTATCCATCGGGGCAGTCGCAGCTACCACCTGTGCCGACGACCGCGACGCATGTCCCGACGCCGCCACAGCACTCGACTGTATCGCCTGAGCTGCCGAGCTCACAGCCACACGATGCGCACTCGGACGCTTCGGCGTTTTCATCGATGACTTCGACGACTTCGAATCCAGAGACGATAACGCCGAGCGCCTCCAGCGTCGCGACAGGCACGGCCGTGCGTAGCGTGTCCTTCCCGGGACCGCCATTGAGCACTTCGCCGGACTCAACCTCGCAAAGGTGGAAAACTTCGACGATGTCCTTGCCATCTCCCGCGTCAACCTCGTCGCGTCCTGGTCCAGGGCGGAGCGTGTCTTTGCCGTCACCGCCGTTGAGGGTGTCGTCCCCGCCACCGCCAATGAGAAAGTCGTGACCGTCGCCCCCGACGAGATGATCGTCGCCTGCCCCGCCAACAAGCGTGTCGTGCCCATCGCCGCCGCTCAGACCATCGTTTCCAGCACCACCGAAGAGTACATCGTGGCCGTCTTCACCCAGACACTCATCGTCGGCCCCTCCGCAGACGAGCGTGTCGTTCGCATCTCCGCCGTGAACTGAGTCCGCACCGTCGAGCCCGAAGACACACTGTGAGCCGTTCTGACCGCCGATCGAGTCCGCTCCGGCCGTACCAAGCACCACCTGCTGACCTGCCACGCAGCAAGCCGATTCTGTCTCTTCGACAGCGCAATTGAGGAGGTTCAAAGAGACGGCCTGGACCTCGCCTGGAGAAGGACTGAGCGCCTCCAGACCATCCGACGCCTTCGACCCCACTGCACGACCGCGCCGCCCTTTCTCTCGGTTCCCAGCGCGGGGCGCGGCGGCGGAGGCAGCCTCGGCCGCGCCGTCATCAGTTCCGTTTGCGTCGAGCCCCTGCAAGTCCGATGAACACGCCGACGCAGCGAACGATGAGGCCAGAAGGCCGCTGAGTGCCAACCGCAGCACCGACGAACGAACAACGCGCGCGCTGTCAGGGTCTGATCGATGTGCAGAATCTCGATGATGGTGCTCGCCCGCTTGACCACGCGTTAGCATCCGATCGCACAGCGCCGGGAACTTCATGTTCCGAGATCTACATGACGGATTGAATCGGTGTCAATGGCTCACGATGCACATGGTGAGACGGATGGAGAAACCTCCGTTTTCGTTCAGGTTTTTGGGTCACTTCATGCACGGTTTCCTGAATGGCCAGAGAGATCCCGGCCCCGCCGAGCGTTCGAAACGTCGCGAATGGCGGCACGACACACTTCTGGAACACCACCTTTTGCTGCCCTCGGTCGACGCCTCGCTGATCTCGCGCAAAACGTCTTGAGCGCTGCAGCGAAGTCTCGAAGTACGCGTGCCGAGCTGGCCTGGATGAGCACCGCGTGCCTGACGTTCTCGCCATCCCCAAGACGCGCCCGTTCGCGAACGAGTGTTGCGCCGCCCGTCGAGTCCACGCACCACCGCGGTCGCTTCTGGACCTGTCAGCGTCTAAGCCCCGGGCAGACCGGGGCTGGCAGGACGCGTTCGACTTGACGGTCGGGGACGGCTTGCGATTGAGCGCTGGTCTGGCTTCCTGCGAAGCGGTCTGCACGTCGGCGGTTCGGGCAACGCGGATCCACGGGGACCCCGCAATCTGGCGTGTGGCCGCGTCGGCGAAGTTCAAGGCCCGCATTCTCATGGGCGAGTAGCCCAGCGGTATCGACGGAAATTCTCTGGTCACGGGCGTCGCGATGAGCTCCATCGGCCGATGGGCAACGCAGCTGTCCGCGAGATCAGCGATCGGACATCGGGTCAGCGGGACTTCACGACAACATCAGCGCCCCCAGCGTCGCTTCGCGTCCCGGAAAGCACTTCGCTAAGTGGGCAACGAGCCGGACCCATCCAGTTGAAGTAGCCAATGCCCGACGCGTAGACGCGCACACTCGGATACTCTCGAGCGAGGCAGGCCCACGGCATGCGCCACATGTTCGCTGAGTCGGTAGTGTGCGGGTGTTGCAAGACCACGGTCGGCTTGAAGCGCGCTGTGGCGTTCGCCATCACATCTCATCGCTGCCGACGAACTCCGTCGGATCGCGGGTTCTCACGGGCGCGGCCACTAAACATGTTCAGGTCGAGGCA
>CAZVEM010000161.1:0-13346 GCA_964626165.1 uncultured Nannocystaceae bacterium
CGCGAGACAGGCGACGGCGGTCAGCCAGAAGTAGGCCATCTGGCCCTGGTGTGGCTTGTCTCCAAGCCAGCGAACCAGCGAGGGTTGCTCGCTCCAGGGCAAGTGCCCGTATGTCGTGACCACGACGCACTGCCAGACAAAGAGTGCCCCGATTGGGATCGCACCGATCCACCATGGGCCGATGGCCGGGCCGATGGCCGGGCCGATGGCCGGGACCACGGCCGGGCCCACGGCCGGGCCGACCGCTGGTCCGTTGCCGGTTCCGGTGGCAGTTCCGGCAGAGCCATCATGCGTCGGCACGGTTTGCTCGCGCGGCAGTTCCGAGCTGCGAGGGACCTCCGTTCTTCGGTTGTCGGCGGCATCCTTGCCCACCCCTTCATCGTCTAGTGCTCGATCATCCATATGTGCGGTCGTTTAAGCGTGGAGCAGGGGCCCGCAAAACGGGGGCGGGCGCAGGGGCACGATCCACCCGCCGAATCGTAGGCGATCGAAAGCATGCCTGCAATCGTTTCACTTCGCTCGTGCACCGAGTTGAAGGGTCGAAGGGTGGAAGAGCTGAAGCACTACAGCGTTACAGCGCGACAGCGCGACAGCGCGACAGCGCGACAGCGCGACAGCGCGACAGCGTTGCAGCGCTGACGATCTTGCACCGTCATGATGAAAGCGAAGAAAAGTTGCAGACATGCGTGATCGATTCACGTTGTTGATGTGACGATGTGACTCGCTGAAGATCCGCCATGCGGTTCACTGCACGTCGGGCCGCACGACCTCCAACACCATCGAACACGGCAAGGTCGCGGCCGTGTATCACTGGACGACCTTGGCCGCATCGAGGGAGCGGGCCGGACCACATGCGCGAGAGGACCGCCTTGGGGCCCAGGCGCGCTGGCGCAAGGAAAGCGACGCAAGACCTGCGCTGAGTGGCGCGCCTCAGATCTCCGTCGGGGCTGCGCCCTTGCGATCCCAAGACTGCCACACCTCGCGGCCGACGATGCTCAGGTAGACAGTGAGCCACAAGAGCCAGCCCATCGATGTGATGCTGTGGTACACGATGAAACGATTGCCACCCAGTCCCATGAAGGCTGCCCCAGCGATCGAAATCAGAAAGAATCCGAACAGCAGAGCGACCCGTGAGCGAACTGCGTCCGTCGACGGGTCGCCAGAGCTCGACTGCACGGCCGTTTGCGCAGGCGGATCTGAGGGCGGTGGTGATGGAGACGCCCATCCCTCCTCAGCGGCCCCAGGTATCGCGTAGAGGGCGAGCGCGAGCACGAAGAGATTCGCACAGGCAAAGTAGTAACCGGCGGCGCCCAGCAGGCAGAAAAACGCCGTGAAGCCCACCAGCGTTGCGCCTTCGAGGGGACGCAGTCGCGACGCGCCGGCAAGTGCGAGCAGGGTCATCAAGAGACCTACGATTCGCATCGGCCATCGCATCCAGCGATAGTGGCGAGTGAGGGCGACTTGATCCGCGACGCCGGATGACAGGATCGTGTGGCCCGGGTACGTGACCGCCCACTTCATACCAACCCCAAAGCCTTGAAAGGGTTCCAGTGTGCCGAGCTCAGGGTGGGGACCGTTGGTGGCGTGGACCTCCATGTTCTGGCGAAACAGGGTGTAGTTCGCAAGACCATGACCATGGCTGATGCTGATCGCGCCCAGGAGCAGGCCCGAGGCGACCGCGCTCAGCATGAATCGCCGGTGGCCGTCGTGGAGCCGGCCATCCTGCCAGCGCTGTGCCACGATGGACGGCAGCAGACCGAGCAAAAACAGCACGGGAAATGCCTGCAAGAGCGTCGCGAGGACCAGGCCGACGGCGGCAGCGGCATAGCGCCGCGCGTGAAAACTGACCATGCCGATCGTCAAGCTCGCGATCCACAGGTGGCGAAACAGTGAGCCACCGTTGACCGTGAATCGATCGACTGGCAGCGTGAAGACGCTCAGCGCGAAGATGAGGCCCACGCGCCAGCCCAGGAGCCAAGTGACGGTGATCAGCATTGCGGTGACAGCGATCACGTCCACGGCCGAGAGAAGCCGCAGCGAGTCGTAATGAAACGACACTCGGTTCAAGATCGCGGATGAGATCGCCGTGTGAAGCGGCGTGCCGTTGTATCCCTTATCCGCAGCGACCTTGCGCAGCAGCGCCACGCCCCCCATACCGGGTCGCGTGTACGAGAGCACGTCGCGCTTGAATTCTTTCCAGCGACGCTCGCGAAAGCGCTCGCGGCACGGCGGTTGCTGGCGCCGAAGCTTGGCGGCCTTGACGAGTTCGTAGGTGCGAAGATCCCGAACCAGGGTCTCTGGAGGAATGCGCGTGGAACCCAAGGCCACGACCATGCAGTCGTTGAGCGCGAAATAGTCCAGCTCGTTGAAATACTTCGAGCCGATGCCGTAGATGGCGGTATCCCAGACGTGGACGTATCGGCCGTCGCGAAGAGCTTGGCTACCAAAGTAGACCGTGCCCGAGACCAAGACGCAGCACGAGACAACAAGCACGCTGATGCGCCTCGCGATCAGCTGCGGTCGCGCCTGGGTCACCACGTAGATCGTCGCGGCGACGAGGCCGATCAACGCGGCGGCCGCGGAGACCCCGGCGAGTCGACCTTCGGACTGTTTGAGCGGTGCGAGCCAGAACGGAAGCGGCGATCGTGGTTCGGTCGCCAGGGCAAGACCCGCCAGGTGCAGGAGCGCGATACCTGCAAGCAGCGTGCAGACGGCCCAGCGTCCGTAGGGCCACTCAACGTCAGTGCGGCGCTCCGTGGGGGCCTGGAACTCGCCGTCGGACATCATGGTTCTCTCGATTGGGCGGCGAGGCGGCGCTGCGGCTCGCCGCCTCGCGTGCTTCTCCAACAGTCAGCTAGAGCGCTTGGCGCCCGGCCGCCAGCGCGGCCGCGATGCGTTGCAAGTTGATCGGCGTAGACGCTTTGATGGTCAAGACATCGCCGGGTCGCAGCGCCGCTCGCAGCGCTTGGTATGCGTCTGCGAGGCGGTCGTAGTGCCCCCCTTGAATCTCTTGAGGCGCCGCGGCGTGGATGTGCCTGGCCAGATCGCCCGTGGTGATGAGGTGATCGACCTTGGACGCAACCACAGACTCCGCCAGCGCGGCGTGAATCGAAGGAGACTGCGGTCCCAGGTGAAGGATGTCGCCGAGGAGCGCGATGCGGCGACTTCCCGGCTCGATCGGGAAGTTGCCGAGGATGTTGAGCGTGGACTGAACCGACAGCGGTGTCGCGTTGAAGCTGTCATCGATGAAGGTGATCGTGCCTTCGCCAAATGAGAGTTCTGAGATCTTCGCGCGCCCACCGACGGGGCTAAATGTACTCAACGACGCCGCGGCCTCCTGCAAGTCGGCTCCGACGGCTTGTGCAACCGTCAACACGCCAAGACTGTTGAGAGCCATGTGCTCGCCGGGGAGTCCCAGTTCGTACTCTACGATGCGCCCCGAGAACGAGGCGCGGACGAAGCTGCGCAATGCTTCGCTTCGCAGTTCGAGGAGTCGCGTGTCGGCGTTCTCGTGGCGACCGAAGCTGCAGGGTTTGGCCCGATGACGCTTCGTGATGTTGAGCATCGTGTCGTATCGCGAAGAATCCCGAGGAAGCACGGCGTGCGGCGATTTTTCGGCACCGTCGAGCATTCCAAGCTTCTGCGACGCGATCCGATCGAGGTACTCGTTTTCGCTGAGCGAAACATTGCCGAAGGTGTCGAGGTGGGCCAGTCCGAGCTGGGTTAGCAACACGGCGTGAGGGCGAATCAAGAGGGATGCCCGGCCAATCCAGCCAAGCGGGAAGCCAAAGCCGAGCTCGATGACCGCGTACTTCGCGTCGCGGGGTACATAACTCATCGTTCGGCACACGCCCGCGAAGTTGTTGTTGTTCCCGCGGGTCGCGTAGGTCGGACCCTGGCCGGATAGGGCATGCACGAGCATCTGGCGGGATGTGGTTTTGCCGACCGTGCCCGAGAGTGCGATCACCTTTCCTGCGAAGCGCTTGCGCGCCGCAGATGCGAGCTTGTCTAGCGCTATTCTCGTGTTTGCGACGACCAGCAGCGGTACTTGGGCCGGAAAGGACTTCACGAAGATGCGCTGGTCCTCCTGGATGATGACACCGGAGATGGTGTTGCCACGGCAGAGTTTCGCGATGGCTTCGCATGAATCGGGCGCGTCGGCTCGCCATGACGAAGGCGCGCGCGCAACAATCAGCTGCTGTGGCTCAAGCTGTCCTTCCACGTCGTAGCTGACGCGGCGTACGACCCAATCCGCCGGGGGAGGGCGCAGCCACGTACCTCCCGTCGCTTTCACCAGTTCATCGGCGGTCCAGAGGGTTTCGGCGTGATCGGTCATGGTGAGCGCGGTGCCTGTCGTCGTCGACGAGAGAGATGTCAGGAAGGGCGGGAGTCTTGAACACGACTGCCCCCCGGTCGTGCCTGGGTGGACCTTAGCAGGGGGCGGGATGCGGTTTGGGCCCACGTGGTGCCCGCCGGTCGTGGGGCGTGGAAGGGGCGCGCTCAGCGTGAATCGCATGAAGGGCGGCTTAGGGTACCCGCTGGAAGTGCCCCACCTGCCGCATTCGATCACGCTTCAACCCTCGCATCTCCCGTGCGAGTCTGGGCGGGTGCCGAGCAGACCGACCGAGGGCAGTTTCGTCAGCGGGCTCCGCTGCAGTAGGAGCGGCGCTCGGCTCGACCCGGAGCGCGAGTGGAATCTCTCGCCGAGCGGTGCGCCGATCCTGGTCGACTACGATCTTCCGCAGGTCCGTAGCGCGGTCGATCGCGACGAGGTCAGCGTGCGGACGCCCGGCATGTGGCGATTCCGCGAGCTGATGCCACTGCCCTTTGAGTTCGCGCCAGTGAGCCTGGGGGAGGGCGATACCCCCCTGCTTGAGGCGCCTGAGCTCGCCGCCGCACTCGGGATTGGTCGCCTGTGGATCAAGGACGAGGCGCAAAATCCCACCGGCTCGTTCAAGGCCCGGGGCATGAGCGCGGCGGTCTCGATGGCGCATCGTTTTGGCGCCCGCCACTTGGTCGCGCCGTCGGCCGGAAATGCAGGGGGGGCACTCGCCGCGTACGCGGCCCGGGTAGGCCTGCGCGCGACCGTCTACGTCCCCTCGGATACCCCGGAGGTCAATCGACTTGAAGTGCCGCTGATGGGCGGAACCTTGGTCGAGGTCGACGGCCTGATCGACGCGTGTGGACGTCGTGCCGCAGCAGAACGCGAAGGGCTCGGCGCATTCGATGTCTCCACGCTCAAAGAGCCCTATCGCATCGAAGGCAAGAAGACCATGGGGCTCGAACTCGCGCAGCAGTTGGGGTGGAAGCTGCCCGACGTGATCGTCTATCCAACCGGCGGTGGAACGGGACTGGTGGGCATGGACCGGGCCTTTGATCAGCTGCGCGAACTGGGCTGGCTCGAGGCCGACCATCAGCCGCGCTTTGTCTCCGTTCAGGCGAGTGGCTGTGCTCCGATCGTCAACGCCTACCATGCGGGCGCAGATGCGGCGACCAAGGTCGAGGGCGCGCATACGATCGCGTCCGGCCTACGCGTCCCAGCGGCGATCGGTGATCGATTGATCCTGTCAGCGCTGCGTCGTAGCGGCGGGACCGCGGTCGCGGTTGACGACGACGAATTACTCGCTGCCACCTTCGAGCTCGCCTCACGCACGGGCATCAACGCGTGTCCCGAAGCAGGTGCCTGCTTGGCCGCGATCCGTCGTCTGGTCGCCGAGGACCGCAGCCTCGCGGACGCGAGCGTCGTGCTGTTCAACACCGGCGCGGGCAGCAAGTACATCGAGGTGATGCGAGAACTCGCGCGGCGTCGGAGCTCGTAGGCTGACGGAGAACCTCGCGCGGCGCGTGGCCGCAGACTCATCCTGCTACCCCTTGTTGCTCGTCGGTCGCGTACGCCCGGTACGCGACCTCTTCGTGCCTCGTTGTGCATGGCGATTGCGCGTCCATGCATTCCACGCGGGTTCTTCGACGAGCTGCGCTAGGTCCCTTTGACGCGGCGCTTCTTACCGGCCTTGGCCGGCTTGCCGCCCGTCGAAGTCGCCGCCGCGCCGCCCGAGCCGGTCGAAGTCGCTGCATTGGGCGGGCGTTGTGATGTGCTGGAGGCTTCACTCCCAGGGACGGGCGGGAGCCTTTTGGCTCGGCCGCTCTTGCCAGTCCGCGCTCGCCGAGCGCGCGTGGCCTTGGGCGCGAGCTTGACCTTCGCACCGAAGACGACCGCGTAGCGGTTTCCGTCCTCATTGCCGCCGCCGAACAGGCCAAAGAGCATGCGCCAGGATCGATTGGGCGTCAGTGCGTCACCAGACACCGTCCCCCATGCGAGTCCAGGACCGGCGACCCAAGTGTCGCGATCGCCACGACGTCCGTGTGCATAGAGAGCCGGGAGGATCTGCGTCGCCTTGTCGCCTCTGCGCACGTCGTAATAGACAAATGCGCCGGTCGAGAACTGCCGATCCCCGCGCTTGAAGTGCCACACCAGGGGGAACTGCACGGCGGTCTCCTTGTCGCCGACACGCCCATACCCGAAGGCGATCGGGAAGAGCGCGTGAGTGCGGCGATCGGCGCCCGGATGATCGTCGTGGACGAAGACCGGCAGGAACCAGGTCAGGCGGCGCTCGGCGTAGGTGTTCTTGTGGAAGAAGATTGGCGGCACGATCGCGACCGCGACTTCGTGTGGACGACGGAACTGCCAGTAGACCAGGCCGGTCTCGAACCAGCGGCGATCGCCCTTGCGCTGCGTGATGAACAGGGGACCGAGGATATCGGTCGTGCTCTCAAGCTTGGTGCGATGCGTGCGATGGAAGAAAAGCGGGAGAAACGCATTGGTCTTATGCGTGGTTGTGACGCCGTGGTAGAGCGTCAGCGCATACCAGCTGAGCTTCTTGTCCTTGCGATAGTCAAATCCGCCGACCCAGGTCATCAGCCGCTTGCTGCTCGGGGTTTGGTCCCAAACATAGACCAGCGACCCATGCGTCTTCCGGCCCAGACCGTCCTTGCCATAGATAAAGAACGGAATGCTGCCGCGCAGGTGGTAGCGGCATTCCGGCTCGTCTTCAAGACGGTAGCCGCACTTCTTGTAGTCGAAGTAAAATGGGAGCCAGCCGCGGATCCGCTTGTTCTTGGCGAGCCGGAAGATGTCGACGACGCCGGGCAGCGCGATGCCCATGCGTGTGTGGTTGAACTGTCCGCGCACGCCGAGGACGAAGGGGAACGCGAACCACGTGCGGCGCCCGTTGGTCTGAAGTCGGTCGAACCAGACGGGAATAAAGACGGTTGTTCGCTTGCGCGCAATCTTATCTTCGACGCTGGTCCACAGCGGCGTGGCCACCAAAATGCGCTTGGACTTCGAGTCGTGCCAGAACGTGATCGGCAAAAAGCCGGTCTGCAGGTACTTGCGGGTCTGCTTGTGGAAGAAGGGACCCGCGACGATCGTGTGGGTGCGCCGGATCTTGTCGCGCGAATAGAACCACGGGAAGCCGGCGTCGACGTTCACGCCATTGGGTTGGCGCTGGCGGAAATAGAGTGGGACCACCGCGAGGTTGGTGCGGGGCTTTTCGCCCTGGACCTGGCTGCGCCAGACCAGCGGCGTGTAGGCGTCGAGCTCGAGGCCCGGCCGACGGTCGCGCAACATGAGTGGCAGCACGAAGGTCGTGCTGCCGGCCGCCTCGCCGCTTCGTCGCTCATGGTGGAAGAGCGGCGCAAACCCGAAGCCGCTGCGCGTCGCATTCTTGGTGCCATAGGCGCTCAGCGCGAACCAGTAGCGCACGTCACCGTTGGTTCGGCCGGCGATCAGCGCAGGCGTGGCCCACCAACGATGAGTCGGGTCCTTCTCGACCTTGAGGAAGGCCGGGACGATCGCGAGCGTCTTGTGTGAACCCCGCTTGACCGACCAGCCCAGCCCGAGCACGCCGGTCACCTTGTGATCGGGTGCGGTGTCGCGGACATACCAGGGCGAGATCGTCCGTGAGGTGCCCGCGACAAGATCGGCGCGGTGGCCGAGCAGGATCGGCGGAGCGATGACGGTGCGGGTCTTGTTGCCGCCCTGGAGCGCGAGGAGGGGCAACGCGCCCGCGTGCCAGGAGTCCTTGTTGCCGCCGCCGTAGAATGGCCCGACGCCGACGATGTGAGAGCGTGCGGACTTGGGTCCGCGTCCAACGTGCCACACCAGAGGTGTCGCGACCGTGACGGCGCGCTCAGGAGATCGATGCGTGAAGGTCAGCAGCGGGAGCGCACCAAAGCTCTTCTTGTCGCCGCGACGCACATACCAGCCCAGCGGACCCAGCCCGCCGCCACGAATGGCTTCGCGGCCGATGCTGGGATCCGCGTTGCGGCTCAGCGACCAATAGATCGGACCGCCGACGGCCGTGTGCTCACCGTTGGGCTTTCGATCGACGTAGATGCCCGGAAGCGTGCCGACTCGGATCCGGCCGTCTGCGTCCTTTCGGCCGCCGCCGAGCAGCGTGCCAAAGCCGGATCCGTTCTCGCTCTTGCGGCCATAAAACAGGGGGAAGACGCCGACGGCGCGTGCACCCGTGCGCCGATCCTTGGCGTGCATGAAGAGCGGCGCGAACCAAGTGACCGCGGAATCAGGATCGCGAAGCTGGCCGTAGGGACCGGCGACCCACGTGGTGCGCTGTCGCTCGCTGTCCTTGGCGCGCCAGAGGAGAGGTGTGACCGAGAGAAGGTCGTGCTCGCGATGTTGCGAACGGAAGGTCAAGAGCGGCGGAACCGCCCAAGACTTGCGTACGCGGGCCCGGTCGCTTCGTTGGATGAACGCGAGCGTCCACAACTCTTTGCGATTGCCAAATTCGCTGCGTTGCCAGTGCACGAGCGGCAAGATCGTGTTGGAGCGCAGTCCCTTGGCGGTGTCGGAGTAGCCGACATAGGGCAGGCCAAAGTCGAGGCGCTTGGCGGCTTTCTTGGCCCGGATAAAGGCGGGACCGACCACGATCCACGCTCGGTCGTCGTCAATTGTCTCGGTGTCGCGCCCCTTCCATCCGTACCAGGCGACCAGCGCGGTCATGCCGAACCACGCGCCTGGGGTCTTTTGGTGATAGTGCAGCGGCAAGACGAACGCGTTGCGAACGTACTTGTTGCCCCACACCCAGATCAGCGGGAACTGGCCAAAGGTGAATTGTTCGCCAGTCCGGCGATAGGCCATCAACATCGGCGCGAACAGCCAACCCGAGCGAATCGCCGACTTGCCGTGAAAGAAGAGCAGTGCAGGGTTGATCCACCAATCCTTGCTCGCACGCGACGAATGCCATGCGAAGTTGAGCGCAAGGTCGATGTGGAGATACTTGCTTGGATCACCACCGGCCGCGATCGGCTTGGGCGCGCGATGAATGAAGAGCGGCGGAAAGGTGAGGGCACGCGTCGTGTGCGTGCTCAGTTCGCGCTGGATCCAAAATGGCGGGACGTTGCGCTTGCGCAGCAAGACCGGCGGCGGCACGGTGGGCGCCGCCCCTTGGCTCGCGTCAAAGGGGTCCTCGGCGGCTTGCTCTCGACCTTCAGGATCCACGGCAGGATCCAAAGCAGGATCCTCAGCCGGTGCGGCTCCAGGCGGTCGTCCAGCCGGCTGCGCCACCGTGCCCGGGCCCATCCCTAAGCCCATCACGTACGAAAGTGGGGTCTGGGTTGCGCCGAGGCCCGGCGTGGCGGGACTGACGAGCAGCGGCGATGTCAGAGCGCGCGGTGAGGCCGAAGGGACGAGACCGGTGCGCGTCGCAAAGGCGGCATCGAGTTGCTCGAGGAACGCGGCCGAGCGCGGCGAACCTTCGCCTGAGTCAGCCGGGGCGTACGCCGCGGATGATGCGAGATCGTCGAGGTCTTCGTCGCCGATGTCGCGCAAATCAGCGTCAGGGCCCGCCTCGTGCCCGACCCGTGGCACAAAGAGCGGGGTCGGATCTTGCGGCCGCTTGGAGACCGCGAAGGGACTGTCTGCGCGGACGAGTGCAGGCGTGCCGCAAGCGCCGACCGCCAATGCGAATGCGGTGCCTCTTGTGAGGACGCGCGAACTCACCCATCGCAGCCACGTCGGACGCGTGTCTTGCCGCGCGCACGCGCAGTCGAGCGCGGGCGGCAGTGTTCCGGTGCGGGAGCGATTTTGGGACGACACGCGTCCACGCCGCGCCCGCGGTCGCCCTGACTGGCTGCGCACGAGTGGGGAGGGGATAACGAATCCCCCTTCGCTCCGCAACCTGCGCGTGCCCACCGCGCTAGGCTCCGCGAGGCGGTGCATCGAGCCTCGCGAGCCACGCCCATGGCCCTGGGGAGCGCTCTTGGCCCGGCGCGGCCCAGGGCGCTGCGCGCTGGACCCCTGCCGCAAACACGAGCAAGCTCAGCGCGATCTTCCGGCCATGGCCAGTAAGCACCACGCCAATCCAGAGAGTCTGGGCGCGAGCGCAGCGACGCCTGCCGGCCTGATCGTCGACCCGGCAGAGGTACTCGACCTGCACGGCGCGCCCCTGCGAGTCCATGCAGAGCTTTCTGCGCCTTGGATCTCCGCGTTGCTCAGTGACACGGATGCCCACGCAGAGCAGCCAGGTCAGATCGACGTCGCGATCTCGGCCATCGGCAGCGGCCCCGAGCTCCTTGCACGCGGTTCGATCCACGCCGGCATTCTTGTCCCCTGCGCTCGCTGTCTTGCCGACGCCAAGGTCGACGTCGGCGGCGAAGTCACCTGGCGCTTGATCCCAAAGCGACAGGCGCTCGCCAGCGAGTTGGCCCGCGCGATGCCTCGCGCACGGCCAACTGCGGATGTCGTCACGACGTCGCCCTCGGAACGGCCGACGGTCGGGGGAAAGGTCGTGCCCGGAAAGGCGGTCGCCGGAAAGGCCGCTGTTGGAAAGAATGCCAGCGCGGGGCCAGGGAAGGCCGCTGGGCGGCCGCCTGCCAAGGTGCCCAACGTTGTTGCGGCACATGATTCCTACGACGATGACGAAGGTGAAGAGCTCACCAGCGACGATCTCGACATTGGAGTGTATGAAGATCGCGTGCTGGATCTCGGTGGCCTCGTCGGCGAGATCATTAAGGCCGGCTATCCAATGCGGACGCTGTGCGAATGGGGGGAAGCGTGTTGGGGCCTGTGTCCGGCGTGTGGCCTCGATCTGCAACGTGACGATCGCATCCGGCCCTCCGTCGAGGCCCATGGCGATCGCCCTCGGAGCTGTCCGCAGTGCAAGTCGACGCTGGCGTGGCCCGAGGAAGGCACCGCCATCTTGGTGAGCGATGGGCGGTCCCAACATCGCGGCGCCAAGAAAGGCGGAGCGGGGGACGCCGCCGAGGCGCGGAGCGGTGCGGCCGCGGCGGGATCCCAAAGCCCCGGAAGCTCCGGAGCGGCACGCTCCGTCCCTGGATCCGATCCCGGCCTCCACGGCGAATCGGGCAGCGACGGCGCACAAGGGCGCGCTGAGGACGACATTCCAAGTGACGATCCTCGCTTTGCGTGGCGGGAGAAGCTCCGACGCCTTCGCGACGGCGCGTAACTCGCGGATCAAGGGCCGGACCCGGGTCTCGCGTTCTCGCGCGAGGGGCCCCTTGGCAGCCGCGCTTCCCTTTGCTACCTACCGCCTCCCGCCGCGGAGCCCGCCACCAGCGTGAGCCTCCGCTTCGCGGCCGAGAAGAGTCTTTGTCATGGCCGTTCCGAAGAAGAAGAAATCACCGTCTGCCCGCAACATGCGACGTGCCCAGCACGATCGGGTGACGGCGCCGTCGATCTCCGCTTGCCCCAACTGCGGTGACTTCACGCAGCCGCATCATGCGTGCCTGTCGTGTGGCACCTACAACGGCCGCAAGGTCGTCGACGTCGTCGAGAACTAGCGGCGGCGCGCTGGCCCGTGGCGGCCGCGCGGCAGAATCGCTGGATTCGGCGTGACATCGTGGCTTGTCTCCGACGCGCGTCGGTGCAGGCCACGTGTGCATTTGGGGAATCGGCCACGTCACGCACGCGGCGGGCTTTCGTGAAGGGGGTAGGGCGAGACTGAGACGCGCATCCGCGATCACGCTACATCGCATCGCTGCGCAACAGCTTGCGGGCTTGCGCTGGACCCCGAATTGCAAGCACCGTTGCTCCAGAGAGCACGCAATCATGACGACAATGCCGACAGACGTCGCTGCAACCAGTGGCCTTGCCTTGCTGTTCCCCGGTCAGGGAAGCCAGGCCGTCGGAATGGGCAAAGAGCTGTGCGAGCACTCCGCTGCCGCACGCGAAGTCTTTGCGCGGGCTGATGAGGCGCTGTCGATGCGCATCAGTGAGCTGTGCTTTCAAGGTCCTAGCGAGGAGCTGATGCGCACCGCGAACACGCAGCCCGCAATTCTGGCGTGCAGCATGGCGGCGCTTGCCGCCGCACGCGAAGCGTTGACGATCGAGCCGGCCGTCTGCCTGGGGCACTCCCTCGGCGAATGGTCCGCCTGGGTCGAGTGCGGCGCCATCTCTTTTGAGGACGCGATTCGCCTGGTCCGATTGCGTGGACGTGCGATGCAAGAGGCTGTGCCGGAAGGGCGCGGTGGGATGGCGGCGATCGTGGGTTTGAGCGCCGATGAGGTCGAGGCGGTCTGCGTCGAGGCGTCGACGCCCGATGAGCCCGTCGCGCCCGCCAACGAAAATGGCGGAGGCCAAGTCGTGGTCGCGGGGCTGGGACCTGCGGTCGAGCGCGCCATGAGCCTCGCCAAGGCCCGAAAGGGGCGGGCGATCCCCCTCAAAGTCAGCGCTCCATTCCACTGCGTGCTGATGCAGCCCGCCGCGCAAGAGCTCGCCCGCGCGCTCGAGCCGATCGAGATCCGTGCGCCACGCAGGCCGGTGATCGCCAACGTGAGCGCGGAGCCCTGCCAGGACGCGGCCTCGATCAAGCGTCTTCTCATCGATCAGGTCACCGGCCGAGTTCGCTGGGAAAGCTCGGTGCGCACCGCGATGCGCATGGGGGTCACGCGCGCCTATGAGGTCGGACACGGACGCGTACTCCGAGACTTGGCGCGCAAGATCGACGCGGAGCTGAAGGTCTTCCCCCTCGGTTCCCCGGCTGACATCGATGTGCTACGGAGCGAGACGTTGCAAGCCGCGACGCCCTGAGTCCGCCCCACGCTCGCAGCAGGCTCACCCAACACGTCACGCCCTCACCGTCGCCTCGGGCCGCTTCTGGCGCAGAACTCTCTCAAGGCTCATCTGATGGATACCGCCTCGCAAGATAACTCGTCGTTGGCCGTGCCCGCCTCTTGGCGCCTCGACGGACGCGTCGCCTTGGTCACAGGAGCCTCCCGCGGCATCGGCCACGCCTGCGCCACGCTCCTCGCTGCCCGTGGTGCTGCGGTCGCCGTCAACTATGCGCGCGGTCGTGATGCTGCCGAGCAGC
>CAZVEM010000162.1:0-13266 GCA_964626165.1 uncultured Nannocystaceae bacterium
CGGCCGGCCTGCGAACCGCCTATGGGGCTCTTGCCGAGCATCCGGTCGATCTTGCCGGCCGCCCCCGGGGCCTGCGACGGGGCCGAGGCGCCGAAGAACCCGCCCTGCGGGGCGCCGGGCTTGCCGCGGGCGGCCTGGACGGCCCCGCGGACCGCGCCGCCGATGGTCTTCATGTACTGGCGCAGCTTGGTGACGAGCGGCGAGGCGGCCATGGCCCCCTTCGTCAGCGCCTGCGGCGAGATCCCGCCGCTCGCCAGCTTGAGGAAGATGACGTACCCGGCCGGGTCGTCGTAGGCGAGCTTGGTGAACTTCTCCGGGCTGAGGTTGCAGCGGCGGGCCAGCTCGCGGACGAGGTCGGGCGAGATCTGGGTGTCGGCGGCCAGCTTCTCGACCCGGGCGTCGGCGGCAGCCTTGCGGGCCAGGGCGGCTACGGTGGACACGGCGCTCCCCTCCTTGGTTTTGCCGTCCCCGACGCGGTCGGGGAGGTCCTTGATGTTCGGCGTGTGATGAGCCCACTCGCGGGCGGTGCCCTCCGGCAGCTCGCCGTCCGCCTCCATGGCGAAGAACTTCCGCATCATGGCCTTGGACTTGTACGGCACGCCCAGCCCTCCGTGGCTGTTACCACGCCGTCATTATGGCCCGAAAATGGCCCGCCCGCTAGAGGTTCCAGCCGCCGCGCACCTCGCCCTTCTCCGCCGCCGCGGCCGCCGCCTGGCGCTGCCGGAACCCCGCCATGACGTGCGCCGGGACGAGCGGCCGGACCATCTGGCGGATCAGGGCGAGGTACGTCTCGGCCGGCCGGCGGAGGGCCGGCTTGAGCGCCGCGCCCGCCGGCAGCGGCTCCCCCCGGACGAGCTTGAGCAGGAAGCCCATGAGCACGTCGTACGGGTCCTCGGGCTCGGGCGAGCCGAACACGTTGACCTGCGCCTGGGCGTGCAGCCGGGCGAGCCCGGCCTCCATGACCGCGTCGCCGACCGCCTTCAGGTTGTTGAGGGCGATCGGCACGACCACGTCGTCGTCCGCGAGCGCCGCGGCCTGGTCGGGGGTGAGCATGTCGGCCGAGGCGAACCCCTGGGTGGTCGAGATCGTCCCGTCGGCGAAGGTGATGTTGCAGACGACGTTGACCGACGCCACCGGCGCCGGGCTCTTGGGCCGGCCGCGGAGGACGACGCACGGCCACAGGGCGGCCGTCATCTCGACCGCCGCCGGGTTCTCGGCGAGCTGGCGGACGAAGTACCAGATCTCGGCGTCGACCTTGGCCTCGGCCATCAGGGCGTCCTGGTCGAGCGTCATCATGTTGGCGTCGAGCCAGCGGAAGAAGTGCCGGGCCAGCACCTGGTGCTTCCGCCCCGGCGGGATCTCGTCGAGCTCGCAGAACGGCCCGTGGAAGATCGCCTGGAGCAGGTGGACGGCCCGTTCGTCCCGGCTCAGCGGCTCGGGCGGGCGGTTGTCGTGCGCGTCGGTCATCGGTACGCCGGGTTAGAGACGGAACGCGCCGGCGTCGGGCGCGACGACGCCCTGCTGGTGCGCCTGGGACCTGCCCTCGGTCACCTGCACGGCCTTGGAGTCCTGCATGGTGCCGCGGATGTCGTCCTGGAGGCCCGGGCAGAGGGCCACCGCGACGTTGTTGGTGAGGCGGACGCCGTGGTTGGCGTCGATGAAGAAGCCCTCGGCCACCCGGTTCTCCAGCAGGTAGGCGGTCGCCCACTTGCAGAACCCGGCGGCCGGGGCGCGCCGCTTGGCGGCGTCGAGGTCCAGGGCCGGCTGGCCCGCCTCCTTACGCTTCTGGATCTCCGCCGCCAGGTGGAGGCAGTACTGGTCCCAGAGGTGCTGAACGAGGTGGGGGAGGCCCCCCTGCGTGTGGCTGGTCGTGTCGAACATGTCCGACGACCCGATCCCCACCACCTGGCCGCTTTGCACAGCAGTCCTCCTTACCGCAGCCCCGCCGCAGCTCGGCCAGATCCGGCCCGCCGGCGAGGTTAATGGCCTTGGGCTCGACGAACTCCGTGTCCGTGTCGGTCACGTCGACGTAGACGTCGCGCGTGCCCGGCTGGCGGACGAAGAACCGCTCGCCCGGGAACAGCGGCTCCGGGCCGCCCGACACCTGCTCCGCGAACCGGACCTTGATCAGGGCGGGAGTGGTGTGCTCGCCGCGCACGGCAACCGAGCCGACGTACCGCCGGTCGGCGGCGAAAAGTTTGACGCGAACGGGCATTGCGGCTTCTCCACGCCGAGTTTCTCGGCGACCTCTTCGGCGAGGTCGCGGGCCATGCCGCCCAGGGCGCCCGGGAGCGAGGCGACGAGGGCCGGGTCGACGTGCACCTTGGGCGTCGTGAGGACGATCGGCGTCTTCCCCGGCACGTTCACGACGCACATCATGAACGCGTCGGCGGTAACGGCCTCGTGCACCTGAGTCTCCCGCGGGCAGAACCGGCAGGGAACGTCACTCATTCGCTCAGTCCACTCGCAGGTGTTTGGCGACACTGCTGGCGGCCGGGGCGGGCAGGCCGGCCAGCCGGGCGAGGGCCGCCAGCTTGGCGGCCGGCGGGGCGACCCCGGCGATCATCGTGTAACACTGTAGCCCCGCCTCGCCGCCGGGGTAAAGGCCGCGATGCACGACGCGGTCGTCGCCCTCGCCGACCAGCCGGTTGAGCATGTCGAACCCGGCGTCGAAGTAGTCGCTGGAGAACGAGTCCAGGACGTCGTCCGCGGCCACGAACAGGCAGGCCGCGGCCCGGGCCGTCCCCAGGTCGACGTCGGCCAGCACGCCCCCGGCCAGCTCGTCGCGGATGGTCTTGGACACGTCGGCCGGGGTGCTCGCCGGCGTCGCCGGGACCTCGGCCGAGCCCAGGACCGAGATGCCCGCGTCGAGGAGCTGGGCGAACTCGGCCCGGTCGAACGTGACGTGCTCCGACTTGACGGCGGCGAGGTGGTTGAACAGGTGCAGCAGGGCCGCCACCAGGGTGTTCGTCATGGGCAGCAGGCGCGCCATGGGCGGGTTGTGGTAGACCGTGTTGACCTTGTCGTTGTCGATGACGAGGAGCGGGCTGGCGCCCGCGTCGACCAGCTCGCGGAAGGCGGTGACGGCGTTGCGGGCGACCTTCTGCCCGTCGGACAGGCGCGGCAGGGCGACGACGGCCCCGACCCGGGCGGGCATGCCGCGGGCTTCGAGGTACTTGCGGGCGAGGCGGACGAGCGGCAGGGCGGCCCCGCCGCCCGACCCGCCGCCGAGGCCGGCGCAGACGAGGGCGCAGTCGACCTTCGTCCCCCAGGCCCGGGCCATCAGGTCCCACACCTCCTCGTCGCGGCCGACCAGCGCGTTGCGGGCCAGGGTCATGTCCTTGGCCGCCCCGCCGATGTCGAGGGACAGCTTGGGCATGTCGGCGTCGAGGCCGTTGAAGTCGCTGTCGGTCGTGTTGAACGCGGCGACCCGGCGGTAGCCGAGGGTGCGGAAGGCTTGCGCGATCTTGCCGCCGCCCTGCCCGGCCCCGAGGAAGGCGAGGCGCATGGCCAGGGGCGTGCCCGTGTCGTCCTCGACCTCGGCCGGCTGCACGGCCGCCGGCTTGTACGCCGCCGGGGTGAGCGTGCGGGCCACGTTGGCGATGCCCGGCTTGCGCGGCGGCACCGGGGCGGGCGCCGGCCTGGCGGGCTTGCGGGGCTTCTCCCCGCCGGCGCGGGCGAGGGACTGGTCGATGTCGGCGTCGTCAGCCACGGCTCTCTCCTCGGTTACGCCGCTTGTACGGCGTCCGGCCGTACCGCGTCGGGGCGACCTGGGACGCGGGCTTGAGGCCGGCGGCGAGGGCCGCGGCCGCCTCGGGCGTGCCGGCCGGCACCGTGCCGGACCGGACCGTCGCCTTGCGGACCTCGGCCGCGGCCGCCTTGGCCAGGCCGGCCATCAGCCGGCGGGTCGGCTCGTCCATGATCGCCCCCGTGTCGCGGTAGTGTACCGGAAACCCGCCGCCCTCAAAACCGGTTTTGAGGTCACGGGGCGAGCACGCCCCGCCAGTACCCCGTGAACGCCGCCTCGGCCTCGGCCAGCCCCCAGTCCTGGCGGTGGAACTGCCGCAGCGTCGCCGGGTCGGTGAAGACCGCGGCCCCGGCGGCGACCCACTCGTCGTAGACCAGGGCGTCGGCGCCGGGGCTCCCCACGCCGACGCGGGGGGCCGCCAGCTCGCCGAACGGGGCGGCGACCGGGGTCACGGCGACCGCTCCGCACGCCGCCGCCAGGACCGCGTAGAACCCGAAGTCGGCCCGGCCGCCCGGGAACAGGACCCAGTCGTGGGCGTGGAACTCCTTCACCAGGTCGCACGGCCCGGCCGGGCGGCACAGGCGGAGCCGCCCGCGGTGGGCGGCGCGCAGGCCCGACAGGTACGACTGCGCGCGGTCGGGCCAGCTTTTGAGCGAGACCACGCTGAGGTCGAGCGTCGGGTGCGCTTCGAGGTAGTGCTCGACCAGGGCCACCAGCCGCGGGGCGGCGGCGACCGCGGCCGCGTCGCACACCACGCACGCCAGCACCCGGCCGGGCATGAGCTCGCCGGTCCGGCGGACGGCGGCCACGCCGGCGCCCCACCGGCACACCTCGAACCTGTCCCCCGCCGGGGAGCCGTCGGGCGCCGCGAGGGCCTTGACGTGCAAAAAACAGTCCCGGCTCGGGCACACCACCAGGTCGTACCGCGGCAGCAGGTCGGCGTGGGCGGCGGCGATGCCGCGGCGGTTGGCGACCAGGATCTGGCGGGTGCGCTTCGCCGCCGCGTTGCCGACGACCGCCCGCCCGAACCACCGGTGGTTGGCCTGGAAGTGGACCACCGCCCGGGCGCCGCACGCCGCCTTGCACACGGCCGTGGGCCGCGCCCCCGACAGGACCCGGGCGTCCCAGGCGGGGTGCACCCGGGCCTCGCGCTGGCCGCACGCGACGACGCGGACCTCCTCGCCTGTGGACACGACGAAGTCCGCCAGCCGGAGGGCGGCGGCGGTGGTCTCGGTCCGGCCGTACGGCGTGAGCAGGTTGATCATGCCGCCCGGGGCGTGGTGGTGTCGGGGAGGCGGGACCAGTCGCCCTTCTTGTGGGCGTCGCCGCGGGACACCGCCCGGTAGTGGTAGACGTACGACCCGAGCGACACCTCGCAGTTGAGCCCGGCCTTCGTCCACCGCCCCTGCAACTCGTCCTCGTTGAGGGTCATGAGCGGCGTCGGGTTGCGCTGGCCCTTCGAGTTGAAGTCGTTGCGGGGGCGGAACACGTGCCCCTCGTCGTACGCGTGCTTCCACCACGTGGCGGTCAGGGCGGTCAGGCAGAACCCGTTGAGGTGCTCGTCGACGTACCGGCCGCCCTGCTGGTGGTACAGCTCGGCCGCCACCATGTCCATGTGCGCCGGGTCGTCCCCCCGGGCCTTGTCGTACGTGACCGAGTACCTGCCGACGTACTGCCGCGGGCTCGCCCCGGGGGCGTTGGTGAGCGGGCCGACCAGGTGGGCGGGCACGACCGAGCGGTCGAGCGCCTTGAACACGTAGTAGTCCCAGTCGGGCGTGAAGATCACGTCCGAGTTGGTGACGCAGCAGAAGTCGTGGCCGGTGTCCTTGGCGTGGGCGAGGCCGCAGTTCCACGACCGGGTCAGGCCGCCGTTGGTGTCGAACACGGCCTGCCGCACCCGGTGCTCGCCGAACTCGTAGCGGAGCTCGCGGAGGTTGGCCTGGAACCGGCCGTACGACGCGTCGTCGGGGTGGTGGATGTCGCGGGACAGGCGATCCGGGCTGGCGTCGTCGACGACGAGGACGTGCGGTTCGAGCGCGCGGGTGTTCCGCAGGGCCGACGCGACCGCCTTGAGGGCGTAGTCGAAGTGCCCGTAGGTCGGCACCACCACCAGGATCGTCGCGGCGCGGGACTGGCTCACGGCGGCCTCCTAGGCGGCCGGCTGGCCGCCCTGCATCTGCATTTCCATCTGCCCCACGGCGGCGTTGCCCGCCGCCTGCCGGGTCGTCTCCCGGCCGTCCTCCATCCGGGCCTCGACCATAGCATGAAGCGCCTGGTTGTACTGCTTCAACTTGCGCAGCTCGCTCCGCTTGATCGACGGCGGCAGGCCCATCAGCTCGGTCGCCAGCGAGTCCGCCACCGCCATCATGTCCTGCGGCGTCTGTGGCGTCGTCGGGCTCACCTGGGCGAGGTACATCGTCACCGGCCCCTGCCCGCCCATCATGCCCGGCATGGCCCCGGCGGCCGCCTGGCCCTGCCCGCCGCCCTCGCCCCCGCCCTGCTGCGGCTGCGACCCGGCGCCCTGCCCCTTGGCGATCTGCTGGGCGTACCCGGCCTGTTCCATCTCCTCCTGGGTGCGGGTCTGGAGCTCGCTCTGGTAGCGGGCCTCGTCGGCGATGTTCCGCTGCTCCTTCTTCCAGTTGTACCCCAGGTCGCCGAAGACCGTGGTGCCCGACAGCTGCTGGCTCATCATGAGCTGGGCGGCCATCATCTGCTTTTCGAGGTTGTCGGCGATCGTCACCCGCTTGAGCTTACACGTCACCGTCTCCCACGACATGATCTGCGAAACCTGCCGCACGAGCCAGGCCAGGAACGCGTTCGCGTCGTGCACCAGGTGGTGCCAGGTGCTCTCGAACAGGCGGAGGGCGACCGGGGCCGTCTGGAGCTGGAGCGACCCGTTGTACAGCTCGACCGGCGTCCCCGCGTCGTTGAGCAGGGTCTCCATCGCCTGGTCCATCAGGTCGCGCGGGGCGAGCTGGTTGGCGTCGGCCCCGAACATCTGGAAGTTGACCGGGAACGGCAGCACCTGGAGCGCCGCCGGGTCGCGGCGGCGCCGCCGCACCATGCTCATCACCTGGCCGCGAAAGTCCGACCCGTTGAACATCTGCATCGGGTCGATGGTCAGGCCCCCGCCGGACTTGCCCTGGGCCGGGGCCGGGGTGATGACCCGGAACGGGATGATGTAGTCGAGGGCGATGGCCTCGTTGAACCGCCGCAGCACCTGGACGTACCAGATCTGGCGGAAGTTCGAGATGATGCGGGGCAGCCCCCAGCCGCGGTTGTAGATGCCGGCGAGGGTCGGCTCCTTCATGTGGAAGACGGCGTCCGGGTGGAACCGGAACAGCTGGTTGCGGGCGATGGCCCGCAGCACCTCGACCGGGACGCGCTCCAGCATGAACAGGTTGCCGCGGCCGTCCCGCCCCTCGCGGATCTGCCGCTTGTAGTCCTCGGGAATCCGCCACAGGTACGCCACCTCGTCGGAGAAGGTGTCGTGGAGGATCTCGATCTCGTGGGGGTTCCAGCTCTTGACCTTCAGCTTCTTCTCGCTGTCGTCGTCCTCGTCCTTGACCTTCCACGGGCCGTAGTAGCCGCTGCCGACCTTGCACGCCGGGCACTTCGCGTGGAACGCCTGCTCGGGCTCGCCCCCGTGGTACTTGAACTTGAAGACCGGGTTGCCGTGGATCTCCTTGAGCGGCGCCAGGTAGCCGCACTTCGGGCACACGAGGAAGCGGACGAACGGCCGGAGCATCGAGAAGAAATGGTTGCCGTAGCACTCGCGGCCCCGCAGCCCGTTCTGGACCGAGCTCTTCACGTCGAGGGTGTCGTTGAGGAACGACTCCCACTTCTCCGTCTCGTCGTCGCTGGCGTCGAGGATCTCGACGTCGGTCAAAAAATAGCTGATGACGCGTTCCATCGCCATGCGGTAGGTGCCGAACATCGAGAACACGTACTCGCACCAGTACAGTGCGGAGCGCATGTTTGTCGGCACGGACAAGCTGGCGATGTCGAGGAACGGATCAGGGTACTGAGTGCCGCTACCGACGCCGGAGAATTGGCTGAATTGCGACCGCAAACCGAGTGACATGTTCGCGGACCTCCGTGTCCACGGTCGCGGTTGTGTAACGAACCCCGGCGAGGCGGACCTCGCCGGGGTTAGGCGCTGGGCCTAAGTGGTCAGTTCTCGTTCTGATCCACCCGCATTATCACGCGCCGGGCGGGTCCGGTCTACTTGTCCTTGATCTCCTTCTCGCACGCGGCCTTCTCCGCCACCGCGTCCGCCGCCTTGCTGAGCGGGTCGGTCCCGCACGCCGGCTTGCACGGGTCGGCGCAGCACGCGTCGGACGCCTGCTTGGCCGGAGCCTCACCCTCGCCTGCCACCACCCCCTGCTTCTCCATCGACATCGCGCATCCTCCCTTTAACCAGGGCGTACAGTACCCTGTTCTCTTTTTTAAGCCGCTCCAACCCCTGCGGGTTGGCGCGGGCGTCGGCAACCAGCCGATCGGCCAGGGCGACGTAGTCCGCCGGGCTAATCCTCGTCCCCGGGTCGATGGGCTGCATCGCCCCCCTCCTGCTTGACCATGACGATGTGGTCGAACACGCCGAAGTTGTAGTTCAGCCCGAGCGACGCCACCCGGTACGTCTTCTGCCCCTTGCCCTCCTTGCCGCCCACCACGGTGATCGTGATGGCCGTCTCGGCCGGCAGCTCGGGCGGCACGTACTGCTGCCCCTCCTCGTACCGGGTGTCGTACACGAGCACGACGCACGACTCCGCGTCGATCACGTCGTGGAACCGGGCGAGGTGGCGGCCGGCCCCGGGGATCTCGAAGTAGACCTGCTTCTTCGCCTTCTGGGCGATCGGCCCGGTCACGAACTTGAGGTTGAGCGTCTCGAACCCGGCGATGACGCCCTCGGGCGGGGCGCTGGCCTGCTGGTAGTCCCGCAGCCGCTGCGGCTGCTCGTCCTCCTCCCGCACCACCATCGACCGGCGCGGCGGGTCGGGCTGCTCCTCGACGATGTCGCCCTCGCTGTTCCGCCGCACCCGCTTGCGGATCGGGCGGGCGTCGTCCTCGAAGTCCCGCTCGTTCGGGGCCGCGGCCTTCTCGCCGTACGGCGTGGTCCGCAGCTGCGGCACGCCGACCGGCAGCGGCACCGGGCTGAGGCCGGTGGTGGGCGGCAGCGGGGCCGGCTGCTGGACCTGCCGCACGAGCCCGCCCACGGTCTGCTGGAGGGCGACCACGCTCGACATGAGCGCCTGGATGTTGGGGTCGAGCTGCGGCACCGGCTGGTACGCCGGCGGCGGGGCGTAGTACTGCGGGGCGGGCTGGTACTGGTCGGCCGGCGGCGCCGGGGCGGGGGCCGGCGCGGGGGCCGGGGCGGGCTGGGCCTGTGGCAGCGGGGGCAGGCCGGGGAGCTGGGGGACCGGGGACACGGCGAGCGCCTCCTGAGCGGGGGACGGGTTGTAGCCGGCGAAGTAGGTGGCCGGCGGGGCGCCGAACCCGGTGCTCACGTGGGCCGCGGGCGGCGGGGGCGGCTCGTAGGCGGCCGCCGCCATGGCCTGCTTCCTGGTGCCGAGGCCGAGCTGGGGGGCCGACACCCCGAGCTTGTAGAACGCCTGGTGCGGGTACTGGGAGGTCGCCACCGCTCGGGTCACGTCCTCCTCGCGGACGCGGCGGGGGTCGAACACCACGCCGCCGTCGGGGGCGTCCGGGTCGACGTGCACCGGGCCGGCCACGGTCGGGTCGAACCCCTTGCTCGTGCCGTCCCGGTTGGCGGCCGGGATGAGGGCGAACCGGCCGACCTTGCTCCCCCGCATGTGCGCCAGCTGCGCGGCGTCCGGCACGTGGTAGCTGTGCTGGTCGGGGGCGTGCCGGATGACGGGCGTGTCGTCCTTGGCGTCGGGGTTGTCCCAGAAGTCGGCGGACACGGCTCCCTCCTTGTCGCGGGCGGTATTCTATGTCGTGCCGGGTCGGGGGCGGAAGGCGGATGTCTGATAGCTAAAAAAAAGCCCGGGCGGTCCCGGGCCGGCGGTCACACGCTTCGCTTGATGAACGCCTCGTTGCGTGCCGCCAAAGCGGCTACCGCGGGCGAGGCGTCGATCACCTTCTGATACTCCGGCTTGAGCTGGCCGCCGTCGTACATCCCGCGGGCGATGGCCGCGGCCGTCAGCTCGTCGTACCTCGCCCGGTGCTCCGCGGCCCTTGCCCGGTTCTCGTGCTTGTACGTGTCGAACCCGAACAGGTGGATGCCGGCCAGCTCCGTCTCGACGGCGAGCTCGTCGTTCGTCATCTCGGCAACGGTCTTCGACATGTCGCCTCCTCAAAACCGGTTTTGGAAACGACGGGCCGTCATGCCAGCCGGAAATCGGCGTCGCGGTCGATGTCGACCTCCTCCCAGCCGGCCATGGCCAGCATCTCCGTCCGGGCCGGGCCGACCGACACCGTGAACGAGATGGCGACCTGCGTGGAGTGCCGCGCCGACTGCCGGCGGATCGCCCCGCACGTCACCCCGTCGCGGCGGAGCTCGGGGAAGTCCTGTTTCGCGGCGGCGAACAGGTCGGCGTACGTCCGCAGGGTCGGCCGGCGCGACGGGCCGATGACGAGGGCGGTGACGATGCGGACGTCGCCGACCAGGCCGGCGAGCGGGACGACGCGGGTGGTGAGGTACTTGAACGGCTCGATCACACTTTCCGGGTTCGGCCGCCGGCGGGTCTTCGCACTGGACATAGCAGTCTCCGAGTTCGTGTGTGAGAAAACAGCGGGCGGGGCCGTCCTGGCCCCGCCCGCTGCCCGAAAGGGACCTACGTCGTGGCCGCACCCGGCCACGACGCCCGGTCCGCCGCGGGTTACTTGTGCAGGGTCATCGCGTCGTACACGGCGTCGACGTGCCCCCAGAACGCCTTCTTGCTCACCGCCGCCGGGTCCGGGACGTCGGCGAACAGGACCGGCAGCAGCCGCTGCCGCAGGTCTTCCAGCTCCCCCGTCAGGGCCGCGACCCGCTCCCGGTCCGTCAGCTTGACGGTCCGCAGGGCGGCCCGCAGCTCGACCGCCCGGGCGACGTGCGCCCGCACCGCGGCGTCCTGGTCCTCGCGGGCGGCCTCGACCCGCTCCTCGATCGCCTTGAAGTCGCACTCGGGGACGAACGGTGCGATGGGCGGCTCGGCCCCCAGGTCGTGGGACATCTCGACAATCGGCTCCTGCACCATCGGCTCGGGCGCCGGCGGGGGCGGGGGCGGGGGCGGGGGCGGCGGGGACTTGGGCACGGGCTTCTCCTCGGGCTCGGGGTCGGGCGTCGCGGCCTGTTCCGCCCTCGCCAGGGCGGCGTCCTGTTCCCGGCGGAGCCGGGCCACCTGGTCGTGGTACGACTCGAACCGGGGGTCGTCCGGGGCGAAATCGTAGGCCACGTCGCCCGGCAGGAACCCGCTCAGGTCGTACCACCGCTCCACCGGGATGGGCGGGAAGACGATGGCGTCGCAGCTGTCGTCGTAGTACTCCAGCGCCCCGCTGACCTCCCACAGCAGGTGCTGGCCGACCGCGGACGACACCGCGGCCCGGCTGGCGATCTGCCCCGGCAGGTGGACGAACCCGGGCACCAGCTCGACCCCCTGGCGGTCGAACCAGAACCGCAGGACGGCGGACCACCGGACCGACATGAGCCGGTGCACCCACCGGTCCCAGCGGTTCTCGACCCCCCTGGAGTACCAGTCCTCGGGCAGGGGGGCCGAGAACCGCTCCTCGGCGACGACCTCGCCCGGCTCGAACCGGGCGCGGACCGGCTTGCGCACCTGGCACGAGTCGCGGAAGAACCGCACGACCTCGCGCTCGCCGCGGTCGCCGGACAGGACGAACTCCATGGCCGGCCACCCCTGGTGCATGGTCCGCTTGACGCTCTCCACCCGGCCGGCGAACCGCGCCCGGTACGCGAGGTACTGGCCGATGTCGTCCACGAACGCCGCCCGCATCCCCTCCGGCACGCCGATGGGGTTGTCCGGGTTGGCCCCGGGCGGGTTGAACGACAGGTCGTGCAGCCGGTCGCGGAGCTCGACCGGGAAGGCGATGAACGACCGCGGCATCCACTGCACCGGGTGGGCGAGCCCGGCGTAGGTGGCCCCGCCGTAGGACAGCAGCGGGGTGTCCGGGTCGTGGTCGTACCCGAGGGCGGCGGCCAGGGCGGGGCGGCCCGGCCGCCACGCCGGCCGGAAGGCGAACGCGTAGCTCGACATGGCCCAGTTGAGGGCGTTGAACACCCGGAACAGTTGCGGCGACTCGGCCGCGTCGATGCCGGCGCCGGGGAGGAGGGCCGAGCGGAAGTCGTCGGCCACCCGCTCGGAGTCCCGCACCAGGGCCGGCACGCCGTACCGGACCGTGGTCGGGCGGACGGCGGCCCACTGCACCTCCTTGAACGCCCGGCCGGTGTTGAAGTACGGGCCGGGCACGTCGACGAGCGACGCCCAGGCGACGGTGTCGTCCGGGACGAACGTGCGGCGACCGCCGTCCTCGCCGTCGCCCAGCTGGAGCCAGGAGTCGGCGTGCTGGGAGTGGACGAGCATGGCGAGCCCGATGCAGCCGCGGCGGCCGAGCTCGGGCGGGGGGACGGTCGCCAGCACCGACCGGTGCGTCTGCCAGGCCCGCTGCTCGGGCGTGCGGGCGGTCTCCTCCGGGGTAGCGTGGTCGTGCGCCCTGGCGTGGGCGGTCTGCGTGGTCATGGCGTAGTGCCCTTTCGTAAAGCACACCGCGAAACGAAAACACCCCGACCTCCCAGTGAGGCGGGGTGTGGACGACGGGGCGGGCGGCGGGTCTCGTCGTGAGACGAGCCGCCCGGCTCATATATCCTGACGCGTTGCGGGCCGGGATTTACTGATTCGTGTTGCGCTTACACGCGTACTGCGTGCCGTCGAAGTTGTGTTTCGTGTTGCCGCCGACCTCCGTGAGAAGCGTCCAACCCCGCGTCCCGTTCAACTTCCGGTTGGCGCCGGGAGCGTACACGTCGAACTTCTGGGTCAACCCGGGCGGCAGCTCCCGGGCCGTGGCGACCGTGGTCGCCGGCGTCGCGCGGCTCACTCGTCGTCCTCCTCGTCGTCCCCGCCGCCCGTGGCCGGGGCGGTCCCGGCCGGGGCTTTGAGGGGCTGCACCCGGGCGAGCTCGGGCAGGCCGAGGAACCCGGTCGGCTCCGGGTCGAACCGGCCGATCTCGTCCCGCTCCAGGACCTGGACCGGGCCGCCGTCGTACATGGGGACGGACACGACCATCCGCCCGCCCGGGAGCTCGACGTACCGCTGCGGCCCCTTGGACAGGGCGAGGGGCACGCCGAAGAAGCACCACACGACCGTGTCGGTGCCCTCCAGCTGCTGCACCCGGCGGGCGAGCCCCTCGGCCGTCTTGAACGTGCGGACCTGCGCCCACTCGCCGTCCGGGCTCTCGACGATCGCGTACCGCCGCACCCCCAGCTCCTCGGCCGCGGCCTCGGGCGGAGCGGGGGCGGCGCCGACCAGGGCGGCCCGGGCGGCCGGGCTGATGCTGCC
>CAZVEM010000163.1:0-13203 GCA_964626165.1 uncultured Nannocystaceae bacterium
GGGTGACTGAGCTGACCGCCAACAAGGGACCCTCGGTCCTTGTGGTCGACGGCGCGTATCGACTGCGTTCGACGCAGCCTGTCACGGTCTATCAGTACAACCCTTACGCGAGCGCGGCGTCGAACGACGCGTCACTGCTGCTTCCGGTCAATACGTGGGGCACGGAGTTTCGCGTCGCGTCCTATCGCTTCTTCAACGCGTATGCCTATCCGGGTGTCTACGCGGTCACTGCTCGCGCCGACAACACCACTGTCACTGTCGGCCCCGGTCCCGCGAACGTAGCGTTTCAGCCGGGTGGGGGCGTGGACTCGCAGGGCGCAGGTACGGTGGTCCTGAACGAAGGGGACGTGTTGCAGGTGGCCTCTGCGAGCGGTGGTGACCCGACCGGAGCATCGGTGGTGTCGGATAAGCCCGTGCAGGTCATTGGCGCCCACGAATGCACCTTCATGCCGCAGCAGACCTACGCCTGCGATCACTTGGAAGAGTCGATCTTCCCGATCTCTACGCTTGGCAAGAGCTACGTGGTGACGCCGCCGGTGCAGGTCCCCAACAACAACCTCCTCAAGGCGCAGATCGTTCGCGTCGTTGCGACGGAGGCCGACACCGCGCTGACCTTTGACCCGCCGCAGCCGGGAGCGCCGGCAACACTCGGGCTCGCGGGTGAGTTCTACGAGTTTGCCCAGAGCACCAGTAGCTACCGCGTCACATCCGACAAGAAGATCCTCATCGCGCAGTACATGGTCAGCCAGGATGCGGGCTACGGCTCAAGCGATCCGGCGATGTTGCTCGCCGTTCCGACCGATCAGTATCGATCCAACTATCTGTTCCACGCCGCTCCGAGCTGGCAACAGAACTGGGTCGACATCATCGCACCCTCGACGGCGATGGTGACCGTCGACGGTGCAATGGTGGTGAACTGGACGCCGGTCGGCACCACCAACTTCCAAGTTGCGCACGTGCAGTTGTCGAACGCGGGCGACGGAAACCACTCCCTGACCGCCACGCAGGGCGTGGGCATTTCGGTCTATGGCGTGCAGAGCTACGGTAGCTACTGGTACCCGGGCGGACTGGACCTCGAGCTGCTGCCGCAGTAGTCGGTCGCGGCAACGAATCAACCCAAGGCCCGAGCGACCCGCCGCGTAGGCGCCGGTCAGGGCGGGTGAGCGCGCTGGGGGTCGAACCCAGGACCTACGGATTAAAAGTCCGTTGCTCTACCGGCTGAGCTACGCGCCCGGCGTGGGCGCCTGGAGCGGCGCGGTGGCGACCCGTACGGGGTTCGAACCCGTGTTACCGACGTGAAAGGCCGGAGTCCTAGTCCTCTAGACGAACGGGTCGGGAGGCGAGCTTTTAGTCGACGAATCGCGGGGAGGCAACCCCAAATGTCATCGCCGCGAGCTTCCCGCTGAAGGAAAGATCGCGGCGAGACAGTCTGGACGCATAGGGGCGAAGCTGAGCGGCGCGGGAGGCTCCGGCACCGTGGCTGCTCACCGACTTGCGCTACTTCTTGGGGAGCAGGAGGAGCTTGGCGGCCGACTGCAGGTAGGTGGCCTTGACCGCGGGGAAGGCGTTGGGGTGGGCCTCGTAGACTGCCCAGACCGTGAAGTCCGCCGCTTCCTTCAGCACGAAGACGCCCTGGATCGGGGGCTCGCCATTCTTGCCCTCGGGCACCTTGTAGATGCCGGTGTAGTTGCGGCCGGCGGGCTTCTCCTCCTCCCAGCCCGAGATCTCTTCGGGGGGAAGGCCGAGCTTGCTCATGACGTCGTCGCGGGACTTGACCGGATCCAACTTCGCGTCGGTCGCATAGTAGCCAAACGCCATGCGCGACACGATCACGTCGCAGGTCGACTGCTGGTTGGCGTTCGGGACGAGGTAGAGGAAGGGGTTCTCTTCGTAGACCGTGGTGTTCTTGGGCAGGCGCACCAAAACGCGGCCCGGGATCGAGCTGGCGAACAGCTCGAAGGGGGTGTCGCTCACCTCAGCGGGGCACTCTTTGGCGACGGGCGGTGCTTCGCCGCCGTCTCCATCACCGCCACCATCGGCGTTTCCGCCGTCCTCGCCGCTGCCGCCGCCGCCATCCGTGTTGACCGCGGTTCCGCCGTCATCGCCGGGCGGGTTGGTGCCCTCGGGAACCTTGCCCTTGCAGCCGAAGCTGAGGAGCAGGGCCATTGCGCCAAGGGCGGCACCACGGGACAGATACGTGATCAGGGAGGAGGAATCTTGAACGGAGCGAGTCACTTGCATGTCTCCTGGCGGGCGGACCGTAGCAAAGCGCTGGACCTGAGTGAAGTACGTGGCGATTCACGCGAAGATCGCGTTTCATGGGGTCAACTATGTGGGTCTTGCGGGGTTTTGTTGGCCACGCGAGGTCACTCTCGCCCCTCGCGCGCCCCAGTTCGCCCGAATTGGACCGAACAGAGCCTCCAAGACGCACCGGTGAAGCGGGCGTTCTTTGCTCCGCGTCACTTTGTCGCCCGGCGAGCCATGCTCGTCGGCCGCATCCAGCGCTAGAGGATTGCCGGCGGGGCCCAGTCAACGCGGCCCTGGGGGAGCCAGTACAGCAGGTGCATGCGACCGCCCGAAACCTGCGGGATGTGTCGCGAGCCGGGCGGCATCACGACCCAGCCAGGCTCATATCCATCAAAGAGTGGGGCACCTGCAACACGAAAGCCGAGCGTGATCTCGCCCAGCGGATGTGCGTGCTCGACCGCCGGTCCCATCAGGTCAACGACATCGATGCTCAGGTTGCAGGTGCGCTCCGTCGGCTTGGCAATCCGCGAGAAGCGGGCACCTGGCTCGCCACGATTGCACAGCCATCCTTCGGCGACACCACGTGCGACATCGCGGCCGATCGCAGCGATCGCCTCGCTCTCAAAGGGGAAGCGCGCCTGCAAGGAGTCGCGGAGCTTCGCGCTGTGTTCCGAGAGGTCACTCGCTCCTGATCGGCCCATCTCAAGCGTCGCGATAAATCGCGTGAGCGCGTCCAAACGCATCGTGAGCGTCGCGGCATCTTGGGCGATTGGGCCGGCGACCTCGCTCGCGACGGCGGAGCTGGCTACGGGGGACGGTGCGCTGTTGCTCGTCATGGCTCGGGGAGACTAGCAGTGGGAAGATCCACGAGCGCCCGTCGCCCCTCAGCGACGCGGAGCGCGGCGCGTGTTTTCGCTCCTGCGCTCTGAAAGGCGTCCTGCACGATAATTCGCCACGGCGCAGGCGCCTCCGCGGCGAGCCACGGGCCGACGGCGCTCGCGCTTCCAGGATGTGCACGGGTGAACCACGCAAGCGACGGCGCGCCTTGACCTCGCGGCGCCAACACCAAGATGTCGCCGGACATCGCGATCAGATCAAACGGGAGCCTTGAATCCGCGGATGGTGTGCCGACCCACCCACCTACCGCCTCGCGCAGCTCCATGCCCCAATGCGCCGCGGCGCGCTCTCGGATCAGACCCAAGTCACAGCGATGCGGCGCGAGCCACATCGTTTTGCCGCTTGGGGCCTCCAGCTTGAGCATCGACTGAGCGTTCACACCGATCTTCTCGAGCGTGCGCGCGACCACATGGCGCTCAAATCCAATGCCCGCAATCGCGAGTTGTGTGTCGCCTGAGAGCGCGCCGGGGCCTTGCGCCGGTCCAGCGAACGGCGCGGTCGCGAGCGCGGACTCGTAGGCACGCAGCGCCTCGTCGTCGCGCGCGTTGATTGTGAGCGCGACGAAGCGGACCTCATCCGGAAGAAAGTCGAAGTTCGCAAAGGAGGGCTCCTCCTCCACACAGTGGCCGCTCTCCACCGTCGCGCTCTCGTCTGTGCCGCTGTCACCGGCATCCGTGGCGGCGGTCGTGTCGGGCTCCCGCGGCGGGCGTGATGACCCCGGACAAGCGAGAAGTGCTGGCCCGCCAAGCAGCGTGACGAGCCCAAGCGCCCGGATCCGCCGGTCCCGGCTTGCCGCGATCGGGGCGGCTCCACGCGACGTCAAGGACGCACCTCCAAAGAGCGCAGCTCGCTGGTGTCGAGCTCAAAGCGGACCTGCACGTTGCTCGATCCTTCGGCATAAAACGCCGCCTCCTTGCCGAGGGCACGGAGCGCGTCGCTGACGGTCGCATCGCCGTCCTTGTCGAGCAGGGTCGCGACTTGATCCGCGCTTTCATCGACGAGTTGCATCGCGGCCTCAACGTCTAGGCCGCCAGCTTCGGTCTTGCGAGCGGTGAGGCGCATCCGAGCGACGAGCGGATCAAAGCGTAGGTGCAGCATCGGGCCGCCCGCGATCAGCACGACCCGCAGCATTGGGTCACCTTCGAACGCTGCAATCAGCTCCTCACGCAGCGGCGTCGGTGGAATGTCGCGCGCCGCTGTCAGCGGAGTCAGACCGCTCGCAAGCTCGCCGGCGGGGATAAACACCAACATGTCTCGTTCGAGCTGGACGATCTTGTAGGGGAAGGCACCGCGGGGCTTGTAGCTCTGAAAGCCAGACTCTTCGCCGACAACGAACTCGCTCTCGAGCGCCGCGGCCACGGCCACGGGCGCGAGCTTGGTTCGTCGCACGATGTATGGCGCATTGGACAGGGCAGGGAGCACAACCAGCCACGGCCCGATCAGGTTCGCGTCGAGTTGGTCGAGCTGCGCGACGCTCATGCTCCATCGCAGCTCGGCCGGCGTTGCCCAGAGATCGTGCGCGCGTGGGGGGAGGGCGAAGATCGCGGTCACCGAGTCGGCATCGAGTGTCAGAATCTCCGCGTCCAGGATCGCGACCGCCTTCGCGTCGGGGTCCATCCATGACAGCACCCTTGCCACCGGCGAGAGCGTGGATGGATCGATGTTGTCCTCGCGCACCCAGCCGTCGTCGGCGTCGGGATCCGTGGGCGAGGCCGCATCGGGCTCGACTTCGTCGGCGTGCGCGATATCGCCGGTCTCCGCGACCTCATTGCCTTTGACCGACGTCGGGGCGTCACGACTCGACCCCTGGCCGCAGGCCGGCATGCTGACCATCAGCATCAGTGCGACCAGACGCGTGACCCGGGGGCGGTCCAAGCCGCGCCATCGCGACGCAACGCAGCTGCGACTACTCATCGACGCGCTCCCATCGCCCCGCGTTGCGCACGATTCGAGTCGGATAGTTGCGCTGCCAGAGTCGTTGCGGCACGGGTCCAGACTCTCCGGGCGCGCCGTCGTAATGCTTACTGTGTGGCAACAGAATCACTGCTTGCCCGCCCTCAAGCACAAACTTGGGCAGGATTGGGAGCTCAAGGTCGTCGCTGTACGCCGAGAAGCCGACACGGTCCTGCAAGAGCTCGGGCAGCGAGGAGGAGAGCCAGTGCAGGATCGACAGCGTCGGTGGCGGAAGATCCAGCTCGCCTTCGCTGCAGGCGCGCAGGAGCTGCGGGGCGCTGCCCCAACGCGAACCTGTGACTTCTTGGCCGTCGTGCATCGCATGGTCGGCCACATCGTCGCTGACCTTCGTCAGATAGAACCGGGCGAGGAAGCGGCGGGTCTCCGCGCTCGGGGTGAGCCAGGTGTCAAACCAGCGGAGGGCCTCGGGTTGCACGATCATGCGCGCCTCTTCGGCGAGCTCGCGTGTCGCGGCACGGCGAAAACCTAGATCGGGGATTCGATCAGGTCCCGGCGCGGGCTCTGCCTGCGCCGGGTCGCCCGAGCCTGTCGCCGCGGTGGGGAGATCGGCATCGTCGACGCGCCCACCCGGAAAGACCAATGCATTGGGCATAAAGCTCGCGCTGCTGGAGCGCACGACCCCGTAGAGCCCGTGATCGCGCGGTCGCACGACCACGACGGTGGCCGCCGCGCGAATCGGAGCGGTTGTCGCGTGCGGGCCTGGCATCTGGCCGCGAGCTTGCCACGAAGGCGGCCCTTCGGCAGCACGCGGCTCCACACTTCGTCGGCCGATGTGGCGTGCGGCGCCGCCTGCTAGGCTCGTCCTCGCGCACGACACTGCGCAGGAGTCGGCATTGACCAGCCAGCGCACCGGCAGCTACCCAGAGATCGACTTGCGCTCCACCGGCGCGTTTGACAGCGCCGGCTCGCTGCTACAGGGGCGCTCTGCCGAAGCCAGTGCGCTCTACGACGATGTCGTCGAGGGACTCGCCGTACCGGCAATGGTGCTTGATGCCGCCGGCATCGCGCTCTCCGCCAACGTCGCGTGCTGCGAGTTGTTGCAACGCGAGTCACAAGCGATCCTGGGTGAGCCTTTTCTGACGTGGATCGGACGCCCGAGCGAGCGCGAGTCCTTCGGGCGCGAGTTTGTGGCGCTGCGCCGTCGCAACAGCGGACACGCGTTCGCTCGCGAGGTTGCTGTCACGGCGGCACTCGGTCCGCCTGTTCGTTGCAACGTTCGCGTCGGCAAGCTGCAGAGTGGGTCGTGTCTATTGACCTGTCAGCCGGTCGCAGAGAATGCGAGCCTCGACGGGGACTTTGGCCGCGCTGTGACAAGGGCCTTGGATGCGCTCGATCAAGGCGTCTTGCTGGTGGACGGCGAAGGGCGGATCGTGCACGCCAATCCTTACGCCAGGACCTTGCTCGGGCCCGGCGTGCTTGGCCGCGGCTTCGCCGAGCTTGCCGCCCCCAGCGAGGTCGAGCGCTTCACCAAAGCCCTGGCGCTCGCCCGCGCCGGGGCTTGGCACGCCGAGCTTGAGATCTCGCGCCTCGACTCCACACGCCTTCCCGTAGAGCTCTCGATCGCCGCGGGATCGGGCGCAGGTGCGCCGGCGGTGGTGCTCTTTCGCGATCTTCGCGAGCAACGTCGCCGCGAGTTCGATGAGCGACTGATGGCGCAGGTCGATCGTGCCCTGCTGTCTTCGATCGAGCCTCGCGACTCGGTCACGGCCGCATGTCGTGCGCTCGCGGCTGGCCTTGGCGCCAGCCATGTCGCGATCGTGACGCATCTCGGCGGTGGATGGGAGCGTTGGGAGATCACGAGCGATCGCGGAACGCGAGTGACGCGACTCGATGCGGGCGTTCGCCCGCCTGCGGAGTGGTCCGAAGACACCTCGCCGCAGCGCTGGAGCGGTCACGATCCCGACGATCCCGCCTGCACCGCGCTCTTTGGCAGCACCGACCCGAATGCCGAGGTCGTTCGCTGGCTCTTGCGTGCGCCGGGCGGCGTGGTGGGCCACATGGCGGCGGTCTTTGGTCGCGGTGCCGAGGTTGGTGAACGAGAGATCGCGCTAGGGGCTCAGGTTGCGACACAGCTCGCGATGGGCCTGGCCAACGGTCTCTTGATGTTGGAGACGCGAGCGCTCGCCGCCTACCAGGGACGACTCTTGGATCAGACCACGGTGATGCTCAACTCCGTCGACGAGATCGGTCGCATTCGCACCTGGAACCGCGCGAGCGAGGCTGTTTTTGGCGCGCGTGCCGTCGATGTCGTCGGCCGGCGCTTTGGCGTCGAGGTCGCCCGCGCGGTCGAACCCGCAAGGTGGCAAGAGCTGTGGAACGAGCTCCATGAGCGTGGCTTTGTGACGGCAGAACTCGCCCTGACGGACGCAGATGGTGCGCCTTTGCCCGTCCATCTTGAGGGCCGGCTCCTCCGCGAAGGGCGTGCGACCACAGGCGCAGTCTTTGTCGCGCTCGATCTGCGCAGTCGCAAGGCGCTCGAGACCCAAGTTCTACGCACTCAAAAGCTCGCCGCAGTCGGTTTGCTCGCCGCGGGTATTGCCCACGAAATCAACAACCCGCTTTCGGGCGTCGTGGGCTACAGCAAGCTCTTGCTCGAAAAACCGCTCCCGCATGACGTGCGCGAGCGAGTCGAGCGCATCGCGGCCTCCGGGGAGCGCTGCAGGAAGATCGTCGAAGGCGTGCTGTTGTTTTCGCGGCAGCAAGGCGGCGCTCGTCGGCGGACTGAGCTCACCGACCTCGTCGATCGGGTGGTTGGGATTGGCGAGTACCAATGGAAGATGCATAACGTGCGGGTGGTCAAGGAGATGCCCGCGCCGGTCGAGGTCATGTGTGACCCTGAGCAGATCGAGCAGGTGCTCCTCAACCTGCTCTCCAACGCGGTCGATGCGATGCCGCGGGGCGGGACCGTCACCGTACGACTCCACGGTGACGAAGGCGGCGCGCGGCTTGAGGTCTCCGATCACGGCAGCGGCATCCCGGCCGAGATCCAGGCGAGCATCTTTGACCCTTTCTTCTCCACCAAGGAGATCGGCAAGGGCACCGGGCTCGGACTCGCGATCTCCTACGGGATCGTCCGCGATCACGGCGGCGACATCCTCGTGGAGTCGTCCCCCGGCGCAGGGACCACCTTCACCGTGCTGATCCCCACCGACGGAGCGCCGCCCGCCAATGCGCGGGGCGAGGTGGCATTCTCGGCGCTGTAGTGGTGTGCTGGGCGCCTGAGGGTGCCCCAAGGCCGCAGCTGGCCCTATGCCGCGACGCGCGCCCTTTCCCCGATTCGCGTGCGGCCGCCCAGATCGCTACCCTGGGCCCGCTTCGCCCCCCTGGTGAGACCCCGACATGAGCAAGCCCCGGACCCCACCGACCAAGGACACCTACTCCACGCACGACGTCGCCAAGATCTGTTGTGTGACGCCGACGACGGTGATCCGCTGGATCGAAGACGGACTCATTCCCGCGTTCAAGACGGTCGGCGGGCATCGCCGCGTGCGGCGCGACGACCTGGAGCGTGTGTGTCGTGAGCGCAGCATTCCCTTCAACCTAGAGTCAGGCGGAGAAGTCGGACGCATCCTCGTGGTCGATGACGAGCCGGTCGTGCTTGAGCTGGTGCGCGACGTCGTCAAGGAGCTCTCGGCCCGATTCGAGGTCGAGGTTGCCAAGGATGCCTTCGATGCGGGTCGGCTCGTGGCGAGCTTTAAGCCGCAGCTCATCTTCATGGATCTCATGATGCCGGGCGTTGACGGCTTTGAGGTGTGCACGCGGCTTAAGCGAGACGCCGCGACCGTGAACATCGAGATCATCGCGATTACGGGCTACTTCACCGAGGCCAACACCGAGCGCATCCTCAACGCAGGTGCGGCCGCATGCCTCCGCAAGCCGCTCGACGTCATGGAGGTGCGCGCACGGGTGATCGAGTCCTTCCGTCTCCGAGACGAGGAAGGCGAAGAGGACGAGACCGCGGGTCCGACACGCACGCCGGCCACCGTCCTCGTCGTCACGCAAAACGCCGACTTCCGCTCGAAGGTCAAAGATGAGCTCGCGGGCGCAAATCCGCCGGTCGAGTTTCGTTCGGCGCAGACCGCCGCGGACGCGCTGCTGGTTGCGCAGGCTGCCCCGCCTCATTACGTGGTCGTCAGCCTCGCCGTGCCCGATGCGGCCAGCTTGGGTCTGGTCGAAAAGCTGGCGCAGGGTCCGCGCAAGCCGCAGATCGTGGCTGTTCACGACGCACCGACCGAGGAGATGCGCGCGATGGCTCGGGCTCAGGGGGCACGCATGTGCCTGCCGACCGCCGTCGTGGCACAGAGCGTCCGCGACCTCCTAGGTCTTTAGGTGCTCGGTCTCTAGCTGTTGAACGCACAGCCGCGTGCCCTGTGCGGCTGCGTCTGTGAGCCCGCTCAGAGCGTGGGTCGTCGCTCCCGTTGCCGCGGGGGTTGATCCGTGGGGGCGGGACGTGCCAAGCAGCGGCCCATGACGTCGCGCATCGTCCACATCGTCGGCACTGGCACGATCGGCGAGCCCCTCATCGGGCTCCTCGCACACTTCAAGCAGGAGTGGGGCGTCGACGAGGTCACCTTTCACAAGCGAACGCCGCTCTCGGACGAGCGAGGAAAGGTCGACAGCATGCTTCGACGTGGTGTGAAGCTGGTGGTTGACGAGGACCGCAAGGCCGACTTCGAGAAGCTCGGACACAAGGTCAGCTACACGGCCCGCGAGGCGCTTGAGCGCGCCACCGTCGTGATCGACTGCACCCCCGTCGGCAACAAGCTCAAGCCCAGCTACATGGAAGTGTCTGGTCCCAAGGTGTTCATCGCCCAGGGGAGCGAGGAAGGATTTGGTCAGCCCTACGCGCGTGGGGTCAACGATGAGGCGCTCGACCTGTCGCAGCGCTTTGTGCAGGTCGTCTCGTGCAACACGCACAACATCTGTGTGCTGCTCAAGACCATCGCCACCGACGAGAACGGCAAGCTGGGCGTCCGCGCCGGTCGCTTTGTGTGCTTGCGTCGCGCGACCGACATCTCCCAGGGCGAGGACTTCATCCCCGCACCCGAGATCGGCTCGCACAAGGAGGGCCGCTTCGGCACGCACCACGCTCACGACGCCTGGCGGGTGTTTAACACCATGGGCTACGACCTCGATCTGTTCTCAAGCGCGGTCAAGCTTCCGACCCAGTACATGCACCTGCTGCACTTCTCGGTCGACTTGGCGAACAAGACCAGCAAGTCGCAGATCGTCGAGCGCTTGGCGGCCAATCCCCGCGTTGCACTCACCGAGAAGAAGTCCGCCGCGACGGTGTTCTCCTTCGGTCGTGACCACGGCTTTTACGGCCGCATCCTCAACGAGACGGTCGTCAACCCCGGCTGCATGCACGTATCGGAGGACGGTCTGCGTGCGACGGGCTACTGCTTCACGCCGCAGGACGGCAATTCGCTGCTCTCGAGCCTCGCCTGCACGCTCTGGTACATGTACGGCGAGGATCCCTGGGACCGTCTCCAGTGCATCCGGCCCTACATGTTCGAGCAGATCTAGCCCGGTCACGGGGCATGGGGGGCGCTCATGGACTCGGCCGCCCCGCGTACCGTGAGAGCGAGGAACGATGGCGTGCTCGATTGCGCGCAGGCAACGGCGTTGCTTGTCGCGCATAGAGGGCGGTACGCTTAGCTGCCCAAAGTGTCTTCGCCCGTACCTCCTGCTGCTTCGACCGAGGAGACGCTCGGGCCACCCCCCGCAGCGCCGCGCGGTCCCCAAGGCCAGGAGGATGATCGCGATGGGGGCGCGCTCTCGCCCCGGAGTGAAGACCAAACTTGGAGCGTGCAAGACGTCGAGGCCGCACAGCTCGCGACCTTGGCACGCGAGGACGCGGCGAGTGGGGCGCCAATTACGGCGGCCCCTCGGCATCGAAGCTCGCTGGGCGAGCAGCTCGTGCGTGGCGATGTCATCTCACGCTACGTCGTGTTGGACAAGCTTGGATCGGGCGCGATGGGCGTCGTCTATGCGGCCTACGATCCGGATCTCGATCGCAAGCTAGCAGTGAAGTTGCTGTTGACGGGGGTGGCGCTCGGGCGTGCAGATTCGCTGAGCGCGGCAGGAGGACGGCTCGTCCGTGAGGCGCAGGCACTCGCCAAGCTCAGCCATCCCAACGTCGTCGCGGTGCACGATGTCGGCGTCTTTCATGGGCGCGTCTTTGTGGCGATGGAGTTCGTCGCAGGACAAACCCTTCGCGAGTGGTTGAAAAGCAAGCGCTCGCTTGACGAGATTCTCGTCAAGTTTCGTGCGGCCGCAACCGGTCTTCATGCTGCACACGAAGCTGGGCTGATACATCGTGACTTCAAGCCTGACAACGTCATGGTCGGAACCGATGACCGGGTTCGAGTCATGGACTTCGGACTCGCGCGCATCGAAGAGGGAGCGGTCCAGAGGGATGCTCCGCTCGCAGCGACTTCCGCCGTCGGCCGCCTCGCCAGCGAGGATGCCTCGCGATCGGTTGACGTGGGCGGCGTCGCTGGCACCCCGGCATACATGGCGCCAGAGCAGCACCTCGGTCTGCCCCTCGATTCGCGCTGCGATCAGTTCGCGTTCTGTGTCGCTCTCTGGGAGGCGCTGTGTGGCGCCCGACCATTTGGAGGCCGTAGCTACGTAGAGATCATGGCAGCGGTGACGATGGGGGACCCACCGAGCTGGCCCCCTTCCGTGCGGGCTCCGGTTTGGCTTCGGCGAACGCTGGTGCGAGGTCTGTCCCGCGAGCCGTCACAGCGCTTTCGTGACATGAACGAGCTACTCGCGGGTCTCGAAGCGCCTCGTTCGCGATGGTGGTCGATCGGCGCGCTCGCGGCCATATCTGCCGCGGTTGTCGCATCTGTTTTGGTGAGTCGCCCGATCGCGCCCCCCGCTCTGAACCTTTGTGATGAGTCGAGCGCACTGCCAATCGAAGCGTGGAGTTCGTCGACCCGCGCGAAGGTCCGTGCGGGTCTCGCAGCCACCGGACTTCCATACGCTGTCGCCCAGCAGGACGCTGTGCTCAAGGCTCTCGATGACTATTCGAGCGCATGGCGCAGCGCATGGAAGGATGCGTGCACGGCCACGCACGTTCGCCATGAGCAGTCGGAGTCACTCCTCGACGAGCGGATGGCGTGCCTTCGCGAGCGCTCGACGGCACTCGCGGCGACGGCCGAGGTGCTTTCGAGTGCTGACGTCATCGCGGCGAAGAATGCTCTGCGCTTGGTCGGGGCGCTGCCCGAGATCGAGCGGTGCTCCGACACGACGACGTTGGGGCTTGTCAGGCATCAATTGCCCCCGGAGCTGATTGAACGAGAACGAGACGTGCGCTCAAGAGCCGCGCGGGCGCGTGTGCAGCAGGCCGCAGGGCGCCCGAAAGACGCCCTTGCGATGTTGGCCCCAATCAAGGCAGATGCGGAGGAGTTCTCGCTGTGGAGTACCCTGGCGGACATCTGCGCCACGATCGGATACTCGCATCATGCGCTAGGGGATGTGTCTGCCGCGATCGCGTCTCATCAGCAAGGATTCGTCGCCGCTCGGAAAGCACGACGCGAAGACCTCGCGGGGGAGCACGCCGCGATGCTGGCGTTTCTTTTCGGGTCCGAGCTTGAACACGCCGAGGCAGCTGATATCTGGCTGACCCACGCCAAGGTCGCGCAATCACTCGGCGCGATGGGGGACGTCCCTGCGCGAACGATGTTTGCGGATGCGATGATCGCACAGGCCCGCGGAGAGCTCGATTCGGCCGAAAAACTCCTCGAGTCCGCGCTTGAACTGCGTCGTGCTAGGCCAAGTAGCGATCCGAACGGCGAAATTTCGATTCTTGTTGCGCGCGGGAACCTCGAGGTCCGCCGTGGTCGCAACGACGCGGCAGTCACCTTCTACGCAGCCGCAATCCAACTCGCCGAAAGCAAGTTCGGGGAAACGCACCCGACCGTGGCCGTGCTCCTCAACAATTACGGACTCGTGTTGTACGGCGGCGGAAATTTTCCGGCGGCGGTGGAAGCCCTGGAGCGCGCACTTTCCATCGATGCGCAGCGGTTGGGAGATGATTCCATCGAGTACGCAGAAAGCACTGTCAACCTTGCATTG
>CAZVEM010000164.1:0-13194 GCA_964626165.1 uncultured Nannocystaceae bacterium
ACGGCGGCAGTCCTGGGCACCGACGAGTTGGGAATGCACGCATGGACTCGATGGCTCCGCCTGGCGCTGGCGTTGGCGGTCACGGTGCTGACATGGAGCCTTCATGTGGAGCTGTGGGCCGAGCTTCCGGTCCGCAGCGCGCCGCTGTTGTGACACCAGGGCGTCGCACTTGCGCACGTAGCGATGCCCGGATTGGGGAGGTCCCTTCCGCTGCGCGGTAAGAGGCCGCGACGCGCAGAACCACCATCAAGGGCACGGTAACCGGAATCGTGGCCGCTGCGCCGATAGATCGCTGACACATCGGCCCGACTCGTGCCACGATGGGGCTGTGGCGCCGCGCCCCACAACGATTGAGTATTGCGAAGACGGCAGCTTTCGCTGCTCCACGCCAAGATCGGTCTCGTGCGCGGCGCTTCTCGGTGTGGCCATGTTGGCACTGGGTGCGTGCGAGAACGCTGGCTGGCCGGCCGCCGATGAGCTGCGCCAACCCACGGGCGTACGTGTGATCGGGGCTTCAACTTGGCTGCTCGCGGACAACGGAAACTTGGATCGCGAGCGCGAACGAAGCTCGCTGGTCGCGATTGATCTCGTGCGCCTAAGCGCCGCCCTCGGCGGCGAGTTGGGAGGTGGGCAGGCATCTTCGTCGGACGGGAAAGCCTGCGTGCCAGAGGGCAGTGCGGGGCGCCGTCGCTGCGATCCCGCGGTCTTTATCGCCGCGGATGCGACGCGCCGCTTCGCACTTGGCGGAGGCAACATCGCGCTGCAGCCCATGCCTTCGCTTGGCGGAACCACGAAGGCTCGCGTCCTGATCCCCTCGCGTCTCGACCTTGCCGTGACCTGGTTTGCGGTGCACGTCGATGGAAACGGTGAGATCGATATCGACTGTGCTCAAGACACGCGTGGCGAGTGCGACGACACTCATGCGATCACCGACATCGGCCGCGATCCCGCGAAGTTGACCGTGTCAAGGGACAAGCCCTACGCCTGGATGGCCCACTTCATGGACAGTCGCCTTACCTTGATCGGGCTTGACGGCGCGCTGCCTGAAAAGCGAGACGATCGTGACAACGCGTTCACCTTGGTCGAGGACGACCAGGTGCCGACGGGCGGCTATGGACTCGCGGAGCGCCCCTGCGATCCCGCCCTCGATGCGCCGGCCGGCTCCTATGCCTGCACGCGACCCTATGTGTATGCCGCGGATCGCTACGCCTCCTCGGTGCGCTCCTACCGGGTTGCGTCGGGGGTGGATCGCTGGGTCGGGGGATCAGAGATTTCGCTGCCCAACCCGCCCCTGGAAGCGCAAGGCGGGCGTCCCGTCCTTGGCGACGCAGCATTTTCTTCGACGTCAATCGGCGCGGATCTCCTGGTTGTCCAAAGCGCGCCCGCGGCCCTCCTGCGGCTTGATACCTCTCTGCCCGAAGACGGTGGCGAGCCGGACGTCGTGCTGATCGATAGCGTGCCGCTGTGCTCGTATCCCAATGCGCTTGAGGTCATCGACTTCGCCGGCAGTGTCGGTGACGGCGCGCAGTCGCTCGCCGCGGTGAGCTGCTACGGCGAGGCGGCAGTCGCCATCGTTGATCTGCTGACCTTTCAGGTGATCGCGCAAGTCTCTGTTGGCGAAGGCCCACAGGAGATGAGCTTCTCCCCGGAGTTGGGCTGGCTCTTTGTCGGCAACGTACAAGAGGGGAGCATCTCGGTGATTGAGCTGCGCCCCACCAGCGTCCAGCGATACCAGGAGATCGCGGTTCTGTCGGCAGCACCGACCCGTCGCTAGCGGCGAATGGACTGCAAAGGGCGGCGGCCGCAGGCCAAGGGCCTCAGGGGCCCAGAGGATGAAGCCTGCCGTCTCACAGCGTGGCTGGTTTCTTGTCCGATCCCCACACTGCACGTATCAAGCGACATGCCCGCGCCGCGCGCATCGGAGCAACGGCCACCGCAACGGGTCAAGCGGCGAATCTGGCCGGGCCGCGTCCTGTTGATCGGAGCGCTGAGCCTTGGCCTCTGGCCGGGGACTTGGGAACTCGCTCGCGCATGGTTCTCGACGATGTTCGTGGCCGCCCTTGGTGGCGACCATGATCTCATGGTCATCGGCGGCGCTCGCATAGCCATCGTGCTGGTGCTGGGAAGTGCACTTGTGCTCGCGGCGCGCTTGGCATGGACCCTCGAGCGTGGGCCGAGACGCGTCCACGCGGACGCGGTCGACGAGTTGTGCGTGCCGGCCCGGTTCCGTGCCGTGTCTGTCGCACTCGCCTTTGCGCTGCTGAGCGTCCTCGCGGTGCGCCATCTGCCGCATGCCGTGCGGCTGTTGGAGGCGGGGCCGACGGCGGGCGAGCTGATCTGGCGCGGAGTCCTTGGGCGCGCCGCCGGACTCTCGCTGATATTCGCTATCCTCGCGGCGGCCTGCGAAGAGGTCTGGTTACGCGCGGAGGTGAGACGTCGTGATCTGGCTTGGGCCAAGCAACACCAACATCGGCCGCGTGCGACCGCCGGATTCCCGCACTAACGCGCCCGCAGCAATTGCGCGCGTCAACGAGGCGGGGGATGTCCGCCATGACTGACGAAGGCAGCCGCATCGAGGCGCAGCGCGTCGTGTCAGTCGCGGTTCCCGTCTCGATTGACCGCGAGCTCGACTACCTCGTCGAACGCGACTCAAGTGCGCTCGGAGTGGGCTGTCGCGTACTCGTTCCGATCGGAGCGCGCGCGCTCATCGGCGTCGTCGTGGGGCTCAAGGAACGCGCGGCAGTCGACGAAGGTCACGACGGCGATACTCGTCCGACGCAGCCAACCCGCTCGGCCCGGCGGCCCGAGTCCGGCCGCAGCGACAAAGAGATCAAGCTCCGAGCGATCCTCGACGTGCTCGATCCAGTCGCGGCGCCGACCATGCAGTCCGATCTCATCGAGCTGTGCCGCTTTATCTCGGAGCACTATCTCGCGCCGATCGGCGAGGTTGTCCGAGCCGCGCTGCCATCGGCGCTTCTTGGCGACGACCCCCGGATCCTCCGACTGACACCGGCGGGCCAGCAGTATCTGCAGGAGGCCACACAGCTCGACGCGCAGGGCGGGCTGGTGCTGCGCCGAAGCGGTCGCACTGCCAAGCCCGATTCCCATCTACTCGCACTGTGCGAGGCACTGCGTGACCATCAGGTGGCCGGGCGGACGGCCGCCGTCCTCGCGCATCGCAAGGCCGGACTTGCCCAGCCGTACCGGACGATCGCGCGTGCGATCGAGGCGGGGCTCATCGAACGCACCGATCCGCCAGAGAGCCTCGAAAAGACCGAGGAATGGGTGCGTCGTACGGTTCGCCTGCGCGCCCCTTCCGACGAGCCGGCGCTGGGTCTGCTGCTGGGCAGGAGCAAGAAGAAGCGAGCGCTGTTGGCATCACTGGAGACGCACGGCGAGGACTTCGTTGCGCTCGCCGAGCTCCGCGCCGAGTTTCGTGATGCCAGCAAGCTCGTCCGCGAGCTGCACGAGGCTGGTCTCGTGGAGACCGAACATCGCGCGCGCCGACTCGATCCATTTCACGGGCGCCAGGTCCAAAGCAGCGCACCGCAGGTCGCGACGCGAGATCAGGCAAAGGCACTTGTGTCGCTGCTGCCTCGGCTGCGCGCGTCAGTTTTCCATAGCGCCTTGCTGTTTGGCGTGACGGGAAGCGGCAAGACCGAGGTGTATCTCCAGCTCATTGCCGATGCCCGCAGTCGTGGGGGCGGAGCGATTGTTCTCGTGCCTGAAATCGCGCTCACGCCTCAACTCGCCGACCGCTTCCGCGGCCGCTTTGGCGATGACGTCACGGTGTTGCACAGCGGACTGTCGCCTTCGCGTCGCGCGGAGGCCTGGGAGGAGATTCGCGCTGGCAAGCGCCCGATCGTGATCGGGGCCCGTTCTGCCGTGTTCGCACCCGTCCCCAGACTTGCGATCATTGTCGTCGACGAGGAGCACGACGGCTCGTTCAAGCAGGAGGATGGAGTTCGCTATCACGCGCGCGACGTCGCGCTGGTGCGGGCGCGCAACGCTGGCTTGCTCGTCGTGATGGGGTCGGGTACCCCATCGCTCGACACCTACTATCGCGCCCGCGAGGGCATGCATGAGCTGCTTGAGCTCACCGAGCGGCCGCTGGGCCGGCCCATGCCGGAGGTTGAGCTGATCGATCTATCGGTGCACCGACCCCATGCGGAGACATTGCTCTGCGCACGCCTGCGCGATGCGATCGTCGAGACCGTCGCAGCATCTCAGCAGGTCATCCTCTTTCTCAATCGGCGCGGCTTTTCGCCCGCGGTGATGTGCAAGAGCTGTGGCAGCATGATTCAGTGTGCCGACTGCAGCGCGCCGTCGATGACCTATCACATGGCGCGGAACCGACTGCTCTGCCATCTGTGCGGGCGTATCGAGGCGCTGCCATCGCGTTGTCCCACGTGCCAATCGCAAGAGCTGTCCCATGGCGGCGCGGGAACCGAGCGTGTGGAACTCGCGTTGCAGCAAGACTTGCCTGGCATTCGAATCCTCCGCTTGGATCGCGATACCAGTCGCGGACAGCGATTAGTCGAGACGCTGGATCGATTTCGACAGGGTGAGGCCGATCTCCTGATCGGCACCCAGATGCTGGCAAAAGGGCACGACTTCCCCCAGGTCACTCTGGTCGGCATCTTGCAGGGGGATCACGGGCTTGGCATGCCCGATCCGAGAGCGAGCGAACGCACCTTTCAGCTCATCAGCCAGGTCGCAGGCCGGGCAGGTCGTGCCGATTTGCCCGGCAGGGTGATGGTGCAGAGCTGGTCGGTGGAGCATCCCGCGCTGCTTGCTGCCGCAGCTCATGATTACTCGATGTTCGCAACGCGCGAGTTGGGCATGAGGAAAGAACTGGGCAATCCGCCGTTTGGCTCGCTTGCGTTGCTCCGCGTCAGCGGGGCCAATCCCGCTGCGGTCAAATCCCGCATCACGCAGCTTTCGGACCGGCTGCGAGTTGCGATAGAATCGGCACGCGCCGAGCTGATCGACGGTCACAGTTTGAGCCTGCTCGGCCCGGCCCCCGCGCCGTTGGAGCGCGTCAACGGCAAGACCCGTTATCACGCACTCTTGCGAAGTACGGATCGTCGCCAGCTGCGCCGGATCTTGCGGTGGATTCGGCCGCGCCTGGGCAGCGAGGGGTCCGGCGAGCAGATGACAATGGCGATTATCGACGTGGACCCGCAGGCGATGCTGTGATGGCCGCCGGGGAGTCACCGCGGAGAGCGCCGGTCGCTGCGCACGAGAGGTCTTTTGAGCCGGGCGAGGATCTGTCTCGCGCACCGATCGCGCGTCGGTGTGTCCAGGCGACCAAGCCGTCGCGAGCCACGCACCGCCTTTCGTTCACACGCCGCTTTCGTAGGGGTCCTTGCGCTCATGACGGATCGTCACCGCGAATGGTCACGCGCTTGCGCCCAGGGAGGACATCGTGGCGTTGAACTTCGTGGCTTTCGTTCGACTCGGTGTGGTGCGACAACGTGTGCCTGGCTGGCGACACTTCCTCTCTCCAGCTGAGACGCTGTACATTCACCGCACACCCAGTTGGGTTGGGTGTTCGCGTCGCGCTTGTTGATTGTGCTGCCTCTCCGTATCCCTGGCAGATCGTGCGCCGCATTGACGTCTCTGCCTCCGCATACGCCTCACGAAACGGTCCCAGGACTCCCGCATGACGTCGAACCCACCGCCAGACGCGTCGCCGCGAGCGTTCGATGTCTTGGCGCCCAAGCTTCGTCGTCCGTTCCTGGCATTTTCGGCTGTGGTGCTTTGCGTCGGGGGGTTGTCGGTTCCGCGTGGAGCCCAGGTCGTCCTTAGCGGGACCTTCTCTTGGAGTGATCCAGTCGCGCTCGAACTGGTCGTGAACTCCTGTGCCGTGCCAACAGCGCTGGCGGCGATCATCGCGGCGTGGCGAAACCGAATCGAGCTCGCTGCGGTGCTGATCTTGGCGTACTTCGTCGCGGCTTGGGTTCCGCTGATGTTTGTCGGTGGTCTCACCATGCAGGTGGACTCGCTGATGCTCATCGGTGTGCCGATGCTGATCGCGGCGCTCGTCGTGCGTCGCGCTGCATTGTGGATTGCCACCGCCGCGCTTGTCGCCGCGATGTCGGTCGGGGCCTATGTCGACACGGCGCGCATCGACCCCGATGGCCAGGCGCTCTCTGTGACGAACGGGCCCTCGATCGGCACATTGATCACCGCGACGCTCCTCTTTGCTGCGATGGTCGACTGGCTGGCGACCTTGCTCCGTGACGCGGTGGTCGAGGAGCGCCGAAAAGCAGGCGATCTCGACGCTGCCTTGGAGGCGTTGATGGACGAGAGCGTCGCGCGTGTTGGCCTGGAACGGAGCCTGGCGCGGACTCGCCGACTGGATGCGCTCGGGAGACTCGCAGGCTCGGTCGCGCACGACTTTAGCAACGTGCTGACGGGAATGATGGGCGCGATACGGCAGGCCGAGAAACGGGTGACGGACGAGGAAACACGCGATGAACTCGGCGTCGCGCTCTCGCTCGCTCGGCGGGCCGCGCAGCTGACGAAGAGCCTCGTGAGCTTCTCGGTCGGGCGTTCAACCGATATCCTCGATATCGAGGTCGACCGACAGCTTGAGGAGGCACAGCGAGTGTATGCCGCGCTGATGCCACTTGGTACGCGGATCAGGTTCGATCTCGATGCTCCTGACGCCTTGGTTCGGTGTGCGCCGCACGAGCTGGAGCAGGTGGTGCTCAACCTCGTTATCAATGGGGCGGATGCGCTGACCGAACTTCGCGCACAAGAGAGCGCGAGCGTGTCTGGCTCCAACCTGATCGCCGACGACGGGCTGCGAGAGATCACGGTGCGGACGCGAATCTGTCGGGACTCTGATCCCGGGGACGGGCTTGGTGTTCGCCGTGCGCCTGCCTCGGACAGGACGGAGGCCCTGGCCAGTTGGGTCGTGCTTGAGGTCGAAGATCGCGGCATCGGTATGGAGGCAGACGTGCTGCGACGTGTCTTCGATCTTGAGTTTACGACCAAGAGGCGGACCAGGGCCGTGGACACTTCGATCGACATTGGTCGCGTCACACTTGACGATGTGACGCTTGGGACTGCCATTCGCGGCGGTAGCGGCTTGGGTCTGTCCGACGTTGCCGAGATCGTCGGCCGCCGGGGAGGCGGCATCGGGGCATCCAGTACGCCCGGTTCAGGCACGCGTTTTCGCGTGTGGCTGCCGCAGTCTGGCTCCCGCGTCGCTGCGGCTGTCGCCTAGGGGGCGTGTCCCGTTCGCGATGAAGCGCGACGGCGCCTCCGCGTCGGTGCGGGCCGCAAGCGACACCGCCTCCGTAGCGAATCGCGCTGGCCTACGTGGCGCTTGCGCAGACCTCGGGTTGTGCCGCCGTCGGGCCGCGGTAGACTCCCACCCACGTGGCTTCCGAAGTCGTGATCGTCGGCGATGCGACGCGGCGCTCGGGCCTCCTGCGCGCGGTGCTGCAGCTCGGCTATGACGCAAACCTGCTCGATGCCCGCGAGCTCAATCGGCGGGTGCGTTCGAGCGAGTCGCTGCGCGCGCTCTTGCTTTGCACCGCGGATCTCGACTCCGGGCTGGTGCTCGCGGGCCTTCGACGCACGCGAGCCGGTGCCGCGATTCCGGTGATCTTGGTGGGACGCCTCGGCGGCGACTTGGGCAGTTTGGCCGACGTCCTCGATCTCGGGGCCGACCACTTCGTCGAGGAACCCGTCGACGCAGACACGCTTGCGCAGGCGCTACGTGAGTTCGCCGGCCCAGTCGGTGGAGGTGAGTCGGCACGCGGCGGCGAATCGTCAGGCACACGAGAGCGCGATCGAGGACCCCACGCGGACCCTGCCGACATCGATCGATCCGAGGATGTGCCGATGAGAGGCGCTGGGCGTGGGGGGACCCACGTCTCTCGCACGGAGCGGTCAAAGTCGCCCCAAGATCGCTCGGGCTCTGAACTCTCGGCGAGCCATGGGACTCGAACGGGTACCGGTACGGGTGGTACAGGCTCGGGACCGCTCGGGTCGGGAGCTCGCCATGCGACACGGCGGCTCAGCTCAACCTCCGGCCCCCAGCGATTGCCCACGGATGCCGCCGATCGCGGTCTGGAGTGGACAACCCCGGTCGACCGGAGCGGTCGACCGACGGGCCCTCAACGTCCGGAGAGGCTTGGCGCTGCGGAGCTAGCCGATTCGGCAGCGAGTCGCGAACGACCCGCACGACGGGACCCGGAGGCACCGCGCGGGGTACCCAGCGATCGCAGTGCCGCGCTCGCGACGACCAACGTTGCCAGCCGAGGCTCGGGGCGGCAGGAGGTGACCGGTAGCTTTCGCACGCAGCCGCGCACGAGCGCGGATGACTCTGGCGATCCCGCGATGGGCCAGCTCCATCGAACGCTCGATCGTCTCGAGGCCCGGCTGCGCGCGCGCGACGGAGAAGGGCCCGCGGGCGGCCAGGATCCCAGCGATATTTCGGCCATTGATCTCGATCCCTACGAGGATGGTGTGCGAGGCTTTCGCGACGACCGATCGCGACATCAGACCGGCATGATCGAGAGGGACGGACGCGATGCCACCCCGCAGGCCGAGTTTGACGACGACGACAGTGATGCCGGGTTCCTCGACCCCGCGTCACGTGCAGGGCGATCTGAGTCCGCGTGGTCGCAGACACGAGACCCCAGACGCAGCGAGCTCCGATCGCTTGGCGCAGGCCGAGCTGGTGCGGGGGCCGACGATCTTGATGCGATCGGGGATGACCGACTTGTCGATGCCTTCGATGAAGACCTCGACGCCGCGCTGGGCGATCTGCCGGACGAGGACGAGATCACCGTCGAGCCGGTCACCCGAATCGGCGGCAGAGAGCTGCGAGCGGTGCCGCGGCTGCACGACGTTGAACGCGTGAGCGCAGGGCGTCCCCCGCCACTCGACGATGAGGTCACGGATCCCCGCGCACTTGGACCGCGCGCAGTGAAGGACGGCGAAGATGTCGACCGGACCGAGGTCGAGTTCGAGCCGCGTGCCGATCGCGAAGAGAAGACCGGGGAGATGACGCGGTCGACGAACCGTCAAGGCGAGCGCTCCGACCCCCGAGAGCGCGAGGGCGATGACTTGCCTTTGCGCGCGGTTCGTTCGCTGCGCGCCGTCCCAAGCGGCGAGCTGTCGAGGGAGGAGGCGCGCGACCGCCTTGGACTCGGGGTCGCGCGCCGGGTGGCGAGCGGGGCTGCGAGCCCTGCGGGTGCGTCGGGAACGCTCAAGGAGCAGTCGCTGCCCCAGCTGCTTTGGTCGCTCCACATCGACGCGTACACCGGCGCCCTTGAGCTCGCGCACGGACGCGCAGAGAAGGTGTTGTGGTTCCGCGAGGGAAACCTTCACTTTGTCCAGAGCACCGCGGAAGGCGATCGATTCGTCGATGGCCTCGTGACTCGTGGCGTACTGACACCGTCGCAGTGGGAAACCGCTCGGCGACTCGCCAACAAGGAGACACGGCGTGCCGGCAAGCTGTTGCTTGAGGCGGGTTTTCTTAAGCCGCGAGAACTCGGCGAGCAGATCGAGCGGCACCTTGAAGACTGCGTCGCTCGCTGCCTGCTCTGGGAGGATGCACGCTGGCGCACGCGACCCGGCGAGCTGCGTGATGAGCCGATCGGTCTGAGAACGACGATGGCAGAGTTGCTCGTCCGCGCATGCATCGAGTACCTGGACACGAGTCGGAGCAGCGCATGGTTGGCCGGCCAGCGCCCGTGCCCGCGCATCGTCGGCCACGGGAACGACGGCGTCGCGATCCGCCGAGTCTGGGCGACCGTCACGGGAGGCAGCGATGGCGCTCGCGCACAGCGAACTGCCGCGGCTCTCGCGGGCAAGGGTTGCCAGGAGATGCTCGCGGCGATGACGGGCCGGCGCGCGCTCGATGAGCTCGCTGCGACGCCCTCCTGGGACGCGCAGACGATCTACGGCTTTGCCTACGCGCTCTGGGTGATCGGTGAGGTCGAGTGGTTGGAAGCGACCGCCAGCACACCTTCCATGGACCCTGCGTCGGTCGACAGCGAGCGCATCGTCGACCGCCTCCGGATCGCCAGAGAGGGCGACTACTTCCAGCTGCTTGGACTCACTCGAGATGCCGTTGGTAGTGAGGTCCGCCGCGCCCACGGGATGCTCAAGGCGACCTTCGAGGATCAGGCGTTGGAGCTTCGGACGTTGTCGGACCGAGCACGAGAACTCGCCGAGCTTCGTGACGCGCTCGATGAGGCACGCGACATCTTGGTGGATGACGCGCTCCGCAGCGCCTACCTGGCGCATCTTGTCGATCCCGAGCCTCCGGCCAGTGGGGAGGGTGCTGAGCGGCGCAGAGCCGGTCGAGGACCAGAGAGCCGCGCGCCGGGCCCAGAGCGTGGCGGCTGAGCGGGGCCGAGCCAACGCGCCGCAGGTGACCCCGACTCCGGCCCTTCCCGGCCCTTCGCTGCGTCTCACGCATCGCGGCTGGCACGGCCTACGGCCCAGAAGGCAGAGTCCGAGCGCTGGGGCTCGAATGACACGCAAGTACGACAAGGCCAGATCGAATCCCGCAGCACGAAGACGGCAGTTCGAAGCCGGCAGCACAAAGACGGCAGTTCGAAGCCGGCAGCACGAAGGCGGCAGTTCCAAGCCGGCAGTTCGAAACCAGCAGTTCGCAGCCAGCAGTTCGAAAAAGTGAGAACGAACCCGGCCGGACGAAACGGCGAGATCACAGAGCAGGATCATCAGCAAATGAAGCTTCGAACCGGATTCATGGGATCGCCCGACTTCGCGGTGCCGTCGCTGCGGGCGACTGCAACGCACACCGACTTAGCGGTGGTGTTCACTCAACCCGATCGGCCGGCGGGTCGAGGTCAGCAACTACACGAGTCGGCGGTCAAGCAGGCCGCGAAAGAGCTCGGCGCGCGCGTCGAGCAGCCAACCAAAGTGCGCGACGGGGCGGTGGCGCGTCTGATCGCCGAGCTTGCGCTCGACCTCGTCGTCGTCGTTGCATACGGTCGGATCTTGCCGCTCGACATCCTCCACGCGCCCAAGTACGGATGCCTCAACGTGCACGCTTCGTTGCTTCCGCGCTGGCGTGGTGCGGCGCCGATTCAGAGGGCGGTACTTGCAGGCGATTCACATTCGGGCGTTTGTCTGATGCAGATGGACGAAGGGCTGGATACCGGCGCGGTGTACCTGACGAGCAAGACCGAGATCGGCGCGAATGAGACCTCAGGCGAGCTCTTCGAACGTCTCGCGAACTTGGGCGGCGAGGTCCTCGGCGGCTTTCTTCAGCGATTTCCAGCGGTGGAGCCCGCGCAACCACAATCGGAGCTTGGCGTGACCTATGCCGAGAAGCTCCGCAAAGAGGAGGGCTGGATCGATTGGAGTCAGCCGGCGACGCGGGTTCACGATCAGATCCGCGGCATGAGTCCTTGGCCGGGCGCTATGACGCGCGCGGACGGCAGCGAGGACGCGATCAAGGTCTTTGGCTCGCGGGTTGTGCCGTCCGGCGAGGGGACGCGCTCGGACGAAGTCGTTCCCCCTGGTCGTGTGCGTGTGGTTGGAGCGGAGGGGGCCTTGGTTGCGTGCGCGTCAGGGAACGTGATGCTGTCACAGCTACAGTCGCCAGGTCGAAAACGGCTTGACGCGCAGGCCTGGTTTGCGGCTCGGCAACTCCCGCTGCGCTTTCACTGACTGCAAAGCCGCGACCTGGGGGCCAGTCTTGAGGCGGCCGCCGCCGCGCTCGCTGCTGTGCCGCCGCGCTCGCTCGAGACGTGCTCGCTGCAGTACCGACGCGCTCGCTCGGGACGCGGTGCCCTCGCTCACGACTTCAGCGAGCGAAGGACCGACTGAAGGTCTTTCTCAAGGTCACTCGAGGCCCCGACGTGCGCCCACGCCACGTTGCCCTGAGCATCGATGACGAAGGTCGCTGGAAGCATGTTGACGCGAAATCGACCTCGGAGCTTGCCGCTGTCGTGAATCACCGGAAAGGCGAGACCGTAGGTCGTCGCCATCGACTGGGCCGCAGATGCGTACTCATCGAGCGAGATCCCAATGAAGGCGACGTCGCCTTGCTGTCGCGCGTGGACGCGCACCACCGCGGGCAACGATTCCCGGCACGGAGCGCAGTACTCCGCGAAGAACTCGACGACGATCGGTTTGCCTCGCAATGCGGCCGAATCCAGCGCGTTGCCGTCGAGTGCTCGACCATCGATTGCGGGTGCTGGTTGGCCAAGGAGCGGGGAGGGCGAAGATGTCGGCGCGGTGCTGTCGCCGGCGTGACACGCGATGCTGAGCGGGGCACAGGATCCAAGTGCAAGAGCGAGCACCGCTCGGTCGGGTGTGGTGCGATATCGCGACGCACCCTGCTCGCGCTCGCTTGCGCTCGCGAAGACGAAGACACGACGTAGCAGGTGACGCACCCGGGACCGCATTGGATGCAGCCTACCACGCACAGAGCGCGCGCTGCGGCAAGCGCGATTGTCTCCCCGGGGCGCTTGGATGTAGGTGCCTGCGACTCGTTCCGCCCGCGCCGCGGATCGCCCATCGCATCGATTACTGAGCATCGCTCGGCATCTGCTTCGAGCCCAGATTGTGGCGGCGCTGCGTTGCACGTGGTTGCGAGCGTTGGATATCGCTCGACATCGAGCGTTTCGTCGGATCGGATTGGGGCGAATCCGCCCCAGTGCCGTGCTGCAACACGCGGTATGGCAGGGGCGGCGGTGTTCGCATCGCGCGTTCACCCACATCGCAAATTGCGCCCTAGTGGTCGTGTGGAGCACGCTGTGGGCGTTATCGGGCAAGCGGAATTTCTTGAAAGATTGCTCGCTTGCGACTTGGCAAGTGCTAGGTTGCGCGACGACATGGCCGCTCGGCACATTCACGTTGATGGCTTCTTCTGCGTCCTGTGGGGCGACGCGACGGTCGAAGACTTCGCAGCCGTACGAAGTGCCGTCGCGGCCGCCCATGAGCGCGAGGGCAAGCTCATCCGCTATCTGGCGGTGATGCCCGCCGATCTGCCGCCGCTGAGCGAGGTGCAACGCAAGGAGTACATGGATCTTGTCGAGCACCTCGTGCAGCACTGCGAGCGCGTCGCGGTCGTGATGGAGGCCCGAGGCTTTCGCGGTGCCATCGTTCGCAGCGCGTTGATGGCCGTGCTCTTGGTGCAGCGCCGCAACGATCGCGTTCGTTTTGTGGATTCGGTCGAGAACGGCCTTG
>CAZVEM010000165.1:0-13171 GCA_964626165.1 uncultured Nannocystaceae bacterium
TCCCGGTTGTGCCAGTCGCGTTGGACGGTCTTTGGGGCAGTATTTGGTCGAAGCACTCCCAGCGATGGGGGCTCTGGTTGAAGTCGGCACGTCGTCGACGCCTGTCGGTGAGTGTCGCTCAACCATGCGCGGGAATGCCGACCGCCGAGCTGATGCGGGCACAGGTCGTCGCCCTGCTCGAAGGCGAGCGGGTCGATATTGAACCGTCGTGATGCGGGGCAGGCGTTGCCCAGTCCGTGGCGTGCCATCGCCGAGGCGACTTGCGAGACGGGTAAGGCGCCCGATTTCGGGGCGCTCGTAGGCTGTCGATTAGGGCAAAAACCGGTCCCCAAACTTGAGCAGCCACGACCGCTGGCGATTGGTGGCCTTGCGCTACACTCCCGCGGCACAATTCGCCGGACCTCGCAGCACGAGGGCGACGGGTGCCCGGCAGACTCAAGTGAGCGACTCGAACACCTCCCCTGGCACGAGTGGCTCGGCTGACACGCCGCCTCCGGCATTTCAGCCCACCGCGACCGAGCGCAAGATCCTCTGGACGGTCGCGCTGACCTTGTTCCTCGATCTTGCGAGCTTCGGGATCATCTTGCCCGTGCTCCCGTATTACGCGGAGTCGCTCAACGCGTCCGAGACCGCAGTGAGCTTGTTGGCCACCGCGTTTTCGCTGGCCCAGTTCGCGATGGCGCCTGTGCTTGGTCGTCTGTCCGACAAGTATGGGCGGCGGCCGGTGATGCTGATCTCCGTCGCGGGCTCGGCGGTGGCGTCCCTCGTGCTCGGCTTCGCAGGCGTCTTGTGGATGGTGTTCCTCGCACGCCTGGTCTCCGGGGCGTCGAAGGCCAACGTCTCGACCGCTCAGGCCTGCGTCGCCGACATCGTGCCGGTCCACGCTCGCTCCAAATACATGGGCCTGATGGGCGCCGCGATTGGGATGGGCTTCATCTTCGGTCCCGCAATCGGCGGCCTGCTCTCGACGCCGCAAAACCCCACGCTTCCCTTCTTTGTGGCATCGGGTCTCAGCGCGCTCAACTTCTTGATGGCGCTGGTATGGCTGCCCGAGACCCGCTCCGCGGGCGAGCGTGCGGCCGGCGAGGCGAATCGAGGACCGCGCGTGCGGCTGTGGGAAGCGCTCTCGCGCACGCGCGGACAGGCCATGGGGTGGATCTTGTCGTCCAACTTTCTCTTCTTCATGGCCTTCGCGGCGATGGAGGCGACCTTCGCCCTGTACACCAAGCGCCGCTTCGCGTGGGGGTCGACCGAGACCGGCTACTTCTTGACCTTCATGGGCGCCAACTCGGCGGTCGTACAGGGCGTCCTCGTCGGTAGGCTGAGCAATCGACTTGGATCGGTGGGTGCGCTGCGTTTGGGCATTGGCGCGCTGGCGGCTGCGATGCTCCTCATCGCGTTCGGGCCCGACATCGCCGCGCTCATCGAGGGTCCACGCCAAGGTTCGATGGGCGTGTTCTTGCTCTCCGGCATCTTGCTCAGCGCGGTCCTCCTCGCACTTGGCAATGGCCTGTCGATGCCGAGCTTTAGCACCCTGGTCTCGATCGTCTCCTCACGCGACGAGCAAGGCACGAACATGGGCCTGCGCGAGAGCACGAGCGCGTTGGCCCGGGTATCGGGCCCGGTCGTCGCTGGCTTGATGTTCGAGTACATCGCGCCGCAGGCATCCTTCGTCGGTGCGGCCTGCTTTGCGATGGTCTCGCTCTGGCTGACCTTCGGGCTGGGTGACGCGCTCACGCGCCACACCGGCCGCGCGGTGAACTAAGCCGGCTCAGCCGGCAACGCCCGCAGGTCCGTGGCCCCTTGCCGTGGCCGTCGGGACTTGGCCTGGTCGCGACCGCGCGGCTCAAGCGTGGGGACATGCCCGCACCCCGAGGCCCGGCCCGCGGCTTCGGGGTCGGTGGCCAAGGGCTCGGAGTTCCCGCGCGCCGTGGGGCCAGGCGAGATCTCGCAGATACGTCCCTGGACTCGCGCAGAGAACGCCTGCGGCGCATTGTCGCGGCCTTCAGGCGACCAAGCTCACCCCCGATGTCTTGCCAAGGGGGCCGGTTGCGCGGTACTTCACCCCACCGACTCGGTGAGCCCTCACCGGTCCGCGAGTACCTCCATGTCCGCCTACGATCGCTGCCCACACTGCCAGGCCACCGGGACCGTCGAGGGACCAAACCCGCTGCTCAAGTCCGTGGGCATGCCCGTCGCGATCCTTGCGGCCGCGGTCACGCTTGGCTGTTTCTCGTTGACCACGGTGTTGATGCTCTTCCTCGCGCCGGTCGTGGGCACGATCCTGATCATGCTCATCGGTGGGCTGTCGCAGATCGCGTTTGCGGACTCCGTCTGCTCGCGCTGTGGCAAGGCGGCCAACCTCGCGCCCGTCCGCGAGCGCGGCTAGGGCGAGCGTCGCCTACTGCACCACGACCCCGACGTCGGCGAGCAGGAGCTCGACGACGCGGCGCTGCATCTGGGTCCGGCGCTCCAAGCCAAAGCCCATCCAGGTCTCGATGCACAGGCCGACGCAGCCGATCGCGTCGACGAGAACCTCGGTCGACGAGGTCGCCACCGGGTAGTGCAACGGCGCCCAGTGTTCGGATGCGTCCGCGACTTCCTCATTGAGGCGGTCGACGACGCGACCGACGATCTGGGGCATCACGTCGACGCCATAGACGATCGTTTGGCCAAAGGAGGGGCGGACCTCCGGATCGTATCGCTTGTTGCTCTCGTGCAGCGTGACGAGCAGATCGGGTGACTCGCCACGGATCATCTCCATAAAGGCATGGGCGAGCCGAGTCTCGCGCTGCTCTCCGTTGGGATCCCCAGGAAAGCAGCGATTGAGGTCGAGACCTCCGGGGGCCGCTCGCGTGCGATTGCGGTACGCCGGTGGGTTCATGACCGGGATGACGATGAGTCTGCCGTTTGTCGGCGCGAGCCGAGCTTCCAAGAGCTCTTCGAGCGCGTGCACGCCCGCGATCTCGTCGCCGTGGATGCCCGCTTGGAAGATCGCGGTTGGGCGCGGTCGGGCGGCGTCCATGAAGTGCACGTAGATGTTGGCGTCGAGCGTGTGGAGTCCGGGCGCGAGCATTGTGCCGGGGCATCTTGCATGAGATCGCGAAGATCACAACGACGCGCGCGCAGTCGGCGTCCGTAGGTGTCTACGCGTGGCGGCCTCACGCGAGCGCCGAGTTCGGGCCGTGCGCGGTCGTTCCGCTACGCCCCGGGCCTGCCCGCCCGGCGCTGCTCGACCGGCGGATAGGGGCAGTGACGGCAACCCTTGCCGCAGCAGTGTCCGCGTCGGAGTAGCGCGCCGCTCGTCATCACAAACAGGCCAGACACAGGATCGAGGTAGCCGTCCTGCCCTGCGTTATTCGCCGCCTGATGAGCGAGCGCCGCTACGCTCGCAGCCGCACGCGGCGGAGAACCATCGGCCCGCCCCGGCGATTCGCCGGTGTTTGGCGTGGCGGTCAGCGAGTTCTCCGCGGCTTGGGTGCCGGGGCTGCGACCGCTTGGCCGATGTTGCTGCATGCTCACGATCGGGAGCGTAGCTGTTCGTTTTGTCGCGTGCCTTCCGATGCGTTTGAAAGTGCCGCGTGGCAGGATCGCATTGTGATGGTACGTCGAACTGAATCGTATTGTGCGCTTGGCCGCAGCGCGTCGTCGATTGCATTGCTCGCACTGCTCGCGATGAGCGCCGCGACCATCGGTTGCGGCGATGACGGGAAAAGCAACAGCGATGCCGGCGTCGACGAAGGCATCGGCGATGGCGACGGCGACGGTGACGGTGACGGCGATGGTGACGGCGACGGCGATGGCGATGGCGATGGCGATGGTGATGGTGATGGCGATGGCGACGGCGACTGCGTCGCCGCCACGCTCACCGGCACCGTGCACGCGCCCAACGGCCTCATCCCGATCGACAGTGCGCTCGTCTACCTCCAGGGCTCACCGCCCGCAGGCATCCCTGATGGCGTGTACTGCGATACCTGCGTCGAGTTCCAGCCGGGCGAGAAGTTCACCGAGACCACCGTCGACGGGCAGTTCTCGCTGTCGGCGTGCGAGGGCGACAATCAGTACCTCGTCGTTCGCAAAGGACAGTTCATGCGGGTCACCCAAATCAGCGTTGGCGCCGGCGTGACCGCACTGGGTGCAGACCTGACCGACCTGCCGGGTGAGTGGAATCCAGGAGCGGGGCTCTACATCCCCAAGATCGCGGTCGCCAACGGCAGCTACGACCGCATTGAGGACGCCCTGGGCAAGATGGGCCTCGGCGACACCGATATCGCCAACTTCGAGGAGCGCCTCGTTCCCGGGACGGAGACCTTTGATCTCTACGACAACGGCAATGACCCGACGTCTGAGGGCTTTGCTTCGAAGGGGACGATGGAGGACCTCGTCACCGATCCTGCCAAGCTCGCGCAGTACCACATCATCTTCGTGCCTTGCACCTCGAGCAGTTGGGAGAGCCTGTCGACCGATCCTCAGGTCCAGCTCAACATTCGCGAATGGGTCGCCGCCGGCGGTCGCTGGTACGTGGCCGACTGGTCCAACGAGTGGTTCCGCCACATTTTCCCGCAGTACCAGGAGTTCGCGATGAGCTTTGGTGATGCGGACCTGGGATCGTATGACTCGCTGGCCGAGGTGAAGGACGAGGGTCTGCGCGACTGGCTGCGCGCACTCCCCGACGGGCCGCCCGGCTACCTCAACGACATCAATCCGATCAATGACGACGGAGACACCGCGCATCCGACTCTGGGGCTCGTAGATCTCGACCCCGCGCAGGTGTTGACCGTGGACAACTGGTCCGGCATCCAAACCATCCTCGCGGTCTTCGTCGACGACGGAATGGGTGGAAGCGTCAACGTCGGCCACAAGGTGTGGCTGGAAGGACCGGGTGGCACGGCGCCGATCGACAACGCAACGGTCCCGCTGACCGTCTCGGGCCAGTACGGCTGCGGAAAGATCCAGTTCACCAGCTACCACGCCGCGGAGTTTGAGAACTACGTCGGCCTCACGCCCCAAGAGCTGGTGCTGCTCTACACCATCCTTGAGCTCGGCGTCTGCCAGGAGGACCTCCCGCCGCCGGTCGGCTAGGGGACGATACGCCAGCGCCGGTCGTACGAGCTGCGCTGGGGCCGGCGCCCACGATCGCGAAAGGCGTGACCGATGCTGCATCGGCCACGCCTTCTGGCGTTGAGCGCTCGTTTCGCGCCTACTCGCTGTGTGCCGGGGGTACCAGCGCGACAGGGATGTCGCTGACTGCGGCGAGCTCGGTGCCAACGCTGGTATTGAAGATGCGGGCGAGCAGCGACAGACGGCGCGAGCCGAGGACGACAAGCGGCGACTCAAGTTCGACCGCGAGCACTCGGAGGGTGCCGACCACCGGACCCTGACGCACGACGGCCTTGTGGCCCTGGAAGGCGTGCTGTCCGGCCCAACGCTCGAGCTCGCGCTCGGACTCCGCCTGCAGCGAGCGCGCCGCCATGTCGAGCGCGACCGACTCGCTGTAGTAGGACTCCCAAGCGTCGGGCATCGACACGACGTGCACGAGCACCAGCTCGCGATGCATCGCACTCGCGAGCGAGCGCGCCCAAGCGACGGCGCCCTCCGCATCCTGATCAAGGTCTGTCGCCAGGATGATCGGACCCTTGCCCAGCATCGCGGGGTCGAGGTCCGGCGCGGTGACGATCACGGGGACGGGGAGGTTTCGCGTCAGGCGGCGCGCCGTGCCACCAAGGCGAACGATGGGTTCTTCGGCGACCCGGGCTCGACGTCCGATCACGAGCGCGGTGGCATCTGGGTGTTCGGCGCACAGATCGTTGAGGCTGACCTCGGCCACCTCATCAAAGCGAAGCTCAAGTCGCGCGTGCTGGGCTCGCGCTCCGCTGTCGGAGGCAGCAAGCTCAAGCGCGGCTTTGGCGGCCAACTCGACCTCGGCGATCTGATCGGGATCGGCAAGGGAGCGGAGCTTGGCGCTCTCGACGACGTGGCGCCCGAGCAGCTGCGGCTCTTGGCCGTGCGCGCGGATCTGAGCGCAGAGCCACGCCGCGTAACGAAGTGCGCCGTCACTGTGCGGTCGCAGGTCAACTCCGGTCAGAAACTTCATCGGCGGTCCTCTTAGGCGTGGTCTACCACCTCCGGGATCCCATCGGACGCGGCCACGAGCGCCCCGCCTGTGAGAGAGCGCCCGCATGCGGCTTCTGGGCACGTGAGCGGGCTCCCGCGGGTGCGGCACGCTGTCACAGTTGGGTGTCGTCTCCCGCGGCTCCGACTATGCTCCGCCCATGCCACGTGCTCGCGAGACACGCTTGCCCGCGTCACTTGACCCCTTGGTGCGCGATGCGTTCGCTCGCGTCGCGCCGCGGCTCGTCGTCGACGGACGGAGCTCGAAGCCGACTCGAGGATGGCATCATCGTGTTGCGCACTGGCTGGCCGCGGTTTTTCTCTGCTCGCTCGGTTGTTCGACTCGACCCAAGACCAGCGAAGAGGCGAGGGAGAAGGCGGCGCAGATCTGGACCACGCGCTGCGCGAGCTGCCACGGTGCCACCGGAGCTGGGGATGGCCCCAGTGCCGTCGGGCTGACGCCCGCGCCGCGCAGCTTCAAAGATCGCGCCTGGCAGATTCAGGCCAAGGACGATCAGATCGCCAAGGTCATCGTCGAGGGCGGTGCGGCGCAGGGCATGAGTCCGAGAATGGCGGCCAACCCCGACCTTCGTGGCGAAGATGAAGTCGTCGCGGCCTTGGTCGCGATGATTCGCGGCTTTCAGTGACGCGGCCACAAGCGCATCGGGACGCAGAAAAGCCTGGGGGGTCTCGCGTCCTCCCAGGCTTGGTCCACGACGGGGTGGTCGTGATCCCGCGAAGCGATCATCCGGACGACGCCGGCGATCAGTCCGCCGTAGCGCCCGCCTCGATCCAGCCTCGGATGTCGTCGATCTCGCCCGGTGCAAGCGCGCCCTTACCCGTCAGCGGGTTGTAAGGCATCGGCGCTCCGTCGATCGACTCGTGGCCGATCAGCTTGAGGTAGAGGTAGCTCTGCATCGGTGCGTTGGGAGCGATCAGGTTGAGCGTCGGCACCTGTGCGGACGCCTCAAACAGGCGCTGGTACACGCCGTCGAGCCCGACCTCACCTTCAAAGAGGTTCAGCTCCGCGGCAGGCTCCTCGCCTGAGTGGCAGCTCGCGCAGTTGTAGCGGATCAACTTGGACACGCGGCCCGTCCACGTCGTACCAGATCCGTACTGATCGAGGTTCTCGGGGTTGGCGCTGTACGAGCACGAGTTGTAGTCCACGTAGGCGCTCAGTCCGATGGGATCGGCCGGGTCAAAGCCCTCGACGAGGCAGAAGAACGCGAGCATCTCGGAGTTGCTCAGTGGCTGATTTGCCAGTGGCATCGGCGTGCCGGGGATCGCCGCGCCGCGCATGCTGCCGCGCACGCGAGCGATCAGGTAGCTCTCTTCTGGCTCGCCGGCACGGAGCAGCACGTCGGGCTCGTTGAGCTCCTCCAGGCCAAAGGCGCCATTGCGGTTCATGTCGCCTTGTACGATGCCGACCTCAAGCAGCTCGTTGATGTCATCGGTCTGGTAGTTGCAGACGCGGCCGACAATCTGCTGGGGATCGTCCGCGGCAACCCACCACAGCGCCTCATAGCTCGCGAAGTCAGAGTCTTGGACGACTCCGTCTGTGATGAAGGTTCGTGTGAAGGACAGCCGTCCGTAGGTCTGCTGAGAATCTCCGGAGGTCGCCTTGCGCAGCTTGATGTGCAGTCCGGGTGACTCCGAGGTCGGCACGTAGTCGTCGGGGTACTGCGCATTGCAATCATCGGACGGTGGCGCCGCGATGTACTCGATCCACGCGATCTCGCTCTCGCCAAAGCCGAACTGATTGTTGTCGAGGCGTACGCGATCTCCCGGGCGCTCGCAGCCGTCGAATACCGCCTCCCATTCACCCGGCTGCACGTTGCACGCCGCACCGAATGCCGACGAGAAACTGCCGGGGGTTCGGAGGTCTGGATACTCTTTGCTGTTGTGGCAGACGCCCTCATTGGGCGTGCAGGTCCGCCAGATCACCTTCTGGTGGAAGTCGAGGCCGGTCGGATACTCGTCCTGCGCTTCTTGGACGATCTCACTGTCGCCTTCGTAGGGCGGTACCTCTTTGGCATTGCCCGTCGGTGGAAGCTTGGACTCCCAGTCGATTTCGCCGGGATCGAGACCGTCGTCACGCTCGCACGCAGCGAGTGCAAGGCAGGCAGCGGGGACAAGCAGTGAGTAGAGGCGCAGGCGGGACATAACTTTCTCCGTGCAAGTCAGGCAGAACCAGCGCGGCCACGGTCCAGGGGACCGCAACCCGGGCACGCTAGGGCAGCCAGAGGTTCTCGAATGGGGCGTCAGCCTCGAAGAACTCGGCGTGATCGCAGCCGAGCACGTCCATCAGGGTCTTGAAGGTGGAGCGGTACGAGGGCCAAAAGCCCTGCGCCTCCAGCGTGTTCTTGCTGGTCGAGCCGCGCGAGCGGCCGCCGATGACGGGCCCGCCCATGAAGGGCATCGACATCCAGCGTGTCTCCCAGTCGCTGTTGTGGTCGCTCCCGTTCGCGGAGTTGAAGCGACCACCGTAGCTGGTGCGCGAGAACTCGCTGCCGAAGACGACCATCGTGTTGTCCCAGTAGTTGTAGCCCTCTTCGTCGTGATTCATCTTCTTGAGCACGTACTCGAGGCCTGCGATGAACTGGTTGAGCTCAAGGAGCCGATCAGGAAGCTCCATCAACTCGCCAGAGTGATAGTCGTAGCCGCCCTGATCCATGTAGACCGCGGGGCAGCCATACTTGAAGAGACGCAGGGCAAGTCTCAGGTTGCGCGCAGTGCCAGAGTTGCCAAAGACGGTCGCCAGCTCGTTGTTGCTGATGCCGTCATAGAGCGTGTCGCTCGGCGTGCCGATCTTGAGCGCTTCGCTAGCGAAGATGTCCGCGTAAGCCTTGGTCGCCGCGCGGCTCTGAATGTAGCCGTCGATGCGCGGATAGTGGTCTAGGTTGACGTCGGCGCGATAGCGGGCGTCGTGGTTGTTGGAGAGTTCGCGCGCCCAGGAAGGCACCACAGAGTCGACGTCGAAACCGAAGCGGTCGAGGTCGTCGCCGCGGAGAACCGGCGGACGGTACGGCGCGTACTTGCCGGCACCACGACCCATCACGGCGTCACCCATGATGACCGCCGGCAGGATAATCACGCCGTCTTCCAGCGCCTGCTCATAGCGGGCACGCAGGCCGTAGTTGATCATCGTGAACAGGCCGGTCTCACCGCCGACGTAGCCAGTCAGGTAGCGCTCAAGGCCGGTCTGATGGTTGCCATCAGCACCGCCGGCGAAGGGCTCGTGATCGACGCAGGGGATGACGGCCATCTGGTTGGCCATCTCCGGGACGCTGCGAACGCCAAGGGCGCGCAGCTCGTCGGTCAACCAGGAGTTGCCGCCAAGGAGCGCAGAGGGACCCCACTCGGTCCCTGATGCCACATTGGACGCGAGGCCAAAGGGGTTGAACTTCTCGGCGACGTCGCCGTTGAAGGCCGTCGTGAAGCGGAAGCCGCCGCTGAGACGCACGTAGATCAGGTGCTTGACCGTGTTGAACGCGCTGGTGCTGGCGTTCGCACGCGGGATCCAGATGTAGGGCGCCATCGCGCCCGCACCTGCTACCACGCCCGCGCCAGTTCCTACTTTTCGTAGGAAGCTGCGGCGACCGAGGCTGGACTTCTTCTTGTTGTTGTTTCTCTCGGAAGTCATGGTGGTCTTCTCCTAGATTGAATCTCAGTAGAACAGCATCTCGGAGGCCGAGAGGAGGGCAAAGCAGACAGGGCGCGCGAACTCTTCTGCGTCGCAGGGTTTGGGCGAACACTCGTTGGCAAGCTCTGCTGCTTCGTCGAGTTCTTCGTTGTTGGGATCACGACCGTAGAAGAGGCGGACCTGACGGCGGAACACCTGCTTGGCGACGTCCGGCGTCAGCGCGGTGTTGGGCGCCATGCCCTCGGGCAGGAGGTTCTCGGCCGACACGCCACCGCCGTCGGGCGAGAGGCCACAGACCGTCACCAAGAAGCCCTCTTGGATCGCGGTGTTGAGGATGCTGACGGTGGTGAAGCGGCCATTGACTTCGTTGGTCGGACAGCCACCCAGCGTCTGCGCGAGCTCGCGGTAGTCGCTGCGGACCTCACCGTCCTGGACCACCCAGCGGGTGGCCTTGACCATCGCGTAGGCCCAGTTGTTGAACTCGGGCTCTAGGTAGTCTTCGGGGTGGGGCAGTCGGTGGTCGCATTGTCCCATCGGATGTCCGGTGAGCTTGTTGACCGAGTCGATCCAGGCTTCGACCTGCATCTGCTTGAGCGGTCCGAAGCGCCACGGATGCGCCGCATCGGCGACGCCGCCGTGATTGCTCTGCTGGTAGATCGCAGAGGTCACGATCCCGAAGTGGAGCGAGCGGATGTCACCGTTGTACTGGAGCAGGTACTTGCGCAGCTCTTCGCGCACGCCTGGGGACTTGGTGCCGAGGTCGTAGCCGAAGTAATGGATCAGCGCCTGGTCGACGGTGTGCTCCCAGAAGGTCTGGGAGAGGGCAGGGTGCTGCGACAGCAGGCGACCCGGCGTCTGCAGGACCTCCCAATCGTCTGCGGTGAGCTGGCCGCTCCACGTCAGGCCATCCGGATTCACGCGCGAATCGTCGCGCTCCAGTGCGACCACGTTGAGACCCCAAAGCACGCTGGTGCAGCCACCGGTGCTGTCTTGTGTGACCTTGCCGGTGTTCTCGTCGACGCAGGGATATTGGATGTACGCGTCGGGCAGTGTGCCTAAGTGCGCGTGCTCGACATAGTCGTTGGCCCAGACCGCGTACAGCCGGCCCAGGTCACTGCGCTCATTGTCATAGGGCGGGCGGCCGAGGAAGAGCCGGAAGACTGCCTCTACGCGATCTCCCGGCGTGTCGTGACGACGAACGAGGATCGGGTGTGAGGCCGTGACCGCTGCGAACAGGTCCCAACCGACCTTGCCCTGGTACGCCTTCTTGACGAGGTCATCCATGTCGAACGCTCGTTCGACGTTGACCGCGCGGTTGTTGTAGAGCAGGTTGTCGGCCCACTGAAGCTGCTGAACGCGGATGAACTCATCCCGCTCCATCAAGTTCTTGGCGACGTCGCCCCAATTCTCCATCGAGCAGACGTCGTTGACCTCGCTTGGCGTCGGCGCTCGACCGATCATGTCGATGAAGATTCGGCGGCACGATTCTTTGCGATCGATCGGCCGACTCTCCCATCCAGCGCCCCAGAGCTGTGAGCAGATGCCTCTGTTGACGGGATTTTGCAGATCGAGTGAATCGCAATAGTCCTCGCAAGCTCCGTCGCATGTGCCTTCTTCGCCCGCCGGGACGTCGCGCGCTTCGGGATTTGGATCGTTGCCGCCTTCGAAGTCGCCGTCAGAGACCGGCTCGCCGTTCCCGACCATCTGGCCAGGACCGCGCGCGGGATGCATCGCGTTCATGCCGACGACGTCGGTGCAGGCTGAGAGCGCAAGCGCACAACTTGCGACGCCGACGAGGCACGTGAGCAGTGAGTATCGTGGCGAGCGGCAAATGTCAGGGCGTGTCATCGGCATGTCGAGCGTCCTCCACCGGTGAGCGCTCGCGAAGGGGACGCGAGCCAAGCACCGATGAGATACTACTCCCTTCATGTGAAGATCCGCTCAAGCACGGATTGCCTTTTTCGTGGTGTGGCTAACGAGGTGAGAAATCCCGCCAGGTGACATGTAGGTGGCGGCATCGGTCCGCGACGGGATCATCGGTTCGTTGCCGGTCCTTGCCTCCGCAACGCGATGAGCCGGCTTCGCGCCACTTCGCATTGGGCGGCGCTACCCGTATGCTTGCGCCATGCTCCAGGCTCGCTGGCACCACCCCCAATCGGATTCTCGCCCTGTCGTAGCCCTCTCACTCCCACTCCTTGCCGCGATCGCCGTTTCGGGCCTGGCGAGTCCCGGCGAAGCAAAAGCCTTCCGTGATGCTCCGCCCGCGGCGGAATCGGCAGCGACGGACGCTCCGGCGGATGAGGGAGGAGAGGAGAGCGTCGAGCCCGATGGCGAGGGCAGCGCCAGCCTCTCGACCAGCGGCGCCAAGGGCAAGGGCCGTGGCAAAGGGAAGGGCGGCAAAGAGGCGCGGCTCCCGTCCGGGATGCGCGGGCGCATCGGCTTTGGCGCGATCCGGACGATCTCGGGACTCAACGGCTTGCACGGGCGCTTTTACGTGCTCGACCGCTTCAGCCTCGGTCTGATGGCTGGATTCGCGAGCTTCTCGTACAAGGAAGCCAATCCGGACACCGGCGAGTTCACCGACAAGCGCACCGTCGGTCGCTTCGGCGCCGGCTTCGAGGGTTTCTTCTGGGCGGCTCAAGGTGACCGATCGCAGCAGGTGCACGCCGACTTTGGTGTTGGCGCGCGCGTGCTGATCTACAAGGGCTTCACCGGCGCGAACGAAGACACGGAGAAGATCAACGATCCACTCGAAGTCGACGTGGAGATCCCCGTCTCGATCCCGGTGTGGATCGGTCGTCGTGTGGCGCTCGTACCTGAATTCGGCGTTGCGTTCCGCTATGTCCCTGGCGACCGCGAGCCCGACGACCAAAACGAGTCCGATCTCAACCCGGGCACCGGCGCCGCGGGACGCCTCGGTGGCGTGGACGGTCCAGGTTGGGGCGTGGAGGTCGGCGACCATGCCGGACTCTTCATCGGGCTGGGCGTCGCCTACCACTTCGGCCGTCTCAAGGACGGCTAGCAGGCTGTCGAAGAACCCCGCGCGTCCGTACCTCGGCGACTGCGGCGGCGATCACGATCCTCGCTCGTCACCACGCGGCAACGCCGAGCCAATGCTGGAGTCAGCCAGCCTGGCACGACGTGCTGGCGGTCCGAAGGTAGGCCATTTCCTCCAAGATTTCGCGAGGATCGGTTCTGCCGCGTCTGAGATGCCATGTGCTAGGGTTGGGGCTATGAACCTGCGATCGTCTCTTACCTGTCTTCTTATTGTGGCTCAGATACCGCTGCTTGCGGTGGCATGTGGCGGTGATGACACCGCTGCGGACGCCGGCGATGCCGGGACGACGACCGGCGACGGCGACGGCGACGGCGACGGCGATGGCGACGGCGACGGCGACGGCGACGGCGATGGCGATG
>CAZVEM010000166.1:0-13123 GCA_964626165.1 uncultured Nannocystaceae bacterium
TTCCTGCGTAGAGGTTTTGACTGGCACGATGATCTATTTGGAATCGGTGGTTTGGTTTTTGCCGAGCAGCGAAATCACTGCTTTGAATTTGCCCGACTTGGTTCTGGGAATTTCGGCGACGGGTTCGACGATGACGCTGACTTCGGCGCTCAATCGTTGTTGCACTCTGGCGGTGATGTCTGCGATGTCCGCTTCGTTGAAGCCATCGGTCGGAACGACTTTGACGCGAATGCGGTCGAGCGCTTCTTGAATAATCTGGCCTTCGCGGACGTGCGGTTGGTTGACGAAGATGCCGTGAAAGCGCACCAGTTGCCGTCCGTCCGGGCCTGTCACCACGTCTTCGATGCGCCAGCGACTCAGGAACTCCCGAGACTCGTCGCGGAGGTGAAGTTCGATCGCTGTACCCCGCTCGTCTTTGTCTGTGGGTGTCAGCGAGTAGGTGCCGTCACCCGTGGAGTTCCAGAGAATCGCTGCGTTGCCTGGGCGCGCGCTCTTGGAGCGCACGTCGACGCGAGTCGCGACCATGAACGCAGAGTAGAAGCCGACGCCGAATTGACCGATGAGGCTGACGTCGCCCTTGCCCGCCTCCTTGGCCCGCTCGAGGAACGCAAGCGTGCCGCTATGGGCAATCGTGCCGAGGTTCTCACTGGCCTCGTCCCGGGTCAGGCCGACGCCGTTGTCGCGAATCGTCAGGACGCCGCGCTGCGCGTCGGCGATGATGTCGATGCTCGGCTCGAGGTCTCGCCCGAGGAGGTCGCTTTCGACAATGCCGAGATAGCGCGCCTTGTCGAGCGCATCTGCGGCGTTGGACACGAGCTCGCGGAGGAAAACCTCACTGTTGGTGTACAGCGAGTTGGTCACGAGACGGAGCAGCGCGCTGACTTCGGCGCGGAATCCATGCGTCTCGGAATGCGTCTCGGAATGCGTCTCGGAATGCGTCTCGGACTGGGTCTCGGACTGGGTCTCGGGGGCGCTTGTGGTCGTGGTTGTGGTTGTCACGGCAGCAAGTTCTCCGCTCGCGGGTGATGCGAGCGGGCCTGAGGCTAAGCTGCCGGGCGAAGGCGTCAAGGGCCGATCTGGCGGCAGATTGGCTGTACTTGAGCGGGTCTCGCTGGAGAACCGGCTCGGCCCGAGCGCCGGACGATGCATCGACCCGAAACCTCGACCCGAAAGCTCGGCCTAAGACCTTGGCCTAAAACCTCGGCCCAAAACATCGCGAGCGCCGAGCCGCGTCATGCGGGGCGCTCGCGAGAATGCGTTCATGCTTCGCTTGCTGGCGAGCAAGGACGAAAGTCGCCAGTGCTCCGACTCGAGCCCTTTCAAGGACTGTGAGACGGCTAGATGAAGGAAGGCATGCGTGGGGTAATTGCCCCACCGAGTCGCTTGTGCCAGATCTGGGCGCCGACATAGTCGAGGTCGCGCATGATGTGATCGGTGAGACGCGCCGTGACCTTGAATCCGAGTGCGGCGTAGACCTCGGCCACACCGACCGCATCCGCGGGGGTGATGGAGAAGAGGCTCGACATCTCAATCCGACCCAGCTCGTCCATGAGCTGTCGGAGCATGTACTCAAGCGCCGCCGCGTCGCCCTCCTTGATCGGAGGTGTCAGCAGGTCGATCTTCGCATGGCCGAACGAGGAGTCCGTCTCCGCGGCGACCCACAGCTCCCGCTTGCCGATCTTTCCCGCAACCGCGAGGTCGGGGGCGAGCACGGTGCGGCGAAACGGCGCGTAGAGGGCGGCCTCGCCATGGGCGGAGGCCGCGGCCTCAAGCCGAGCCGTCTCTGTCACCAGCTCGTGTGAGAGCCCGCGCGGCTTTATCGTGTTGGGCTCACGCGTGCCGACATTGGCCGCATTGAACTTCGGCGCGCCGCCCTGAATCGGGTCGCCGTCATCGGTGTAGACGCGGCTCATGATGTACGCGTCCGCGGTGCGGAAGTAGCCCGGAATCGCGCCCTCGCGCGAGAAGCCGACGCTGCGCCACGACTTCGAGTCCTGCTTCTCCACCACCGTGAACACCTTCTTGAGGCCTTCGGTGCGGGCGATGCGATCGAAGAAGTCGCGCTTTTGCTGATAGTTGCCGACGCGATAGTCGAAGATACGCAGGTTGGCGTGGCGGCGATTCAGCAGGAAGCAAAAGTCGATATCGCCGCGCCGGTAATAGTGCTCTTCGACCGGTGCCTCCGGAGGGGTGATCTCTGCGACGGAGGTGTTCATGGGGATGTCCTGGTTCAAGGCGCCGGAAGGGAGGGCCGCGCGAAGCGGCCGGCATTGGGAGCCGCGCGGGGGGGGCGTGCGGCGGGAGGCAAAGTGGGCGAATCGTGCGGAAGAGGGGATCTGCGAGCTCCCGGTGTTGCCGGAGAGGGCTGCGCTCACCGCGATCTCTCCCGTTGTTGCGTCATTATCGGCGTGAAGTCGATGATTTCATTCACCTTTTAACGAATGAACGCGAACGCAGGGAAGGCCCGTCGCTTTCCCTACCACTGTCCCCAGTTCTTGTCAAAGCCAAACATTCGGCGCTGCGTGATAGGCGCATGCGGGATACGCTTGGTAAGCTCGGAAGGGTTCATGCGCCGCGAAATCCATCCGCGGGCGTCGTCGCGGTGTTGTCCGCGGAGTCCGGTTGTCCTTCGCAGCGATCCTGCTCTGGCCGGGACCAAGCCGCTTGCCAGTGTGGCCAGCTCGATCGATCGCGCCAGGAAGGACGGGTCCGTGATGCCATGCTCGTCCTGCGTCGCATCCCGGCGGTTCAGCGTGTCGAACTCCGCTTGGCTTGTCTGCTTCTGTATGTGGTTGCTGACCGGCTGTCGCGCGGGCGAGCAGATCCGCCGCACCTGCGACGACCCGACACAATGCGAAGAAGAACGCAGCGGCTGCGATGATGAGTGTCCGGACGGGGAGGCCGGCGCGGCGGCGCAACGGCGGTCGGCGGGCCGGCGCAGTGGCCGTGACTCCCGTGGGGGCGGGACCGCAGATGCGGTCGCGTTCCGTCGCGGGGGACCCAGCGGCAGCGGACAGGTTGATGCCGCGCTTGCGTCCGGAGAGTGGCGTGATGACGCGACGGGCGAAACCGAGGGTCCCATTAGTGCGGGCATCGGCCTGATCTCATTACCGTCCGGTGAGATCCATGGCTTCGTCGCAGATCATGCGGGCATTCTGCGCCGAGTCAGCCTGCCCCAGGAGTCGGCAGAGGTCGCCGCGCTTGACGATGATGCCTTTGAACGACCGCTGCACGTCGACTTTGCCGTGAGCCTCGAAGGACGCGTGTGGTCGACACCCGCGATCTTGGAGGACATGGTGGTCGTGGGAACGGATGCCGATCTGCTGTACGCGATCGATCGCGAGCGTGGAACGATTCGTTGGCAGCGGCGGGTTGGCAGCTGTGATGGTGTTCACGCGCCGGGGCCCGAAGGCGGCCGCTGCGACGTCGATGGCGGGCCGACTGTGACCGCCGATGGCGATCTGCTCGTCGGTGCCGATGGTCTCTATCGATTCGCCAAGACCGGCGAGCTTCGCTGGCGTTGGCCTGCGGCGCCCGCAAAGGGCAATCACGTCGGCGCCGCCCCCATCGAGCTCGCGGACGGCTCCGTCGCGTTCGCGGCCCAGGGTGGCGATGTCGTTCGGGTCAGTTCGAGTGGCGAGTTGATCTGGCATGTGAGCGTTCGTGGCGACGTGGAAGGCGGCATGGTCGCCAACGCGGCGCTCGATGTGTTTGTGGCGGGCGATGACGGCACGCTTCGCGCGATCGATCGATCGGGAGCCACCGTGTGGGAGCTTCCCCTCGGCGCACCGGTCCACGCGCCGCTCGCTCTGGGGCCACACGGCAACATCGTCGTGGTCGACGTCCGCGGCGGCGTCCATGTTGTCGACGGCGAGGGTCGAGAGCAGTGGAAGTACGAACTCGGAACTCCGGTGTACTCCGCTCCCTTGGTCGGCAGCGATGGCGCGATCTTGATCTGCGCGCGCGACGACTCGCTCCACATACTCAGTAGCGAAGGCCGCAAGCACGAGGTCTTCCTCCTCAGCGACGATGCCGACGGCGGCATCAGCATGGACCGCCATGGCAGGCTATGGATCGGTACCGACGCCGGTTGGGTCCATGTCCTGTCACAGAAAAACGACAGTCACGCGCGCTGATGCCGGCATCCGCTTGCGCCCGGGCCGGCGACGTGTCACACGCTGCTCGTGTCTTTGAATCTAAGAGGCCGAATCCAGGTGAATCCTGGCGGCTATGCATTTGTGACGGCGCCCGATGGCGCCCAGTCTGTGTTTGTTCCCCCTAGCCGATTTCATTGTGCGATCGATGGTGATGAAGTCGAAGTTGAAGCGTGGCCTTCGGATCGCGGTCTTGAGGGGCGCGTGGTGTCGGTCGTCTCGAGACGTCGCCACCGCATCGTCGGCGTCTTGATGGCGCAGACCAAGCGCCGCCAAGTCGTCGAGCTTGACGATCCCCGCCTGCTCTTTCGCGCGCAGGTCATCAACCCCGACCATGGCTTTGGTCGCGGAGAGCTGGTTGCCGCCCGCATCGTCGAGTATCCCAGCGAGAGCAACCCCGATACCGCGCTCGTCGAAGTCGAGCGCTCGCTCGGTGTACCCGGCGAGCTTCCCAGCGAGCTCTCTCGAATCCTGATCGAGCAAGGGATCGAAGACGGATTCCCCGACGACGTCCTCGCGCAGGCCGAGACCGTACCCGATTCGGTGCAACGCGAGGATCTCGAAGGCCGTAAGGACCTGCGTGAGCTCGACTTCATGACCATCGATCCCGATGACGCACGTGACTTCGATGATGCGGTTTGTGTCGAGTTCGATCCCAAGTCGCCGGCAGCCAATGCAGTGCTGTGGGTCGCGGTTGCAGATGTTTCGCACTACGTCCGCGAGGGCAGCGCGATCGATGCTCATGCCGCTGCGACCTGTTTTTCTACCTATCTCCCCAACCGCGCGATCCCGATGTTGCCCGAGCGGCTGAGCTCGGGCATTTGCTCGCTACTTCCACGCCAAGACCGATTGGCAATGGTGACGCGCATCGTGATCGCGCCCGACGGCCACGTCGAGAGCCGCGAGGTCTTTGCAAGCGTGATCCACAGCCGAGAACGGCTGACCTATGCCCAGGTCGCTCGCTTCCTTGAGACCAAGAAGGGCCTGCGCGATGAGATCGGGCAGCGGATCACCGCGCTGCGTGCGGTCGGCGATCGCCTCCGCGCCCGTCGCTTGCGGCAGGGCGCGATCGAGCTCGATCTTCCGGAAACCAAGATCTTGCTCGATGAGGACGATCCGCATCGAATCCGTGACGTCGTGCGTGGCAAGCCAAATCGCTTCGTCGCCCGCGCGTACAACCTGATCGAGGAGCTCATGCTCGCGGCCAACGTCGCGTGCGCCACGATCGCAGCAGAGGCAAAGCTTCCGGTCCCATATCGTGTCCACGGAAAGCCTGACGACCGTCGGCTGGTTCAGCTCGCGCTCGCGGCCCATGCTCTGGGCCTGCGGGTCGATCCTGAAGAGCTTCGCACGCCGATCGGCGTGCAACACTTCGTGGAGAAGCTCCGCGGCGACGCCGCCTACGCGCCGCTCTACATGCAGATCCTTCGGGCGATGGCGCATGCCGAGTACGCACTCAAGAACGTGGGCCACTTTGCCCTCGCGGAGGACGAGTATCTCCACTTCACCAGCCCGATCCGGCGCTACCCCGATCTCATCGCGCATCGGGCCCTCAAGGCGTTGATCGCGAAGAAACGCGGCTTTGCAGGACCACGGCCGCATCCCAAGATGCCGGATGCAGATGTCGTAGATGCGCAGTGCGTGCGCGCGTGCGAGCGCGAGCGTGTCACCACGCAAGCGGAGCGCGATGCCAAGGCGCTCTTCGCCGCCGCCTTCATGCAGGATCGCGTAGGCGACGTATTTGCCGGCACCGTCACAGGGCTCACGCCGAGCGGGATCTATGTCGCACTTGAGGAGCCTTTCGTGGACGGACAGGTCCGCATCGCGCAGCTCTCGACCAGCACGCGTGAGGATTGGAACCTCGATGAGAGCGGTGTGCGGATGATCGGGTCTCGCTCCGCCCGTCTCATTCAGCTTGGCCAGCGCGTCTCGGTTCGTGTCGCAGCGGTGAGTTTGCAGCGTCGACAGATCGAACTGGTGTTCGACGCGCTGCCCGAGGAAAGGGCCCCGCAGCCGTCAAGCGCACGCGTCGCTCGCTCTCCCGACGAACCGTTGCGTCGGTCTCGCACAGAGGTGACAGGCGCATCCTCGCGATACACGGGTCTCGCCAGCGAGTCACCGCAGACGAGCCGCGGTGTCCGTCGTGGATCGCGTGGTGAAGTGATTGTCGACAAGGAGGGAAAGGGGGCGGATCGTCAGCGCTCACGCACCGCGAATCCAGGCGCAGGCGCAGCGCCGAGTCGGGGGGCATCGTCGAAGCAGGCCGCACCGCGTTCCGCGGCTGGTTCCTCCGGGGCCAAGCAGCCGGCAAAGACACGTGGGAAGGCGGCTCCGGCCAACGCGAGCCGTTCCGGGGCGGGGAAGCGCGCTGGATCGACAGCTCGCAGCAAGCAAGGCCGCGGTCGGGGCTAGCCGCGGGGGCACGGTCTTCGAAGACCACGTCGAAGCCAGGGGAGGCCCGGGAGCCGACCAGCGGCAGGTCCCCCGCGACTAGAATTCCATCGCGAGGCCGACGAAGAAGGTATCTGCGCCGACGTCCAGGCCGCGGTTGCGACCAAAGCCGTTGAGTCGCATGAACTGGTACTCGCCAAACAGATACGTGTGATTGATGCCAGTCGTGCGATCGAGGTCGCGCGCGGTGTTCATGTCGATGAAATCGAGTCGGAGCATCATGCCAAGCACGGCCGTCCACCCCAAAGATCCGCCGCGCCCTTTCTCTCCGGTCGAGTTGCGCGACACCGACTTGGTTCCGTCCCGCGAGAGCCAGAAGCCGTAGGCGAGACCACCTTTGACATAAGGGACCAGCGGCACCTTGAAGCGATCTGCGAGGAGCTCGAAGCGATAGAGTAGAACCAGGCTTGTCGGGATCACGGTGAAGCGCACGGTGTCGGCTTTGCTCCGCACCGAGGTGTCATCCGGTTCCGGCATCGCGATCAAGGCGTTGGCCTTGTCTTGGAAGATCCCAATGCTGGTCCCGAGTCCGAATGGTCCCGCTGCTTTCGCGAACTGCCACTCGAAGTGTACCGCGGTGATCAGGCCCGGTTTGGGCGCGCCTGTCGCCTCGCCGCGTGAGTTGGTCTCGCCATAGATCTGGGCGTAGGGTCCAAGTCCCGGCCCGTCGTAGCGACGATCGACGCCTGGCACGTAGGGGCCGAACTTGAGCTCAAACGCAAAGCGCTGCGGCGAGGCGTAGTTTCGGTCCCGAGCTTGGCGACGTCCGCGAATTTTGTTCTGACGCTCAAGCGCGGCCTCACTCGGCGGCGGTCGATCGGGTCGCTCCGCATAGACCACGCCAGCCTCCGCCGCTGGATCTTTGGGCGACTCGGCATATTGCAGCTCAGGCTCGGGAGGGGTGGTGTCGGCCCACTTGAGTCCCTCGGCCTCTGGATCGGCCTCACCGTACTCAAGAATGGGATCGCCGCGCTCGTCGAGCGGCGGCCCGTCCTTGGACTTCGAGCCGCGCTTGTCCTTGGGTGAAGCGGGCGCTTCACCGTGCGTGACGTCGCTTGATTCTGGCGGTGGCGAAGACTCATCCTCTGGCGGTCCGATTCGGACCACGAGCGGAAGGGAAGAGAACAGCACGGCCACACAGGTCGCGGCCACGCTCATTGGACCACCTTGCGCCGACGCCAGAAGGCGAGACCGGCCCCGAAGAGCAGGGCTATCAGCCAGCCCCCAAGCGCTCCGCGACGAGCCACGCTGCAAAAGCCCGCTTCGCCACAAACGTCACCCTGGGCCTCACACTGCTCCCAGAGATCGTAGGTCTCGACCGGCGTGGCTCGGAAAACCTTGAGATTCTTGCGCTCGACGGGGTTGCCCGCCTTGTCGTAGGCCACGATCACGAACTGGTACTCGACGCCGTTGGAGAGTCCGTCGATGCGCGCGCGCGTCGTCGAGGCAGGTAAGTGGCCGCTGCAGACGTAGCTGTAGTCTAGCGTGCCGATGCCGTCCACTGGGATCGGGTCGCCGTCGCCGTCGCCGTCGCCATCTCCATCACCGTCGCCATCACCGTCGCCGTCGCCGTCGCCATCTCCATCACCGTCGCCGTCGCCGTCGCCATCACCGTCGCCGTCGCCATCGCCATCGCCGTCGCCGTCGCCGTCGCCGTCGCCATCACCGTCGCCGTCACCGTCGCCGTCGCCGTCGCCGGCGTTGGGATCCTCCTTGGGCGGCTCGGCTCCGATCACGCTGAAGGGCACCCCGTCGCAGAGGCCCTCCTTGGTGTAGTAGATGGTGCCGTTGGGAATCGCGGCGAGTCCCGGCGAGCTGATGCCCTTTCCAGGTACTGGATTCCCGTCTCCGTCGGCACAAAGCACGCGGTAGCCGGAGATGTCACCAACCGCGAGGATCTTCCAACGCAGCTCGACGGCACCGTCGCCGGGGATCGCTTCGTTCACGGTCGGCGCGAGCGCGGGACCCTGAAAGTCGAACGCGATCCCGCCGCCCATCATCTCCGGACCATTGGTGCTCTGATCGCCTTGGATGAAGAAATTCCCCATCAGGCAGTTGGCCGGCTCAGCGCACATCCAGACGCCGCCGCCCGACTGCTGCGAGTAACAGCCGCCATTGGGGATGGCGTCCTCGACCGTTTGCGTCGAACCAGGCTCGACACCCCATGCCAACCACACGGGCGTAAAGCGGAACTCGGGGCTCTTGCGGAAAAGCTGCGGGAAGCCGACGCCAATCTTTGCGCAGGGCCGGTAGGTCGGGTTGATGCCCGACTGTCCCAAGCTGCAGTTTTGTCCTGTATAGACCTCAGTCTGAACTTCCGGCGGCTGCGAGGTCGTTGGCAGCGTGATACGGGCGATGATCTGCTGTCCGCACTCGCAACGGGCTCGATTGACGTAGAACTTCATGTCGTTCTCCGTCATGTTGCGAATCACATCGCCGTTCTTGTCGGTGATGCGGTAGAGGATCTTGTAGTCGCCATTTTCCCCCGCCGGCGCCTGGGCATGTGCCACGGCTGGCACTGCCAGGGCCACTGCCAGGAGGGGAAGGAGACGCGTGCTGCGGGAGCTGTGCATGGAGCCTGGGGCCTCGAGTCGGCGGTCCGTCGGGTCTGTCGTCGTCAGGGGGCGAACCAAGTTGTGCAACAACGGTGCCAGTCTCGTTGCTACGTAAAGCCTAGCGCAGTGCAGTGATCTACGGTGCAATCCCGCTCGGGATTGGCCTTCAGAGACTGCCAGCTGTGTCCGCGGGCCGAGCGCCTGACGACAATTTGTCATCCGCCCGGGGTGTTCTGCGCTTGCTCCGCGCTCGGGACATGAGCCGTCGGCGGCCTGCGCGGTGCCGTGCACCCTCGCAGCGTCCGCTGGTCTGGACCGCGTGTCCGCAGTCCGCAACCGCTCTCCGAGGCCGCGTGCGCGAGGACGGAACCAGCGGAGCGCGGCGGGACGCAGCTAGTAGATGAAGGGCACCATTCGGAAGCGGGCGATCTTGCAGTACTCGTCCCAGAGTGCGCCGTACTTTGCACGACAGCGCTGCTCGTCACGCCACGCGCGATGGATGAGTAGCGAGAGCAGCCAAAGCGGCAACAAGAATGGAACCCATGAGCTCAAGCCGGTGCAAAGTGCGTACGACGAGTACACCATGATCTCGCCGGTGTAGTTGATCTTGCGGCCGACGCCCCACCATCCAGAGATCAGCAAACGTCCGCCAAGTACCTGAGGCGCCTTACCCCAGATCGGCAGGGTAGGGTCGCGCTTGAACTGATTCTTCTGCGCGTTCGAGCCGCGGAAGATCCAGAGACCCGTGGCAAAGAGTGCGGCGAGCATCACTCCCGCACCCAGCGAGATATCGGTGCTGCGCGAGAGCACCCAAAAGCCTGGGACGCAGTAGAAGAAGGGGACCAGGACGAGATCGCCCCACAGCAGCATGAAACCGAACTTCTCGGCGATCACATCCCACATGGAGAGGACCGCATCCTCGAACCAGAAGTGAGTGAACATATAGGTCCACCAGAACGCTTGATAGAGAAACATCGCGCGGCTGATCGTTCCGGTCGCTTCGAACTGGGCGAACGCAAAGCTCCAGTTCAGCAGCGTCAGGCCCAGGAGCGAGGGTTGATAGGCGAAGGTCTTGAGATCGACGCCGAGATACTCCGGGTTGAGCTCGTAGCCGTACCAGATGCGAGCGAGCGGGCCGCTGTGGAGTCCATCATCCCCGCTCCCGCTCTCTTGCGGTGCGCGTTGCAGCATCCACACCAGCCAGACCAGTGTGACGACATTTGCCCCCCAGAAGATCGCGCGGAAGTTGTGAATCAAGATGCTCGGCGACAATCCCCAGAAGTGGAAGGCGACGAAGACGCCCATGTGGAGCGCGACAAACAGCGACATCCCGTTCATCTTGTAGGGACGGCGGGAACCATCGCGCAGCGGTTGTCCAAGGACGACCCGACCGGGTAGGATCTTCGCGCCGACAAAGAGAAGGACGCAAAAGGCGGCGCACAGCAGCGTGCCAAAGAGCAACTCGCTCGCGCGGACATGAAGGAGATCGGGGAGCACGGGCGGAATGTGCCGCAGCACGGGCCCCGAAGCGAGCACCCGGATGGCCGCGCCATGACCGAGGCTCGTGATACGGCGCCAGCGATGATCTAGGTCACGTCGCTGCGGCGCCCGAACCGGCGGATCCGGGTGAAGGTGGTGCGCTCAGGCCGGATAGAAGCGCTTGCCCTGCTTGGCCATGTCGAGCAGCAGCTGCGGCGGCGCGAAGCGGGGCCCGGCTGCGCTTGCGAGCGCCGTCAGACGCTCGACAACGTGACCAATGCCCTGACGGTCCATCCAGCGGAATGGTCCGCCGCTGTTGGGCGCAAAGCCGATACCAAAGATGCCGCCGACGTCGCCGTCTCTTGCGCTCGAGAGGATCCCGGAACCGAGACAGTGCGCCGCCTGGTTGGCCTGCACCAGCAAGAGTCGCTCCGCCAGGCCTTCGACCGAGAGCGGCTGTGCGCTTGGCTGGGCGAGCTCGCGCAGCCCGGGCCACAGGCCGACGCGCTTGCCCTTCTCATACGAATAAAAGCCGGCGCCGGCGGCCTTGGAGGGACGATTGTGCTGCTCGACCATCGCCTTGATGAGCGCGATGCCCTCCTTGGGGAGCGTGTCCCCGATGTAGCGCTGGCCCTCGGACATCGCCTTGATGCCGAGCGTCAGCGTCACCTCGTCAAAGACCTGTAGGGGAGGGACGACCATGCCACTTTGTCGCGCCGCCCACTCGATCAGCACGGGGTCGTGACCCTCTGCGACGAGCTGCGCACCCTCCAAGATGTAGGAGGAGAAGACCCGCGTCGTATAAAATCCGTAGCCGTCGTTGACCACGATCGGAAGTTTGTTGATTCGCCGGCAAAACGAGAGGCTGCGGGCGAGCGTCTCCTGCGAGCACTCCTTCCACGTGATGATTTCCACCAGCGGCATGGCCTCCACTGGCGAGAAGAAGTGGAGCCCGATAAAGGACTTTGGCCTCGAACTGGACGCTGCGAGTTCGGTGATCGGCAACGCAGACGTGTTGCTCGCCCAGATCCCCGAGTCGACCAAATGCGGCTCGATCTCGCGGTTGACCTTGTGCTTGAGCTCAAGATTCTCAAAGACTGCCTCGATCACGAGATCGGTGGGTCCCACGGCGGCTGCGTCGAGGGTCAGCCGCAGTCGAGCGGCGATCTCGGCGCGTTGCTCTCCGCTGAGATGGCGGAGCTTGGCGAGCTGCTCGTCAAAGTGCTTCTTGCCGGCCTCGAGCGCCTCCTGCCGGACATCCTTGATGACCACCTGGTAGCCTGCCTTGGCGCACACGAACGCGAGGCCAGCACCCATCATGCCGGCACCGAGGATGGCGACGCGCTCGATATTCTCGTGGTCGGTGCTGGGGAGGCCCTCGTGGCGCAGCGCGGCCATGCGGCCGAACCAGATCGTGCTGAGCATGTCCTTGGCTTGAGCACCGACGGCAAGCTGCGTGAAGTAGCGTGCCTCGACGCGTAGGCCGCCCTCGAGGGTGAGCATCAGGCCCTCTTCAACGGCGCTCAGCGCAAGCTCCGGCCCTTTGTAGACGCCCGCTGTCTTCTTGCGGAGCATGCCAGCGGCCGCCATGAACATGTTGCGCGCGTCCTCGCTGCCGGGAGCAGCGCCAGGGATCGTCGCGTTCTTCTTGTCCCACGGCTGCTTGATGCCAGCGTGCGCGGCGATAAAGGCCTCCGCCATTGCGTGGAGGGCATCCTTGTCGGGCGCGAGTGCGTCGACCATGCCGAGCGACTTGGCCTTTGCCGGGCGAAGTTCCGCGCCCTGCAGGATTTGCTCAAGAGCGGCCTGGATTCCGATGAGTCGGGGAAGCCGCTGGGTACCGCCAGCGCCCGGCATGAGTCCAAGCTGGACCTCCGGCAGGCCGATCTTGATGCTGGGGTTGTCGAGGGCGATGCGGTGGTGACAGGCCAAAGCAAGCTCGTAGCCACCACCAAGCGCGCTGCCGGTGAGCGCCGCGACCACGGGCACCGGCAGCGTCTCGATGCGGCGGTAGAGCGACGAGAGCATCACGACGCGCGCGTGCAGGGTCGCGGCGTCGTTTTCGGCGAACAAGCTGTCGAGATCCGCGCCGGCACAAAAGTCCTTGTGCGCGCTTCCGATCACGATGCCCTTGAGGCCGCTTTGCGTCTGTGCCCAATCGACCGCTTGCGAGAGTCCGGTGCCGAACGACTCGTTGATGATGTTGACGTTGGGCATGTCGAGGATCAGCCAGGCGATGCCTGTCTTCTCGTCGAAGCGTCCCGAGACCGATGGGGTGCGAATCTGTGCGTCGGACATGTCTAGACTCCTCTGTCGAAAATCGATCGTGTTCGTGCGAGGCCCGGCAGTCGCTAGACGAGCTCAATGATGGTGGCGACGCCCATTCCGCCGCCGATGCAAAGGGTAATCAGCGCGGTCTGCAGTCCTCGACGCTCCAGTGCGTCGAGGGCTTCCGGCTTTTGATGGCGACGTCGTCACTCATTG
>CAZVEM010000167.1:0-12991 GCA_964626165.1 uncultured Nannocystaceae bacterium
GACCTAGGCCCGACGGAGCGAGCCGGTGAGAGACCATCAACGCCAGGCCCAGACAGCGCCCCCGTACGCGGGAGGAGAGCGCGCGGGAAGAGAGCACGCGTCTGTGGGGCGCGCCTCGAAGTTCGACGACGCCGCCGTCAAGGCATGGCAGTTCGCCCTCGCCCACCTCGGGTGGCGAGAGATCGCCGACGCACACGCGCGCTGCCGTCGTAGCGCTTTGCCCGCCCCGCGGTCGTGGCGAGGCGAGGTGTCCGCTCCAATGGCCGATCTTGATCCCGCACAAACCCTCACCGCGGCTCGCGAGCGCCAACTCGCAACGCTCGGGATGCGAATGCTGCTGGACTCGGAACGCAGCGCGGCCCTGGGCCAGGCAGCGGGACGCCCAAGCGATCTGCCGCTACCACGGGTTGCCGCCGCGCTCACCGAACTCGAAGACCTCCGCGAGTCACTGGCGGTCGCCGGTCGCGGTGGTCAGTTGTCCGAGAGCGAGCTCGTGGGTGCGGCCGAACTGTTGCGCTTTGGTGCCTCGCTCGCGCGCGCGTCGGCCCAACTGCAACAGCAGACCGAACGCGGAATGCTGCGGCTGTCGCCCGAGGAGTCCGAAGGCATTGCCACGCTGATAGGGTGTTGCGTCGAGCTCCGAGCGATCGCCGGTCGAGCGCTGCGCGAACCTGCGGGCGTCGAGCAGGGGAGCCCCGGTGAGGCGCTGGCGGAGAGGGACGACGCGCACGAGCAGCTTTGGGATTGGCGCGATGATGAGGCGCACGAGCCCCCAGCGTCGCTCCGTGAGGTGCTACGGCTGCCGGAGGGTCTGCTTGAAAGACTCGATCGCTCGCTTGATCGCAGTGGTGAGTTCCCTGTGATCGCCGATGAGGCGACACCCGAGCTTGCGCGCGCGCGCAACCTCGCACGAAGGTCCCGCAAGCACGCGCAGGATCTCGCGGACCGACTGGTCAAGAGCAGCACGATGGGCAGCTTGCTGCAGGACCGCTTCTGGACGGAACGCGAAGGTCGATTCGTGTTGCCGGTGCGGAGTGACGCGTGGGGCACCATGACGGACCCAACGGCGATCGTGCATGCCGTCAGCACGCGTCGCTCCACACTCTTCGTCGAGCCGAGCGCGCTGCTCAGCGCCAACAATGAGCTCGCCCGCGCGCGCGTAGGCGTGCGCGCGGAAGAAGAGCGAGTGCTGCGTGAGCTCTCCGCGGCGATCGGTCAGGTGGCACCTGAGCTTGTCGCCTTGCAGTCGATCGCGTGGTTTGTCGACATCCTGCAGGCAAGTTGCGATCTGTGTGATCGAATGAGCGCCTGGATGCCGACCTTGGTTGCACCCGGCGATCCCCAAGCCAATACGGTGCTCAGCGATCTGCGACACCCAAGCATGGTTGCCGCGGGGGTCACGGTTGTTGGCAATGATGTCGAGCTGCTGCCGGGGCAGACGCTGATTGTCAGCGGACCCAACGCGGGCGGAAAGACGGTTTTCCTCAAAGCGCTCGGGTTGGCCGTGTTGATGGCCCGTGCAGGGCTCGCGATCCCGACCTCCCAGCCCGGAACCGTCGTTGCGTACCAGCACATCGTGACGGACGTCGGCGACGACCAGTCGATCGCGAGCAACCTGAGCACCTTCACTGCACATCTTGGCCACGTGGGCCGAGCCCTAACCCTGACCGCGGAGCGCGTCGGCTTTGCGGGTCGTGAGCCTCAATCCGCTACGGCAGCGGACACCGTGACGGGATCGCTTGCAGGGGAGCACGGAACAGCCAAGAGTCGAGGATCGGGCGTGCTGGTATTACTCGACGAAATTGCGGTCGGAACCGAGCCCAAACAGGGCGCCGCGCTCGCCCAGGCGATTTTGCTTGAGCTCGCGGAGCGTGGCGCGAGCGGGGTGGTCACAACGCACTACGACACACTCAAGGAGCTTGCCTATCGCGACCCGCGTTTTGCCAATGCGGCCGTCGGCTTCGATGTCGAGGCTCTCATGCCGACCTTCCGCGTGACCCTGGGAGTGCCCGGGGCGTCCGCAGCACTCGCGGTCGCGCAGCGGGTCGGCATGGACAAGCACGTGCTCACGCGCGCGGCGAGCCTGCTGTCCGAGGAGGACCGGAGGGTCGACACCATGCTGCAGGAGCTTGCGGCCAAACGCACCGAGCTGCAGGCCGACCTCGCGACCGCCCAGGAGCAGCTCCGCAAGAGCAGGAAGCAAGCCGAGGAACTCGCGCTGACGCAGCGTCGCATCGCGGACGGCATTCGAGGCCAACGTGCCCGCGCGCATGAGCAGGCCACACGCGAGCTTCGAGACCTCGAGTCGGAACTCCGCAGACATAAGCGAGCGCTCCGCGATGCCCGCGACCGGCAGCCGGGCCTCAGCTCGCAGCCAGATCAAGATGCGCTGCATGAGCAGCTCGCACCGCTGGCCCGCGCCGCGCAAGAACGACTCGATGCCCTCGCGCTCAAGGCCTCACCCGTGCCCGGAAAGGTCCCACGCGCGCTCGAGCCGGGAGCGCAGGTGTACGTCGCGTCGCTGGGCCAAACCGGCGAGGTCGTGTCCGTCAAGGGCACGCGAGTGACGGTGCAGCTCCCGACGCTGCGAACAACCGTTGAGCTGACGGATCTCCGCGCACAACCTCGCGCCGAGGATGGTGCAGGGGCTGCTCCCGGCGGGGGCGCCGGGGCGGCGGGCGCCCCCGGCACGCCGTCGGGCAAGCGCAAGATTCGGCCCGCCAAAGGAACGCCGATTTTTGCTGCGAAGTCGTTCGCGGCGCGGAGCGAACGAGACGAACACGATCGCGATCTTAGCGGAGGCGCGTCGTTCGAAAGAAGCCTGGACAACACCGTGGATCTCCGCGGTGAGCGTGCGGACGTCGCGATTGCTCGCCTCGAAGATTTTCTAGGGTTGGCGATGGAACTCGGTGAGCCGGAAGTGCACGTGATTCACGGACACGGGACAGGAAGCGTGCGTAAGGCGGTGCGTGGCCGACTTCGCGATCTCGGCCATGTGCGTCGCTTCGCGGGCGGCAGCCTTGAGCAAGGTGGCGACGGCGTGACCGTGGTTTGGCTCAAGCTTTGAGCCGCGACTGTGCTCCCACAGACGTGCGCTCGATGCCCTCGGGGCACACGTTTTGCCCCTGCTGCCGTCAGTGTCGCCCTTTGAGTGCTGGCACCTTGGCGAGCGCTGACCGTGCAGACTTGAGATCGGCACTGAGTGTCGGGTCTGCGGCCAACGCGACGAGGCTCTTATCGAGCGAACGCCGATTGCGATCGTCGACGGACTCAAGCGCTGCAATCTCGGTGAACGCAACATGAGCCTCCACACGGGCCTCGTCGGGGCGGTCGAGCTTGGCGAGCGCGAGCGCGAGGCGGAGCCGCTTGCTGACGGAGAAGATCGCCAGGTCCCTTGGATGCGCTTCCGGGCGGGGCGGCCGACCAAGCAGCTCAAGCGCAACAGTGGTTTCGCCCGATTCAAGCAGGACTTCGGCGAGCACGACCTCGATCACTTCGGCGTCGACAAGATCGGAGTCGGGAAGCGCACGGATTCGCGCGAGAAGATCGCGCGCGATTGGCTCGGCTTCATCAAGCTCGCGGAGGCTTTGCAAAGCGACGAGCAGCATTCCCTGTGCACGCACGACCTCGGGGTGGTCCGCGCCGAGGACGGTCTGTGCGCGCGCGTAACCGTCCGCGAGCAACACCTTCGCTTCTTGTGGCGCTTCGCGATCTAAGAGCATGCTGCCGAGGTTGACGACCGCGCGCAGCGTGTCTGGGTGATCGGCGCCCAGCGCTTCGGCGCGAGCCAAAAGCACGGATCTCTCAAGCTCAATCGCCTCGTCGATACGATCGGCACGCTGCGCAAGGATGGCGAGATCTTCGCGACTCGCCAGGGTATCCGGATGATTGGGACCCAGTGCCGCGTGACGAATCTTGAGTGCCCGCTCATGTTCAAGCTTAGCACCGTCGAAGTCGCCAAGACTTGAGAGCACGGCGCCGTGATTGTTGCGAACGGTGGCGACATCGGGATGGTCTTCTCCCCGCGCCTTGACGAGTACATCAATCGCCCGCCGGTAGTAGATGTCCGCGTCGTTCCACCGCATCCGCTGGTGGTAGGTCGTCGCGAGGTTGTTGAGTGAGCTCGCGACATCGCCGTGAGTGGGACCAAGCGCTTCCTCGCGCAGAGCCAGCGCCTTCTCGTGCCAGATACGCGATCCCTCGTAGTCGCCGCTCGCGAACGCGGCCATCCCGAGGTTGTTGTAGGAGTCCGCAACGTCGATATGCCGCTCACCAAGCGTCGCCAAGCGAATCTCGAGCGAACGCTGGGCCAACTCGGTCGCCCGCGAATAGTCTCCGCGGAGCAGCTCCGTCGCGCAGAGTCTTGAGAGCGCCTCGGCATGGAGCGGGGTCTCAAGCTGACCGTCGCGTCGGAGCTCTGCGAGGGCTTGACGGGCCCACTGTTCACCTCGATCCCAATTGGCGAGCCGAACGCCATGATGCGCGATGAGTTGGATCGCGGTCTGGGTCGCTCGCGTCGCATCACCACCCCCAAGTGCGGTCTCGTAGGCCAGCTCAAGCTCGGCCGCGGCCTCCTCGTAGCGAGCCAGGTCGGACAGCGCCCGTCCCCGCGCGAGCCCCTCGGCCGCAAGCAGAGGGTCGTAGCCCGTCGCCATACTCTGTTCGCGGATTTCATCGAGAATTGCGAGCGAGGCGTCGGCATGTCCCGCCGCCCGGGCCGCCACCGCGCGCTCGATCGTGCCGGCGAGCTGTTCGACCTGGACTGCGACCTTTGGGTCCTCCGGTGGGCGCACCGTGGCGTTGAGGTAGTCCAGATCGGCGCAAGACTCGATGCGAGGCAGTTCGGCAACGGCCTTGATGGCGCGTTGTACTGCGGCCGCATCGGCATGACTCAGCTCAAGACCGAGGGCCGCGAGTGCGCGCTGGCGATCGTCGAGGCAGCGCACGCGTCGGTCCATCACCTCCGCCGAAAGAACTTGACGCACGCGCGTGTCCTCGCAGGCGTCGACGCGCGCGGCGACGATCTGCTGTGCGTACTCATCGAGCAGTGGTTCGAGGCGCTGCCAGGTATCGGCCGCATTGAACGCTGAGGTCGCGAGAATCGCTTCCTTGATCTGCTGGCGGCGACCCTCGTCCCAGACGCCCGCGAGCTTCGCCTCACTCCCCGCGCAGAGGCTTGCCTCGGTGCGCAGCGCCGCAAGCCCGAGTCCCGCGGCGACCGCAGCAAAAACCCCGAGGCCAACCACGAGCGCGGTGCGCCGTCCACGAGCAGGGTCGCGCCCGAGCGCGTCGACGAGCGCGTCCATGCTGGGGTGACGGGACGCAGGGTCGGTGGCGAGCCCGCGGAGAAGCTCGCGACGGATCCAGCCGGGCACGTCGGCTCCGCGAGGCGGCTCGCGAACGCGATTGTTGAGCACGTTGAAGGTCAGCACGCCCAGTGTTTCGCCACCGAAGGGCCGCTCTCCATACAGGGCCTCGTACATCGCGACGCAGAAGCTGAACTGGTCGCTGCGCGCATCAATGTCGCGACCCTCGTGCTGCTCGGGCGCCATGTAGGCCGGCGTGCCGAGGATCTGCCCCGTCTGAGTAAGATCCGTGACGGAGGCGCCGCTGAGAGAGCCGCTCGAAGATCCGAGGGCGGCACCCTCTGTCGCTCCGTCCTGCGATGGCCCTGGCGACAACTCCTCTCGGACCCGATGTAGATCGGTGTCCTCGAACGATTCACCAACGGGCCGTGCGAGTCCGAAATCCATGACACATACCCGGCCATCCTGACCGACCATCACGTTGTCGGGCTTAAAATCGCGGTGCACGAGGCCGACGGCGTGGGCTGCAGATAGACCTCGACCGGCCGCAAGAAACAAGGCGATGATCTCGCGCCGGGCGGGCCGCAGCTCCTCAAGGTGGCGCCCAAGCGTGCGCCCCTCGATAAACTCCATCGCGAGGAAGACACGACCATGGAACGTCCCCACATCGTGCACGCTGACGACGTTGGGGTGGGAAAGCTTGGCGAGCGCCCTCGCTTCCCGCAGCAAGCGCTGCTCGTTCGCTTCGGCGTCCTTCGGGTCATGCGGGCGGTGGAGGAGCTTAAGGGCGATCTTTCTGTCGAGTTCGGGATCGTAGGCCGCGTACACGATCCCCATCCCACCCGCGCCGAGCCTCTCGATGATCAAATAGCGCCCGACGGCCTGGCCGCGCTTGAGCGGCCGAGCCGGCTCGGCACCTCGGACGTCTCCATGGCGCCGTGGCTCCTCGCCGATCATCGTCGTGTCGACGTCCACGGTGAGATCCTACGCCGCCGAAGGTACGCGAGAAAGCAGACGCGCCGAGATTCAACCTCGAACCCGACCACACCTTGCGTGAGGTGTGTGCAGGGAATCACCACGTGCGTCGGATCGGATGGCCGCAGCGCCACGACACCGCCAAGCTGCAGAGTCCCTCATGTGTGGCGCCTGACTCGCCGCACAGCGCGAGGCTGGCCGCCCAATCGGACGACCCTCCTCGCGGCACCTTGCGCGCTCTGGAGCGGCGTGGCGAGACGAGTTGTGGCGAGGCGAGCTGTGGCGAGTCGAGGCGTGGCGAGGCGAGTTGTGGCGATGCGAGGCGTGTTGCGGCGAGTCATGTCGTGCGACGCGCGGGGGCGCGTCGGCAGATCCGTCCGCGGGTCGAGAGCGTGCGGGATGCAAGTGCGCCTTCCGGCGATGCCCGCGGTCGGCTGCGCAGATGCTCCGTCATGGGCAGCATGGGCGGCGAAGTCCACGTCCGCGTGGTATGGCTAGGGCGTGAGCCCCAAGCGCCCACGTACGCGTCAGCTCAGGGCGTCGCGATGGTGGGCGTTCCCTCGGTCCGGGACGGCCCGAGTCGTAGGCACGCTACTCGCGGTGAGCGTGGTCGGGGTGGCGCAGATTGGCGGAATCGACACCTGCTTGCTTCAGCGGCGCGCCCACGCCGATCCACTTCGCGGTGAAGTTCGGGTCCCGACCCGCGATCCCGATCGCATGTACACCACCGTCGCGGGCGAGGCAGACGCGAGTTCGACCGTGCAAAACCCGGGGCTTCTCGGTGAGCTTCGCGCGTGGTCGATCGCCCTTGACGCCGCGTTCTTCGACGCCAACGCACGACGCCGCGGTGGCGGGGTCGGGGGATTTTTTGCGATTCCGATCCTGCGGTCGGTGGCGCTCGGTGTCGGCGTGCAATGGCACTACCTGCGACAGCCGGAGTTGGGCGTCGGGGACGCGACCCTCAACTTTGCGGATCTGCCGTACACCAAGCTGAGCTTCGCGGTTTCGGTGCCGCTGCAGCGTTGGATTCGTGGGCTCTCGATCGGCGCGAGCATCTCGCCGCTAGTATCGCGTCGGAACTTCTGGGCCGACCAAGCGGTGGCCTTCGACGTTGGCATTTCTTGGCGCCCGCATCGCATCGTGGCGCTGGGAGTCGTCGCGCGCTCGCTGAACATGCCTCGCTTCGTCTTCGACGACACCACCGGCACGGGGACGGATGTCGAGATCCGGGCGCCACAGGTCATCGACCCCGAGCTCGCATTGCGGCCGCTCGGTACCCGCAACCTCGAACTCGCGATTGGGGCACGACTGAGCACCTTCCAGACAGCCTCGGCGCGGTTCAACGAATTCACCGCACAGCCGCGCGGTCGCCTCCTGTTTGGCGGTCGGGGCGTGCGCGTGTTTGCGGAGGCAGAACGAATCGCCTACCTCGTCAACACCGAGCGCCGTGATGCACTCCGCGTCAACGCGGGGATCGAGCTCGATCTTCGTCGCGTTGGATTTGCCATTGCGCCAAGTGGCGCGCTCGGCAGCGGCCAGTCCTTCGTCAACGGAGCGGCGGGTCGGCTGCGCATCTCCAAGGAGCGCTATGAAAGCGCGGTCCCGCTGCCGACGCGCGTGGTACCGCGGATCGCGATGTCGCGCTTCCGCGGCGACCGAGGGCTGTGGGACTTCGTCGAATCGATGGACCAATTGGCGAGCTCGGGCTCGCCGACCGTGCTCCTAGAACTCAAGGGCATGAGTTTTGGCTGGGCGCAAGTCGAGGAGGTCAGGGAGACGATCCTTCGCTACCGAGCGTCTGGGGGCAAGGTGGTCGCGTACGTCGAGGGCGTCGAGCTTCGGCCGTGGTTCCTCGCGACCTCGACGGACCGCATCATCGCGCATCCGCAGCGCTCGATCTCGATTGTCGGCATGTCGCTGCGCATCCTCTACTTTGGCGAACTCCTTGAAAAGATCGGAGTCAAGGCCGAGTTCGTCCGAATCGCGGAGTTCAAGGGCACCCCGGAGATCTACTCGCGCACCGGCGCGACCGATCCCGTGGCCGCGCAGCGGCGCATGTTGCTGACCGATACCTGGAATCACGTGCTGCGGCTGGCGGCCAACGATCGAGGACTCGATCCGGTCGCGCTGTCAAACATGATCGACAACGCCCCCTATCCGCCCGAGCGCGCGCTGGCGTTGGGGCTTATCGACGATACCGCGTGGCCCGACGAACTCGACAATGCGCTCGAGCGCTGGCTCTCCGCGCCGGTGCGCATCGAGAAGCTCAAGGCGATCAAATCCCACGCGGCAGACTTCGGTCCCATGCCCGCGGTGGCCGTGCTGCTGATCGAAGGCGACATCGTCGCGGGTCCGAGCTTTTCGCTCCCCGCGCTCGGCATCTCGCTGGCCGGCAGCAGCACGCTGAGCCAACAGATCGCCAAGCTACGCAAGGACCCGGACATTCGCGCGATCGTGGTCCGCATCGATAGTCGTGGAGGATCGGTCGCCGGTGCCGACGCGATCGCTCGGGAGCTGGATCTGGCCGCGAAGACGAAGCCCGTGCTCATCTCGATGGGAAATGTCGCTGCGAGTGGCGGCTACTGGATCGCGACGACCGGTCGATACATTACGGTCGATGCCACCACGCAGACAGGTAGCATCGGCATCTTCTATCCCAAGTTCGACCTCACCGGCCTCATGAACCTGGTCGGTGTGAGTGCCGACATCGAGTCGATCGGTCGTCACGCCGCGATGCGATCGTGGTTCAAGCCATACACCGATGAAGAGCGCGAGACGGCGATGCGTGGCATCACCGAGCAGTACGAGATCTTCAAGCAGCGAGTCGCGGACGCGCGCAACATCCCGCTAGAGGAGGTCGACTCTCGCGCCGGCGGCCGGGTCTGGTCCGGAGTCCGCGCGATCGAGGTTGGCTTGGCGGACCGGTATGGAGGGCTGCGCGAGGCGGTGGAGCGGGCGCGAGTGATCGCAGGAATCGAGCGCGGGCCACGAGTGGTTCGTGTGTATCCGCCGCCGCCAACCCTGCTCGAGCAGGTCCGGGGCCTTTTTGGCCTCTCGCTGACCTTGCCGATCGGTGCCAAGGCGCTGGCGATGCCCGGCCGCCGAGGATTTGGCCGGTATCGGGCCGGAGATGGCCTCCAGGAGGCTGATTCGGGTGCCTGGACGGCGTTCACGCCGGACGTTGAGCGGGTACTCACGAGCGGGCTTTCCAACATTCCTGCCAGCCTCTGGCTCTCGGAGGGGCCCGAGGCGATGGCATTGTCCGAAGTGGATGTGAAGATCGAGTGATCGTGTCCTTGGAGCGCTCGCCGCCGTGTCTCGCGCTGTGTATCCTCGCACCAGGAACTGAGAGCCCCCGACATGATCGATTTGGAGCAGCAGTGGCGGCTGATCGCTTGCGGGATGGTCGCCCACGCAGACGACATCCTTGAGGTGGGTGAGTGGGAGTCCTTGCTCCGCCTTGTGGGCGATGAGATGGAGGGAGACGAGCTCGATCATTGGTTGGGACTGCTGACCGACCGCGCCCAGGTGGAGGCTCAGTTCGCTTCGCTGGAGCTGCCCGATCCAAGCACGCACCTCAAGATCGTGGACGAGTGTTGGCGCATGGCGCTCGCCGATGGTCACGGTTCGCAGGTCGAGGCCGCGGTGCATGATCGGATCGCGGATCGCCTCGGCGTCGGTGCAGGCGTCGCCGCCAAGATGCGCGAGGAGATGACCCTGCGCGCGGGTGAGCGTGCCGAAGTCGTCGTCGCCTTCGCTGCCGCCATGGCAAATCTCGATGGGCACATGGACACTGCCGAGGCCGTTGCCTTCGATGAGCTGCTGTCTCGACTGCCCCTGCCGGTGAGTCGTCGACTGGAACTCGCACCCACGCTCTACGATCCCCCGGCATTGGAGGACATTGGCGCCCGCCTCGCCACCCTCCCCGAGGTCGAACGAGAGCAAGCACTTGTCGAACTCGCACCATTTGTCCGCGCGAGCAGAAGGGGAGATCGAGAGCGCACACTCTTTGTCGCCCTCGCGACCCGCGCCGGGCTCGACGCGGCAGTCGCCAAGCGCATCCTCGATGCGTAGCTGGCGGCTGCCTCCGCCACTGTGAGACGTTCAAGGTCGTGAACTCGTCGCCGTCACTCCTCCGAGTCCCAGCGCATGGACCCGTCCGCGTCGGCATTCTCGGGGGCGGACAGCTCGGCCGGATGCTGGGCATGTGTGCCCTTCGCATGGGCATCCTGCCGCGTTTCTTTTGTGACGATGATAGCGGCGCGGTCGAAGGGATCGGCGAGGTGGTGCGCGGTGACCTCACGGACCTCGGTGCGGTGGCGGCATTCGCCGAGGGCTGCGCTGCGGTGACCGTGGAGAACGAGTGGGTTCACCCACAGGCGCTGCAGGCGATCACAGACATCACGGCATTGCGTCCCGGCGCCCAGGCGCTCCACGGGATTTCCGACAAGGGTCGGCAAAAACAGCTGGTCGCTGGCCACGGCGTTGCGCTTGGACCATTTCGCGTGTGCGAAACGCTCTCGGCACTTGAGTCGGCCTACCAAGACTTGGGACCGCAGGTCGTGGTCAAGCGCTGCTTTGGCTCGTACGACGGCTACGGAAACGTGGCAGTTCGGCGCGCTCACGAGCTCGCGGATGCATGGGGCAAGCTGCACGGTCCTTCGGGTGTCTTGGTCGAGTCCTTCGTTCCCTTCAAAGCAGAGGCGGCTGTCATGGTTGCCCGCGGCGCGGATGGCTCGGTGGCGACCTACCCGGTTGTTGGAACCGAGCAACGCGACCATCGATGTCACGCCACCTGGGTTCCCTCCGGCTTCGATGATGCAACGCTGGAGCGGGCGCGCAGCGTCGCGGTTGGCGTCGCCGAGACCTTTGACCTGGTTGGCGTCGCGGGCGTGGAACTCTTCGTGTTGGACGATGGGCGGGTCTGGTTCAACGAAGTCGCTCCTCGACCACACAACACCGGTCACTACACGATCGAGGCCTGCCAGACCTCGCAGTTCGAGAACCATCTACGTGCCGTCCTTGGGCTGCCGCTAGGGTCGACGGCGCTGCGAACCCCCGCCGCCGTCATGGTGAACGTGATCGGGACCCGAAGCGGACCCGTCACGCTCGCGAAGCTTGTCGACGCCATGCCATTTGGCGCCGTGGACGTGCATATCTACGGCAAACGCGAGAGCCGGCCCGGTCGAAAGCTGGGCCACGTGACCGCCACGGGCGATGACGTGACGGCGCTGCGAGAGCGAGCCGAGCGCTCCGCGGCGGCGTTGGTGCTCTAAGGCTGGCGTTCCTGCGCCTGGGTGCTCCCTGGCTGCGATGACGAGGTTGAGCCCATTGCCTCGACTGTGTTATGCCAAGCCTCTATGGCCGTCGCGGACACGTCAGCCCGGGTCGCTATCTGCATGGGCAGCGACTCCGACTTGCCGGTCATGCGAGAGGCTGCCGCAGTTCTCACCGAATTCGGCGTGGCCCATGAGGTTCGCATTTTGTCCGCGCACCGAACGCCGGTTGAGATGACCCGTTTCGCGGAACAGGCCGCGGCGCGTGGTCTTGAGATCATTATCGCCGGCGCGGGTGGGGCAGCGCATCTGCCTGGCATGATGGCGGCATCGACCTTGCTTCCCGTCATTGGCGTGCCTGTTCCGAGCAAGCATCTGCAAGGTTTGGACTCGCTTCTCTCGATCGTACAGATGCCTGGCGGCGTCCCCGTTGCGTGTGTCGCGATCGGCAACGCGAAGAATGCGGGACTCCTCGCGATCCGCATGCTCGCAGTGCGCGACGAGGCGCTGCGCGAAAAACTGGAGGATTTCGCGTTGTCGCAGCACCAGCGCGTGGTGGTCGCGGATCAAAAGACGATGGTCGCCGCCGAACGCGGCGAGTTGTAGCGGCCACGGCCTCGGCGCCGATGCAGCCGAAGGTCGTCGACGACGTTGTCGTACACGACATGCTGTCACACCGCTGTGACGCGGTGTGAACGAGAACGTCGTTCACACGTCGCCGCGGCGTAGCAATCAACGGGCAGCATCGCGGCCATGCAGAGACTCAAGCGACGTACGATACTCAAGGGAACTGGACTGGCCGCCGCGGCAACGGCGCTGCCGATCGTCGGAATCTGGCAGCGAAAGGCCCACGCCGGACCCAATCCGTTTGGCGCGCTCGTGCAGGATCCCATGGGCAAGCTGGACCTGCCCGCCGGCTTCTCGTACCAGATCGTGTCCGTTCGCGGCGACATGATGGACGACGGCTACGTCGTGCCGACCAGCCACGACGGCATGGCCGCGTTCCCGCATCCGACCGAGCCGATGTGGACGATCCTCATGCGAAACCATGAGATCGGCAACAGCCCAGGCAGCAGCGCCTATCCGGGCCAGTCGGCGCCGCCTGAGACCTACGACGATGCCTCGCACGGAGCAGTTACCCGTGTGGTGCTGGACCAAGACTTCCAGCTCGTTTCGCACAACCTCGTGCTGACCGGCACGGCGCGAAACTGCGGCGGTGGTGTGGCCCCGGGCGGTTGGCTGTCGTCGGAGGAGAGCTTCACCGGGAGCCATGGCTATGTGTTCCTCTGCGACATCGAGGCATCCTCGGTCCAGGCTCCGGTGCGCTTGACCTCGCTCGGACACCGCAACCACGAGGCCGCGACGACGCATCCGACCACGTTTATCACGTACATGACCGAGGACCGCGGCGACTCGTGCATCTACCGCTTCGTC
>CAZVEM010000168.1:0-12920 GCA_964626165.1 uncultured Nannocystaceae bacterium
GCGGCGGCGGTGGCGGCGCTCCGGCTCGGGGCGGTAGCTAGGGAGCGTCACTCACCGGTCGATGCGCGAAGTTGCGCTCGGGAGTGAGCTCGAAGATATCGCCTGCGTGAAGCTGCGCGACCCTTGCCGTGGCCCCACAGCGTGCAAGTGAGCGCCCCAGATCTTCGGGCGTCGCCGAAAAGCGCAGCAGCGAAGGCAACAGCCCGCGACTCTTTCGCGGGTCGGTGCCCGTGGGTACGGCCCAGCGCGCACCCAGACGCTCAAGGCATTGTGCCGCCTCGTCGGCACTCATCGCGAAGCGCACTCCCATGAGTCGGGTGTGCTCGACGGGCAGGAGAACGACATCGGGAACGCGGCCGAGATCCTTGATCGCGTCGATCTTGGCGTCGACGACATGGGTCTCGAGGTAGACCGATCGATCGAGCGAATCGCGAAAGACCACGCCGAGGGACGGGCCACGATACGGAAAGCCCGGGGCGACAAAGCGCAGTGTCAGCGCCCCGACGCACACTTCGTCGCGTGCTTGCACCACGCGAATGTCAGCAAAGCCAAGGCGTCGCAGCGCACGACGTGCGCTCGCGGGGCAGTAGATCGGCGTGCCTCTTGGATACCGTTGCAGGCTCTCAGGGATGAGATGATCCAAAAACGGTGCCGACACAAACAGCGCGTCGACCTCCGCCGGCGTCTGTTGATACGTGCCGGGCGCTCGCTCGCGGCGAAAGAAACTTCCCGCCGGTCCCTTCGCGAGTCGTGAGCTGTGCCATGGATCGACGGCGACTCGCGTGGAACCGCTTTGGATCAGCCAGCTCTGATAGTCGTCGAGGCGATGGATGAGCATGGCGAGGTCTCGCGCGGACGGGCGGCGCGGTGTGCTCCCGTACTGGGTGCTTCTATCGCCAAAACTCTCGTCTGCAAGCTCTCACCGCCCAACTCGGGTCGACGCGGTGTGCTGCCTGCGGCGGTGTGCTCGCGCCCCGGCGCGCACGGTCGGCATTCACGCACCAGGGCCGTAGAGCACCGCCAGCTCAGAGATCAGCTCTTGCAGGTCTTCGGGCTCAAAGGGCTTGGACAGCCATCGCTCCCACTCGTGGGTCTCGACCGGCTCGGATGAAAAACCGGACATCAAGATCACCGGCAGGGCCTGCCCGAAGCCAAACATCTCCATCTCTGCAACCGGCGGAGGCGCGCGCGGCCCCGCCGCCTCCGACGCGAGGCGTGTCTTATGCGCCAGCGCAAGTGCGTCGGCGAGCTCGCGACCCGTCATGCCGGGCATTGCAAAATCGGTGATGACGAGATCGGGCCGCAGGATGTCGAACGCTCGCAAGGCCGCCGGGCCGCTGCCAAACTCGTGAATCTCATAGCCCGCATGCCGCAAGATCTGCCCGATCGAACGACGCACGATCTCTTGGTCGTCGACCAGCATGATGCGAAGTTCGTGCTGGATCTGTGAGGGTGGATCTTGCGCCGGCGCCTGCGAGACCCCCAAGGGCGATCTCGCCGCTTCAACCGAGCCAGACACCGAGCCAGACGCCAAGCCAGACAGTGCGACTGGCCCGAGGCGAGGCGGCGTCGCAGCAGGGACGCTGGTAGCTCCCCCGTCGTCCACCGTCGGCCGCGGTACGCGAGGCAGATAGACGCTCACCGCGGTGCCGCGTCCCTCCTCGCTGCGCAGAACCAGTTCACCCCCCGCCTGATGGACGATCCCATACGACGTCGAGAGGCCCAGGCCCGTCCCGCGACCCGGCGGTTTGGTGGTGAAGAAGGGCTCGAACGCGTGCGCGCAGACCGAAGGGGACATGCCTTCCCCTTGGTCGGTGACCCGCACGCAGATCCGTGCGCCGTCGAGCTCGGGAGTGTCCTCGCGAAGTTCCTCGAGCCCACATTCCACGCGGATGAGTCCGCCCGAAGGCATCGCGTCCTTGGCATTGACGACGACATTGACGAGCACTTGCTCGAACTGCATCGGATCGATACGTGCGATCAGCGGCACCGTGCTGACCTCAATCTCCAGCGAGATCTCCGAGATGATCAAACGACGCAGCATCGCAGCGGCATTCTCGACAAGCTTGCAGACGTCGACCTCCTGCGGGTCAAGTCGCTGACGCCGCGCGAAGCTGAGCAGCTGCGCCGTCAGGGCCGCACCGCGCCGCGCCGCGTCCTCGATGATCGCCACTTCGGCACCAAGAGCTGCCTTGACGACCTCGTCGACGCGCTGCGAGATGACGGCAGCGCTGCTTCGAATGATCGTCAGCAGGTTGTTAAAATCATGTGCGACCCCGCCGGCGAGACGGCCGAGCTCGTCGAGCCGCTGCGCATTCGCGAGCTGGTCGCGGACATCCTTCTCCGCGCTGATATCGAAGATCACGCCGCGCCAAGGTGGTGTCTGGGCGGCGCTCACACGCACCCTTCGGCCCGTCATCCGCAGCCAACGCGGGTTACTCCGTCCGCCCGAGTTCGCGGCGCGATACTCGATGCTAAAGGGCGTCGTGCCTCGATCGGTTGAACGTAGCGCCTCGAACTGCGCGGCCACGTAGTCGCGATCTTGCGCGTGAACGTGCTCTAGGTGCCGCTCTAGAGTGCCGGGCTCGTATCCCGACCAGTAGCCGAGCAGAGGCCCGAGCGCGTCGCCCCAGCGCATCGCGTCGTTGGTGTCATCCCAGCACCACGCGCCCATCGACGCGGCTTGGAGCGCCAGATGGAGCTCTTCTTGCCGTGCGCTGAGCTGCGCCATGACTTCTCGGGTCCGGGCGGACTCGAGCGCGAGTGCGACGATGTCGGCGATTGACGCGGCGAGGAGCGTCTCTTCGATCTGCCAGACCCGCGAGGCGCCGACGTGCTCGTGGCAGAGGACCCCGACGCTCTTGCCCTCGATCACGATCGGCGCGTCGAGGAGTGCCCCAATGCCGTGCGCACGAAGATAAGGGGTGGACAGCTCGTGGGTACGGGGCTCCTCTTGTGCCTCATTGGCTGTGATGATGCGGTCCTCTTCAAGTGCCGCGAAGTATCGCGGCACATCCTCGCGATGAATCAGATCGCCGCGTTCGTGGCGCTCCGCGTCGCCACGCCACATGCTGACGCAGCGGATCGCGTCACGGCGCTCGCCCTCGTAGAGCCAGATCGAAGCTCTCGTGACACCGAGGATCTCCGACGCAACCTTTGTGATTCGCTCCAATACGCGCTGCAGGTCGCCTTCGCCCCAAACAGCATCGCGGGTCAGACGACCCAGCGCGTGCTGTTGCTCTTGAACATCCATGCGCGTCATCCACATGATACGGGATCTCGCGGCTCGTCCCCTTGCCCGAGCCGCGTGCATGCCCGCGCCATCGTGCACCACGACGCGCGATATCGGCTGCCCGAGTGGTTGCTTGCGCGCACCCCTTGGTTGCAGCGGCGACGCTCCCGTGGCCGCAAACAAGACACCATGCTCATTCTCGCTCGAGGGCCGTGACAGGCCCGCATACATCCCCCTACCCTGAGGGCACACGCGCGACGCCGCGCGGCGCCATTGCTTGGGTTCCGATCCACCCCGTCACCGCAAGGACCACGACCATGCTCACTCTTCGACCCGCCGGAGCTCGCGGCCACGCCCAGCATGGCTGGCTCAACTCGCGACACACCTTCTCGTTCGCGGACTACCACGATCCCCGCTACATGGGGTTTCGCAACCTCCGCGTGATCAATGACGATCAGGTCGCGCCTGGTCGGGGCTTTGGAACCCACCCACATCGCGACATGGAGATCATCTCCTACGTGCTCGACGGCGCCTTGGAGCACAAGGACTCCATGGGGACCGGGTCGATCATTCGCCCTTACGATGTGCAGCGAATGAGTGCGGGTACCGGCGTGACGCACAGCGAGTTCAATGCGTCACGCGCAGAGCCGGTGCACTTCCTTCAGATCTGGATCTTGCCTGGCCAGCGCGGCATCGCGCCAAGCTACGAGCAGCGTCGCTTTGAACCCGAGAGCAAGCGCGGCTGCCTGCGATTGATCGTCTCGCCCGAGGGTGCGGACGGAAGCGTGTCGATCCACGCGGACGCCAAGCTGTATTCGGGGCTGCTCGCGAAGGGCGAAAAGGTCGAACACACCCTGGCGACGGGCCGCCACGCGTGGCTGCACGTCGCCAGCGGCAGCGTTCGGGTCGACGGCTACGATCTTAAGACCGGGGATGGCGCCGCCATCAGCGATGTCAGCAGCGTCAAGATCGAGGGCCTTGCACCCAGGGAAGGGGACGGCGAGGTTTCCGACGTGCTGCTCTTTGATCTCCCCTAACGCAGTGCTGCGTCGCGCGCGGTGACGAGCGCCCTGGCGTGCATGCGCTACCTTCCGGAAGGCAACCCATGACCGATTCCAATCGACCCAAGCTCATGATCGTGATCACAAGCGTCCGCGAGCGCCGAGCCGGCGACCCCGTGGCGCGCTGGTTCATCGAACAAGCCGAGCACCACGCGGGCTTTGAGATCGACGTGGTTGATCTCAAGACCCTCAACCTGCCGTTGCTCGACGAGCCCAATCACCCGATGAAGCGCAGCTATGAGCACGCTCCCACCATCGCGTGGAGCGAGCGAGTTGCCAAGGCGGATGCCTTTGTGTTCGTCGTGCCCGAATACAATTATGGCATGCCACCCGCGCTGCTCAATGCGCTGGACTATCTCTACCACGAGTGGAACTACAAGGCGGCCGCCTTTGTCAGTTACGGCGGCATCTCGGGCGGCACGCGTAGCGTTTCGCACGCAAAGCAGATCCTGACAACGCTCAAGATGATGCCGCTACCCGAGCAAGTGACCCTGCCGTTCTTTAGCAAGTCGATCGGTGAGGATGGCAAGCTAGCTCCCGGTGGCCCCGCGCAAGCCTCCGCCAAGGGAGTCCTCGACGAGCTCGGACGCTGGACGGGCGCACTCAAGACCCTTCGGCCCGCGGGTTAGAGGATGGCGCCGGGGATGCTATCTTCGCGGGCCAGGTCCTCATGAAGATCGCAGTCCTCGGTACCGGCATGGTGGGTGAGACCATCGCGACCAAGTTGATCGCGCTTGGTCACGACGTCTCGATGGGATCTCGCACCGCGAGCAACGAGCGCGGCAAGGCCTGGTTGGACGCGGTCCGGAGTGAACGTGCCCGGCTCGCGACCTTCACCGATGCGGTGGCCGGATCCGATCTGGTGTTCTTGTGCACGTCGGGCGCGGCCACGATGGAGGTCTTGGCGAGCATCGGTGACACGCTGCTCGGCGATCGGATCCTGGTCGACGTCACCAATCCTCTCGCCTTCGCCGCCGGTGGGCCGCCCACGCTATCGATCTGCAACGATGACTCGCAGGGAGAGGCCATCCAGCGCACCTACCCCCGACTCAGGGTGGTGAAGAGTCTCAACACGATCAACTGCAAGATCATGGTCGAGCCGCGGAAAGTGCCTGGCGATCACGTCGTCTTTGTGTCCGGCAATGACGCCGCGGCGAAAGAGCAAGTCACTGCGCTCTTGCGCGATGGCTTTGGCTGGCCCCGAATTGTCGATTTGGGCGATATCACGACCGCGCGCGGCACTGAAGCCTATCTCCTCTTGTGGCTGAGGTTGTGGCGCGCGCTCGGCCACGCCGACTTCAACATGACGCTCGCGGGCGCGGATCTCAAGTCCTAGCGGGCTTGTTCGACAGCCTGCTAAGAGCCCAGGTGCACGAGGGTGCGGCAGTCGATCCAACCCGTGACGATGCGCTGGCGCACGCTCCACCGTGAACCCTCGCCGATCGATCGCCACACTGTTTCGGGTCGCGCACAGGTGGCCGTCACACCTTGCGACGTCATGCCTGAGCCTTCCAATTGCAGATTGTAAACCTCACTTCGCCGATCATCGCGCTCACATCCGATCGAGACTCGGTCCGTGCAGACCCGAGCCGCAAGTTCGGGCCAATAGGGCTCTTGCGGCAAGGAACCGCTGGCGGTCGCGTCTCGGATGTCGATCCAGCGATCGATCATGTACGAGCAGTGGTCAGCGTAGACTGGCTCCTCGCGATACCGAGTCTCGCATACCTGACGATCGGAGCTACACGACTCTGTGCACACCTCGCTAAAGCTTCCATTGCCGTTGTCGACCTCGCGACAACTCTGCGAGCAGGATCCTGCCTCCGTGTGACAATCCTGGCCGTCGGGGATGCGATTGTAGTGGTGGACCTGTTGCGAGCGCGACACCGAATAGGCCCCGCCTGGCATCGAGCTGCACCACGAGGAGTCCGAGACCGCGCGCCACTCTTGCAGCATCGTCGTGCGCGACCAGTCACGGGCGCCCACCGACATCTCGATTCCGCGCGTCCAGGTCAGGATGACAACGCTGAGCGTGATGAGCATTGCGACGGCGCCCGCCATGGCGGCCAGCACCGTCCAGCTCGGGTTGCGCAGCATCGAGAGGATCTGGCGCGCCCGGTCTCGCCATGTTCGAGGCCCTCGCTGGGCGCGTCGCTGTTTGCGTTCTCGCTTGCGCCTGGCCTTGTCGGCGCGCTTGGACGACGCCTCTGCGGCGCCGAACGACTCTGGATCGTGGCGATCCGTCTTGGGCGCCCCTCGGGGTGCGCCCTCGCGGCCTGACGCACCGTCGCCGGCATGCTCGGCGAGCCAGCGCTGGTAGGCCGCGTCGTCCGATGCGTCCTCCGATGCATCCGCCGATGCACCCGCCGATGCGTCGCCGCTGGCCACGGCCGGAGCGGCAGACCCCTCCGAGTCCAAATCTCCCCCGGCGCGAGCGTCGTCGTCCGCCTCGGTGGCGCGATCGCTGGCTGCGCCTGCATCGTCGTCGTCGAGATCGAAATCTTCGACCGCGCCGCCGCTCAGGCCCGGAGGCGGCTCGAGGAGGCGATCGAGCCAGCCCTGTGCGGGAGCTTGCTCGTCAAGCTCGCGATCGAGCATCGCTCGCGGTGCGACGCCAGAGATCCCCGGATCGATCGGCCGCGAGGGCAAGACATCGACCTGCTGACTGGCTCCCTTGGGCGCGCCACAGTTGACACAGTACCGCGTCGCATTGGGCGTGCCGCAGCGCTCACATTCCCAGTCGGGGGTATTGCCCACGAACTTGGTCGCGACGCGCTGCGCCGCGCTGGGAAAGTATCGCGCCTCCGCGCGCTGCACTGCCCCGCAATTGGGGCAGTGGCGATGGTCGACGCCCAGCAAGCCTTTGCTCTCGCACTGCTCGCAGTCCCAGAGCATCTGGAAGGTGCCCTTGGTAAAGGTGCGCGTCGACATCAGCGTTGCGCAGTTTCGCATGAGGCCGCGGATCGGGCTACGGCAACACGCCAGGCAGGTCGGCGCAGCGCTCCACCCAGCCGCGTAGACTGGGGGCATGACGACGCCCCCGCTGTTGCTGACCCGCGACGCCGTGCACCTCGACGAGGACCAGCGCGCCATCTCGATCCTCTCGTTCGGCCACGACTACGAGGGCTATGTCGCGAAGTACTGCGGTCCAGATCGCCCAGGACGCCTGGTGACGGTCAGCGAATCGCGCGAGGATTGGCCGGTCTGGGAATGTCATCCCCTCGGCGACGAGCTGGTCGTGCTGCTATCGGGGAAGGCCGAGTTCATCCAGCGCATCGACGGGCAGGAGCACCGCGTCATCGTCGGTGTGCACGAGGCGATCGTCAATCCGGCCGGAGTCTCGCACACCGCCAACGTGATCGAGCCCTTCCTCGCGCTCTACATCACACCGGGGCCGGGCACGACGCACGAGCCGCGCGCGGCACATGGCCGACGATCATGAGCGCCCGCGCGGCAACGCCCGAGGACCGCTGCGACCCGAGTCGCCACGTCCTTCGATCGGGCGCGACAACACGATGCCTTGGCCGGCTGCACGGCCCTGTGCATAGGCGTCGGTGTTGCGCACGGCCGAAGTTCCGGTCCTGACGATCCGCGGATTGCAACGGCGAAAGTAGTCTTCGAGGCCTGCATCCGGCAACCAGACCAAGCCTTCTTGTGCATCGGACCTTCGATCTTGCTCAAGCTTGCGATCAAAGCCGCGGATGACACCCAGTAGGTAGGCTCGGCGGTCGCGATCGGCCTTGATGCCCTGCGTCTTTTTGTGCTCTTGCCACAATCGCTCCGCGGTCGCGTGCAAGAAGGCATGGACGAACTCGGCCATCTTGAGGTTCTCTGGCCGGCCAAAGACCTCCAGGATGCTGCCGCTCTTCCCGGTCATCACGTCGTAGTGATGTGACCACAGCACTTCCACGAAAAAGTGCGTGGCCAAGACGCTGGCTACGGCGTATTGATGCGCGCTGGTTCGTCCACTCGCTTGGCCCAAGGTCATCTTGGTGTAGCGCGACGCCGCCGTGGGCTCCTGGCACGACTGCAGGTTAAAGCGCAGCATGACGCGGCGAGCCGTGTTGGCGGCGAGCTCTGCCTCATGCTGATTGGAGCTTTGCGCGAGCGCGAGCAGCTTTTGCACGCGCACGATGATGCGATCGTCTTCGTCCGTGCTCTGTGCGGGCCCACCCACGAGGCGCGCACCAAAGTCGATGCCACGCTCTTGGCACACCTTGCGGTACAGCGGCCCATGCGGCTCGGGCTCTCCACCCAAGACCTCGTCGACGTACTGATGCGCCATCTCATGCTCAAGCGTCGCGAGGATCTGCGACCACGTGTAGTGCCGCACCAACCGATTCGACAGCCCGAGCACGCGGTTCGACGCGGTCCAGCGGCCAAGCAGGGTGGTGCTCTCAAAGAGCTCAAAGCTCGGTCGCTTGAGCCGCGAGCGAAACTTCGCCCAGTTGAGGCGATCCCACTCGTCGGTCACGCGCCGAAACAGGGCATAACGAAGCTCGCTCGACAGCTGATCTGCGTCCATGGCGACCACCCTCAGCGCACGAAATCCTTCCAGTTGCGCATGTACTCGGCAAAGGCCGGACCCAGACCGCTGGCGGCGAGGTGCTCCATGCTCACCGGCGGCCGCACGGGGCTCCAGTCGGGGTCGCCCACGCGCTGTGCCCAATCAGGATTGACGATCGCGCTGCGCCCGATCGCGACTGCGCGGGCACCCATCTCAAGCTGGTGCTGTGCATCTTGGCGTGTCCAGATCGAGCCCGCGACGACGACGTCCAAGCGGTCGCCCACGGCCTGCACAAACAGCGGCACGGGATGCTTGTCGGGGTACTTGGCGCTGTTTTCCCCCGCACGCCACAGCGAGATGTGGAGCAGATCGGCGCCGTCGTCTGCGATCCAGCGCGCGAGTTGGAGGCTCTCATCGAGATCGAGCCCTTTCGCGTTGCCAAAATTCTCCGGACTGATGCGGACCGAGATCGTAAAGGATGCCGGAACCTCCGCCCTCACAGCTTGGGTCACGGCACGCAGGAGCTTGGCGCGATGCTCAAGGGAACCGCCCCATGTGTCGTCGCGTTGATTGAGCGTCGTGCTGAGGAACTGGCACAGAAGGTAGCCGTGAGCTCCGTGGATCTCGACGCCGTCAAAGCCGGCCCGGTGGGCTCGCTTGGCCGCCGCGGCAAACTGATCGATGACTCGCGCGATATCGTCGTGCGTCGCTTCGCGTGCTCCATCGATTGCGCTCGGCCCCCATGGCTGGCTCCCCGAGACGCTGGCATCAGCACGAATGCCGCCGTGGAAGATCTGCACAATCGAGGCGGCCCCGTGCTCGCGGAGTGCCAGCGCGAGTCGACTCAGGCCGGGCACATGCGCTTCGTCAAAGATCCCAAGCTCACCGGGCCAGCCCTGCCCGTCTTTGGCGACATGCGATGCGCAGGTCATCATCATGCCAATGCCGCCCTGAGCGCGACGCGTCAGCCAGGTCAGCTCGTCTTGCGAGAGCGTGCCGTCGGCGTGGCTCTGCTTGTTGGTCATGGGCGCGAGCACGACGGCGTTGCGCACGAGCAGGCCATTGCGCAGGGTCCACGGTTCGAGGAGTTGTGGCGTGTCGGGCATGGCGTTCGCCGAGGGGAGCGCGGGGCACTCTACGCCGGCTGCCGCGTTCCGACATGCGGGCACGAGGCTCTCGGCGCGGCCTGGGTGTATGCGCCCGCACGCGGGCGAGCTCGATCCGTCGAGAGCATCCCGCGCCACAGTGGGGCGCGGTCGCAACGGCGGGACGACCGCCGGTCAGCGCGCTTGCACCTTGCGCGATGCGACGTGCCGGCCAAGCAGTCCGCATCCTCGGAGAGCAGGCCACGTCGCCGCTGAACGTGCGCGAGCGTCTGCACACGCCCTGTTCGCGAGGCGCGTGCGCGTCGACGCGGTGCCCGCAAGGGCCTAGACTCGCTCCGGGCGCTGCATGTGCCCACTTGGCACTTGCACCTGGCCGGCCCCCATCGCGCGTACCAACCCGTCCTTGGCGATGCCCAGCACGAGCAACAGTGAGAGCGACGATCGAGACGGCAGCGCCTCGCGCTCGGCCGTGATGCAGGCCGTGCGCCACTCCGGCGTGCATGCGACCGGGCTGGTCCGCGAGTGGGGCAGCGTGCTCGTCGAAGCGGGCCACAAGTGGTGGAACGACGACGCCCCACGGATGGGCGCCGCGCTCGCCTACTACACTCTTTTCTCCCTCGCGCCCCTGCTCGTCGTCGCGGTGGCTGTCGCGGGCGCCTTCTTCGGCGAGGCGGCCGCGCGCGGCCAGCTCATCGGATACCTCACCGAGATCGTCGGTCCGGCGGGTGCCGAGCTGATCCAGAGCGCAATCGCAAGCGCTGGCCAACCACGCGCGGGGGTGCTCGCCACCGTCGGCAGCTTGGCGTTGAGCTTGTTTGCCGCCTCCGGTGTTCTCAACGAACTGCGGCGCGGAATCGACATCGCATGGGCATCTGAGCCGGTCCCACGCGCGAGTTTTCGCGAAGGCGTGATCGCCTACTTGCGGGCGCGCGCGTGGACGTTCTTTATCGTGCTGGGCGTCGGCCTCGTCTTGATGGCTTCGCTGGTGGGGAGCGCCTTCCTCCATAGCTGGACGCTCGACCCGACCGGTATCGGACGCCGCTACTACTGGGTCAGCAATCTCTTGGATGTTGTGGTCTCGATCAGCGTGGTCGCTCTGCTCTTTGGCGTCCTCTACAAGCTCCTTCCGGCCACGCGTGTCGCCTGGCGCGACGTGTGGCCCGGCGCCTTTGTCGGCTCCACGCTCTTTTGGATCGGCCACTGGGCGATCGGCCTCTACTTACGCAACTCCACAGTCGCTTCGATCTACGGCGCCGCAGGGTCGCTCGTCGTCATCATGGTCTTCGCCTGGTTCTCCGCACTCGTGCTCCTCTTTGGCGTCGAGATCTGCCAAGTCGTCGCCAAACGCCGAGGCCGCGTCGTCTCCGTCCGCGGCCGCCGCCCCGCCCTCGCCACTGCCGCCCACGCCACCACTGGCAAACACCTCCTCGAAGAAGACGACCCCCACCCCGCCGACTCGCACCCCACCGGCCCCCTCAGCGAAAAACTCGACACCAAACCCATGCGCCTCGACGACGGCTGGGCCTAACCCCAACCCCAACCGAAGCGACGTCTGCCCGCCAACGCCCCCCCAAGCCCACAAGCGAAGCGAAGTGGGCCCGCGAAGTCACCCCCAAGCCCACAAGCGAAGCGAAGTGGGCCCGCGAAGAAGGCTCGACCCGAAGGTGTCACCCGCAGCTACGCTGCCGGTGACGCCGTAGGGCTGAGCCGTGCCGGGCACGGCCGCGTCCAAGCGGCCGTGGATGACATCGCGAACGCGATGTCATCCGCACCAACAAACGAAGCGAAGCGAAGTGAAGTTGGTGCGCCCGGCACGGCTCGAACGTGCGACCCTCAGGTTCGAAGCCTGATGCTCTATCCGACTGAGCTACGGACGCGTGGGCGGGGAAAATACCACGTCGGGATCGGATGAAAAGGTCCCGCCGGGGCGGCATCAAGCCCCGCACCAAGCCCGGCTCAGCGCCCGCCTGCATCGCGGTCCGGACTCGCCCGATCCCCGTGATCGACCCTCGTGCGGCGTTCTCGGGGCTTTCGCGCGGCGGGGACCGATCGAGTTGGGAATCAGCGGAGGCGGGAACCGCTGTGCGGCGTCAGCACATTGCGCAAGAACTCGCCCTCGAGGGGCGTGCCACTGGCGCGAGATCTCCGAGCACGCCCGCACTACTCCATCACACCAAGCGCCAAGAGCACCGACATCGTCACGACAAAGGTCCCGATCAGAAGACCGAGGATCAGTGTCGTGCGCCGATGCTGCGGCGATGCGTAATACGCATCGATCGTCGCCTGGGTCGCCGCCATCTGGTCACGATCCTGCTGGACCGCATTGCGTGCTTCCAAACTCGGACCGCGCACGCCGGGACCAACCTGCGCTTGCGAGACCACGCTGGTCAGCTTCGCGACGATGCGCTCAGCTCGTGCCGTCCCGAGCGGCAAGAGCTCCATGATCTCAAGCTCGGTTTCGCCGTCGGTCGCGTAAACGATGATCGCCGCAGTTCGCCCTCGCGTCACCGTGCGATAGCCAAATGCAGCGCCGGGCCGGAGACGAGAGCTACCCAGCAACGTCTGCACCTGCAGCGCACCGCCGTCCATCGCGAGTCGCCGCGACGTCGCGATGCCAAAGGCCACGACGAGCAGGCCTGGAAACACCGTGAACCACGGGAGGCCGGGCCCGAGCTGTGAGCCAATCGACATGCCCACGCCAAGCCCGATCAGGGCGAGCCGCACGACGAGGAGGGCGCCGCGAAATTGAACGAGCATGGCTGCAGCGTAGCTGCGCTCGCAATCGCGCTCGACTCCCACGGTCGCGCCCTCCCCTCGCCCCCCCGGATCACGCGCGGGTCACCCCCCCTCACGCGGCATCCCGTGATTTACGGGGACCCTCCGGTGTCAATCTCCACGTGCGCACGACCGCTGACCGTGCGGTGCTAACAGGTTGTCGAAGAACCCCCGTGGAGTGCATGGACGTGCAATCGCGATGCAGACCGAGGCGCGAGGAGGGAGCGTACCGGGCGTACGTG
>CAZVEM010000169.1:0-12875 GCA_964626165.1 uncultured Nannocystaceae bacterium
ACGACTGCTCGATGGTGCTCGCGACCTGCAACAACGGAACGCTCGACCCCGGAGAGGACTGCGACGACGGTAACGACAGCAGCCTCGACGAGTGCACGACGTCGTGCAACTTCAACAGCAGCAGCATTCACGCCGCGTGTGATCGCAGCTCGGGGAACTCCGAGATCGACGTGACCAAGGGCGAGATCACCAACTGCGAGCAGGTTCCCGCGGCCGATGGTTACGAGACTGCCTGTGTGCTGAGCAATGACTTCTTTGGCCAGACGCAGGTCTATGCCGCCCAAGGTGATTGTCAGCTCATCGCGATCAAGAGCACCACGCTCAACGTCGGTGACTACGACAATGCGGGTGCCTGTCCCGCCGGCTACGTCTACGTTGAGAAGACCGTGACCAGCATCGTGACCGTGCAAAGCAAGGTCTGCCAGCTCGCGTGCCAATCCGATCGAGACTGTCGCTGGAACACGACCGACGACTATTGGATGGCTCCGGGGGAGTATCGGTGTCAGGCCACGGCGACCTCCAACGGCATGAAGGTCTGCGCTGACGCACAAAACGACGGGCTCTAAAGGTTGTTCAAGAACCCCGTGCGGCGCATGGCCGAGCGCAGCTCTTGAACAACCAGCTCGTCCGTCGTCCACGATCCCGCTTGGCGCAAGATCGCGCGAGCGCGTGCAAGCTGCCATCCGTGTTACTGCGGGTCGGCGCTTTGCATCTGCGGCGCACCGATCTCAACGTGGGCGAGCTCGGCGGCGCTGGCACAGACACGGCGCATCGCGCTGCTTCGATTCACCAAGGTCAGCGCATCGACAGGTGAGGAGACAGTGTCACCTCGCGACCACACCCGGCGCTCGCGGGGGAGTGGTACCGGTGTTTCCTCCCCGAGTGCGTACTCAAGGCCGCCCGTCCCGTCTTCGGTCGCAGTGAGCAAGACCAGGACGTCATCGCTTGGCTCGCGTCGAAACCAGCGGACAGTGAGACTCGACTTTGGCGGAACGGGGATCTGCAAGCAGCGGAAGAACGACTTGCTCGTGAAGTGGACGCTGGTGCGAAGCTGCTCGTCGCTCGGATCGCAACCCGCACGAGCGTCGCGGGCGTCCATGCCATCGCACGCGCGCATGAGTGTGCTCCCCTTGCGAGCCGTGACGTCCAGTCGGAGTTCACCTCGGAAGGTGTCGCGCGACACGACGACATCTGCCTCGCCTCGCTTGCCCTCGCGTGGTGAGGTATGGAGGCCCGCCGCGGTCAGCCAGGCATCGGCGAGACGAGACCGTATGCGGACGTACGCCCCTCCCAGCAACGCGAGCGCCAGCACAAGCGCAAGCGGTCGATACCACCAGCGCGTCATCAAGGTGATTGGGCGCGGTGCCAACGGGACACCGACCAGCAAGAGCGCCAAGGTCGCAATGCCCACCACCAACGCGAGGATCTCAAGCGCGCGCTCGCGTGAGCCGACACGCAGACGGACCTCGTAGGTCCCCGGCTCGATCCCGACGAGACGGATACCGACCAGGCCGCGATGAATCGACGCGGCGTGCCACTCGACCGGCCCGTTGGGCCCGACGACTTGCAGCCGCGGATGTGGCGTGACGGCGAGGAACTCGACGCTGGTTGTGCTGCTTCTCTTGGGAACCGTGAAATGAAGCGATGCTCCCCGGCGATCGACCGCGAGGCTCTTTCGCTGGGGAAGTCGCTCCAGTGCCGCCAGTCGCAGCGAGCCGAATCGTTTTGGCGTGCCGATCGCGTCCCGTAGGGGATCGCCGGCCTTGATGCGACCAAAGTAAAGCACGTGTGTCACCCCCAGTTCGGCCAGCACCGCGGGGTCATGACTGAGGATTCGATGCTCGACGTTGAGCGTGGGCACGTGTCCCTCAAGCATGATGCCGTCGATCCCAACGCTGGCGAGGACCAACATGGGCCACGTCGCCCCGCGAGAGCCTTCCCGTAGGACTGCGATCCGAACTGGTGCACCCTCAGCTGGCTCGACGTCGTTTCCGTGGGTGTCCTCCTCGGGTGCATCGCCCGGATGCGTTCGCGACTCGACCCGAAGCTCCAGCAAAGTCGCGGCGAGTGACCGCGCCTGATCGTGATGCGACGAACCCTTCAGGTCGACTCGCGCAGCGACGGGCGCGCGTACGAAGACACCGCTGGCGGTCCACGTCATGAGCGGCGCAAGGACCAGGAACGCGAGAAGGAATCGCACCGCGGCCGGCTGCCACTCACGCGTGGGCTCGACGGGCGGCTCGCCACGGGCGGTGTGATCGGACGCGTGCGCGCGTGTCGACGATGTCGTCGCCGCAGAGCGTTCCGCGCTGAGGGGGCGCAAGCAGGTCGCACCCACCCCGGCGAGGGCGGCGAGCAAGGGCGTGAGCGCGATCGCAAAACGAGGAAACTGCATGTTGTGCAGTCCACCGAGGAGCAAGTCAAGCTGGAGAACGCTGATCGCTTCCTCGGACGCGATCAGGAGCGTCGCGAGTACCAGCGCCACAATGGCGACGCCGGTGGCAACCTGGCGGCGAGCGAGCGCGAGCCCACCCACGATTGCGAGCGGAAAGAGCCACGCGCGGCGACTGCCGACGCCTTCGCCAAGCACGATGTCTCGCGCCAGACTCGCAAGTGGGCGCCAGAGGACGGGCGTGCGGCCCATGCGTGGCGCGGCCGCCAAGAATCGACTCAAGCACGCGCCCGCGATCAATGCTGCGAGCACGGCCATGGCCGCAAGCGCCAGCCAGCGGGTCTGATCCGCGCTCTCTTGAGGGCGCAGCAGCACAAAGGCCGAGAGCGAGACCAACACCCCCAGCAGGACCAGCGGCATCGCGAAGGGATGGGCGAGCAGAGCCAGCGCGGTCAAGAGGGCCGTACTCGCGATCCACCGCACACTGGGCGCGCGCAGGAGCGACCAAAGGGACGCGAGCGAAGCCACCCACAGCACCACGCACAACTGCTGCGGCCAGACCCCATGAAACATCAGGTACTCCCATCCGCCTTCTCGACTCGCACCCGGATCGAGCAGCCAAAGCGCCGCGGCGACGCAGGCGGCCCAGTCGGCTCGAGATGTCGATCCCGCCCCCTGCGAGGAGGTGCTCAAGGGTCCTTGGTGCGGCGACGGGACGCGCCACCAAGCGTCGTCGCGGGCGATCGTTCGAGTCAGCCACGCGACGCTCGCAGCGCCACCGAGCCACATCGCAGCCAGGCCCCAGGCATAACTGGTCTCAAGCGAGACCGCGCCACCACTGACGAGGTATGCCGCGCCGGTCAGCAGGTAGGGCAGCCACGGATAGCTCTCGCCCGCAAACCATCCCGGCAAGATACGCTCGCTATATCCCCAGGTCCGGCCCGTCGGCACAAGCTCGTCGACAAAGACCCGGGTCTGCGTCAAGTGGATGGCGTGGTCGCGAGAGGCAGGCATCTGGCCGAGCAGCAGCGGCCACAAGAGCCCAATTGCAAGTCCAAGCAGCAACAGCCACGGCAACGCGCGCTTGAGTCGTGCCACGCGGCGCGAGGCACGATGGAAAGGGTCGGGCGCCGCCTCGCCCGATTCCGCCATCCCGGCATCGGCCTGCATGGCGGTCCAGATCCAGGCGAATTGCGGGAGCGAACGAAGCTGGGCCACGTCGGCAATCAGCCATGCGACCGCGCACCAATCGAGCCACGGCATCGCGAGCAATCTGGCGAGTAGGGCGAACGCAATCGGCGGCGCCACGGCCCATGTGAGCCTCTCGGTCGCGTTGTTTTGGCCCGCAGCCAGCATCGCCGCGAGCATAGCCTGACTGCTGCGCCACGCCGCGCGACGGCGACAATTCAGGCGTCGCTTAGGGGGCGTCGTAGCGCGGCCGCTTGCGTTCCTGGGCGCGCGTTGACGTCACCTCCACGAGCGACGACCAAAGCGACTCAAGCCCCATATGCTCGCGCACGCTCTGCAACGTCTTGTTGGCCACCTCTCGTGCCTTGAGGGTGCCATCGACCAGGATCTCCTCGACATAGCCGGGATCGGCCTCCAGCTGCGCGCGGGCGGCTCGAATCGGCGCAAGGACGCTCTCGAGTTGGGCACAGAGCTTCTCGATCGCAGCGGAGTGGGAGAGCTCACCGCTGGCAAGCCGCGCAGCGTCTTCTTCGCCCCCCTCGCGAAGAAAGGCAGCGAGGAAGGTGCCCAGCGTTGCGATTGGCATGGAGCCGACCTTCTCCCGGATGGTCGTGCTGGCATCTTTGAGATAGATCGCGTTTCCGGCTGACTTGGACATCTTGCGGCCGTCGATCCCGGGCAGCTGCGTCACCCGGGAGAGGTGGCTCTTGGGCAAGGGAAAGACCTGCCCATAACGTTCGTTGAAGGCGGCGGCAGCTTGGCGAGCCACCTCGATATGCGCCGCGTTGTCTTCGCCAACGGGAATCAGCTCGGCCTTCGCCATCAAGATATCGGCAGCCTGCAGCACCGGATAACCGAGCAAGCCAAGCGAGATCTGGTCCATGTTTCGCCCCGAGGTTCGCGCCATATCCTTGAGACTCTCAAGCTCCCACAGCGGTCTGGCCGGGATCAGCATCCCGAGCAGGATCGCGAGGTCGTAGACGGCGGGCACCCCCGACTGCAGGTAAATCGTCGACTTGCTCGGATCGATGCCCACACTTAGTGAGTCGAGCACCACATCGCGAATGCTCACGCGCAGGCCGGCGATCGACTCGCGTTCCGGGCGCGTTGTGAGGGTGTGGAGGTCGGCGACGATAAACCAGCAGTCGTGGCTATCTTGCAGCGCGACGCGCTCTTGGAGCGTACCCAGCAGATGTCCGAGATGGAGCGGCCCGGTCGGGCGATCTCCGGTGAGCAAGCGTGTCGTTGTCATGGCTTTGGACCTGGCCGCCTTGGGCGCGCGGCGCCTTTGCGCGTCCGTATCATCGCGCAGGCGCGCAGCACAAGCCGCGCGCAGCAGATGATCTCGCTCTGCCGTTGATTCGCGCTCAAGAGCCCCGCGGCGCTGGACCTTGCGCAAGACATTGCGCACACTCCGCCGCGTGACGCTTGCCCACGCCGTCCTGCTCGAGAACATCCACCCCGCCGCCGCCGATGATCTGCGAGCAATTGGCTGCGAGGTCTATGTCCACGCCGGCGCGATGGATCGGCAGGCGCTTGCCGCCTGCCTGGCGTCGATTCCAGGGGACGAGCCGATCGTGCTCGGCATTCGGAGCAAGACCAAGGTGTTCCAAGAACACATCACGGCCTGTCCCCGATTGAGTGCGGTCGGAGCCTTTTGCATCGGCACGGACCAGATCGATCTCGCGGCCGCGCGCTCGCATGGTTTGGCCGTGTTCAACGCGCCATTCTCGAGCACGCGATCCGTCGCAGAGCTCGTCATTGGCGAGCTGATCATGCTCGCCCGCCAGATCTTCCCGAGGAGCCAGGCCGCTCATCGAGGCGAGTGGGCGAAGAGTGCAGCGGGGAGCCACGAGGTGCGAGGCAAAGTCCTCGGCATTATCGGCTACGGACACATCGGCAGCCAAGTGAGCGTACTGGCCGAAGCCCTGGGCTTGCGCGTGATCTTCTTCGATATCGCGACCAAGCTCCCGTTGGGGAACGCGAGCGTGGTTTCCACGCTCGACGAGCTGCTCGAGCAGAGTGATTTCGTCAGCCTGCACGTGCCGCGAAGCGAGAGCACGCGCGGCATGATCGGTGCCGCGCAGATCGCCAAGCTCAAGCCCGGCGCGCACCTGCTCAATCTCTCGCGTGGTGACGTCGTCGATCTCGAGGCCCTCGCGCAGGCGCTACGTACCAAGGCCGTCGGCGGTGCGGCGGTCGATGTCTTCCCGCTCGAGCCTGACACCGTCGGCGACGCCTTTCAGTCACCGCTGCAGGGGCTGGAGAACGTCATCCTCAGCCCCCACATCGGCGGCTCGACCTTGGAAGCGCAGGCGAACATCGGACGGGAGGTCGCCGCCTCGCTCCGAGCGTACCTCGTCGAGGGGCGGACGGCATCCAGCGTGACGCTGCCAGAAGTCGAGCTCTCGCGTCCGCGGGCAACGAGCACGCGACTGCTCAACATCCATCGCAACGTCCCGGGTGTCTTGTCCTCGATCAACTCTCGCATCGCCAACGGCGGAGCCAACGTCGTCGCACAGGCGCTCGCGACCCAAGAAGAAGTCGGCGTGCTGCTCCTTGAACTCGACGCTGGGGGAGAGTCCGTGATGGAGCTCGCGGCGGAGATCGCAGCGCTCTCGACGAGCTTGCGAACACGCGTCCTGAGCTGATGAAGGCCCCTCGGACCCGCGCGCCGCAGGCCGGTTCGGCCCGGGGCCAAGGTCGACGTCTCAGCGCCATGTCGCGTCGGACCGCGGTGTCGGGCGAGCCCTCGGAGACTGCGTGGCTGCAGGGCGTCGCCGTTACCGAACTGCACCAGGACGGGCTCGCCCGCGTGAGTTGGCAGACGCCGCGCCACGTGTCCCTGCTTGCGCCCCTCACCTATGATCATTCGCGAGGCGTCGACGGACGCCGCGCATTCGCGCACCTCAGGAACCTCCGTGCTCGCACTCGCACTCGCAGCGCCACCCAAGGGAGGTCCAGTGATGGACCCGGCGGACATGGAGTGGGCCACCCAACAGCTGTGGCTGTTGGCCGGGATCGTCGTGCTGTTCTTCTTGATCCGTCCCGAGCTGTGGCAGCGTGCCTTCGTCGACCGCATCGATCCGCGTCCCGCAGCGCTGTGCCGGATCGCCGTCGGCCTCACCACGCTCTGGGCGTTTGGCGCGCTGCTCAACTTCTCGGATGTCCTCTTTACTGACGAGGGCATGTTCCTACCGGAGATGGCGCGCAGCCGTCATGGTGACGTGCTGCGGACGGAATGGGATCCCGAGCACGGGCTGCGTCACTGGGGAGTGCTGTGGAAGATTCTTGGCTCGCGCTGGAGCGTGCTGCATTTTCGATCAGACCCCACGACGGTGTACTCGATCTACATCGCGCTCTTCGTCACCGCGACGCTGATGACGGTCGGCAAGTGGACGCGGATCATGAGCTTCCTGACCTGGCTCTTGATGCGCCAGCTCTATGGCTACACGCCCATCTTCTTTAGCGGCGCCGACACCGTGCTGCAGTGCGTGCTGTTTGTCGGCGTGTTCATGCCTTGGGGCGAAGCCTACTCGCTCGACAGCTGGAAGCGCCGTCGGCAAGAGATCCTCAGCGGGGCCAACGACGGCGCGTTTCCGGCGCTGCGCAACGTGGCCCCGTGGCCTTCGCGCATGATGATGGTGCAGATGACCATCATCTATTGCGCGACTGGCATGCTCAAGAGCGGTCCGACCTGGGCCGCGCAGGGCACCGCGCTCTATTACGCGATGAACCTGGACCACTTCTACCGCATGCCTTTGACCGGCTTGGTTCAGATCGGTCAAGACACGCGGATCTTAATGCTGATGACCTGGGTGGTGCACTGGTGGGAGATGCTCTTTCCCTTTGCGCTGCTGGGTGTGGCACTCAACCGCTGGCAGGACGAAAAGCGCGAGGGGACCTGGCCCGACGTGCCCCTGTGGCGACGAGTGATGTCATGGGCCCTGTTGGTGTCGATGCTCGTGATCGGCCTCGCCATCGGGATGATGGTCGTCAAGTACTACTGGGAGCCCGAGATCGCGCCGGCCTGGCTGCCCTCAGACACTCAGTCAGCGGCCTGGGTGCTCGCCGCTATGGTCGGTGCGGTTCCGTTCTTGCTCGTGGGCGTTTGGCAAGTCGAGCAACGGCGCGCGCCGGAGGCCTTTGATACGTGGCGCTACTCCGTGCTGGGTCGACGGCTTTGGCTCACGATGGGGGTGGCGATGCATCTTGGCATCTGCGTGCTCATGAATGTCGGTCTGTTTGTGCCGGTGATGCTCGCGATGTACCCGGCGTGGCTCTCGGCCAAGGAAGTGGATGCTCTTTGGTGGTTCCTGGGCACGCGCCGTGCGATGCCGGGCGAGGCGGGTCGGCCGACCCGTGCTCGCGCGATGAGTGCCTTGATGATCGTTCCGGACGCGTTCCGGTTTCGCGTTGCCCGCCCCCAGCTCACCGTGCTGCATGGCTCGCAGGTGATCAGCATCCGACGGGCCGCGCTGCTGCGCTGCTGGGACCTGTGCCAGCGACTGGGTTACGAGCAGGTGGACAACGGCGAGGACGAAGTCCTTGCCGTGCGCCTCGCGGGCGGAGCCGTGGTGAAGGGAATTCCGGCCGCCGCTGCGCTCGCGGCCGTCCTACCGGGCCTTTGGTGGTTGTCACCCTCGCTGCTGCCGGCGGGTGATCCGCTTCATCCGCCGGTCTATCGCCGCCTGATTGGTGCGCTCGCCTCGAAGATCTTGGTGCAGCGGGTCGAGCCTGCGAAGTGAACGTGGACGCTACCCGCGTGCTCTGGCGATCGCGGCCGCGACGGCCATGCCATCGAGTGCCGCGCTCACGATTCCACCCGCATAGCCCGCTCCCTCGCCGCACGGATACAGCTCTCGTAGCGAGGGCGAGGCGAGGGTCTGAGGATCCCGGACGATGCGCACGGGTGAGCTGGTGCGCGACTCGACACCAATCGCGACCGCGCCGTCCTGTACAAATCCCGGCATCTTGGCCTCGAGCGTGACGAGAGCCGCGCGCAGCGGATGGGCCAGCGGACTCCCAAGGATGTCGTCGAGCCGAGCGGGGACAACCCCTCGGTGATAGCTCGTGTCGGGGAGAACCTTCGAGGCGCGGTCTTCGACGAAATCTCGTAGAGTTTGAGCCGGGCCGACGAATGCGCCGCCGCCCGCCTGGAAGGCACGCTCCTCGAGTGCTTCGACCAAACGCAGGCCGGCGAAGGGATCGTTGGGATCTTCGCCGCACGCGACGAGCTGCGAGGGTCCGACCTCGGTGACAAAGCCGCTGTTCGCGTAGCGACCTCGTCGCTGCGAGGGGCTCATCCCATTGACGACTTGGCGCCTGGGATGGGTCGCCGCGCAGACGACATAGCCACCGGGACACATGCAGAAGGACCACGCGTTGCCAAAAGCCGTTCGTTCGACGAGGCGGTAGCTCGCGGCTCCAAGCACCGGATGACCCGCGAGCTCGTGATATTGGAGACGGTCGATCAAGGGTTGCGGGTGCTCGATGCGTACCCCGACGGCGAAGGTCTTAAACTCGAGAGTCGCCCCTGCCACCTTGAGCCACGCCAGCACATCCGGAGCCGAGTGGCCGGGCGCAACGACGACCGATCGCGCCTCGATGCGATCTCCATGTTGGGTGATCGCTCCCTTGACGATCCCGTCGTGAACGATGAGACTGTCGATTCGGGTATCAAACTCAAACTGCACGCCCGCGCGGATGAGGTCCTCGCGCATCGAGGTGATCACGCGGGGGAGCTTGTTGGTTCCGATGTGCGGACGCGCATCGACCAGGATCTCCGCCGACGCGCCATAGGAGACGAGGGCTTCCAAGATCGCGCGCACGGGACCCCGCTTGTCGGAACGCGTGTAGAGCTTGCCATCGCTAAACGTTCCCGCTCCGCCTTCGCCAAAGCAGTAGTTCGAGTCGGCATCGAGTTCTCCGCGCTGGCTCAGCGCAGCGATGTCGTGGCGCCGCGCCGCGACCGGTTTCCCGCGCTCGACGACGCGCGCCCGGATCCCCAGTTGTGCGAGCTGCCAGGCACAAAAGAGGCCCGCCGGCCCGGCGCCAATGATGAGCACCGAGGGCTCTCCGGCGAGGAGCGGAAGCTCATGACGCGTCGCGTCGCGACCGAGCAAGCCCGGCTCTTGCGGCGCGTCTTGGTCGACAGGCGCGTGCCCTGGCCGAACGCTCGTCGCAGCGGCTCGCTCGAACACCGCGACGATCCGAGTCCGGCCCCGCCGTGCATCGATCGATCGACGGATCAGTGTCCAGGGTGGCTGATCGTCGAGTCGGCGACCGGTCGCGTCTTCGACGGCACGCCGCAGGTCCTCGTCGCTGAGAAATGCGTCGGGGTGGAGCGAGACCGTGAACGAGTCCGAGGCCGCGTCTGCGTCCGCAGCAGCGTCATGGCCGTCGGAGTCCGGCGGACGCCTGTGCGAGCGACTCATGGCTCAACCGTAGAACAGCGCAATCGGATGTCGATCCCCCGCCCGCACTTCGGTGCCAGTACGACGCGCCGGCCGCGTCGCGTCGACACGCGCGATCAACTCCGTGCATTGCGTCGCAGCACAGCACAGCGCGAGGCAGGTTCGTCTAAGCCGCCTTGCCGCGGAGGCACATGCCGCGAAGGCACATGCCGCGAAGGCACATGCCGCGGAGGCACATGCCGCGGAGGCACCTAGCCGCATCGCGATGCGGTGTGGTCATCGCTCGCTCTCATGCGCGACCCCAAGCACAACCGTCGCCGGCGGCCCTCTTGTGCCGCTGCGTGCTGTCGCTTCGTCCCGTGCTGACCCGGAGATGCGAAAGCGCACGGCCAATCGAGTCCGATCGCACGCCGACCGACGGTCGATTCGGGACTCTTTGGCGGGCCCAAACTGGGGCCAACTCGTCGGTTCTGCCCGGTGCGAGATCGGACACTGTGAGATTTTCGGCGGACCGGCGACGACGCTGCCACTTAAAACTCGCGGTAGGAGCGTCGGATTTGAACGCAAGTCCGTCGAACATCTGACCTGTAAACGTCATGGACCTCACAACCCGAGGCCGGCGTGGACCGCTCGGCTGCGCACGGATCGCCCCGAAGGATGCCCTTGGCGGTCGATTCGAAGCACTTGGGGGAACTTGGTGCCGCATCGGAGAGCAAATCGCACGCTCGGGCGGATCCACCCTTGGCCACCGTGGCTCGGGTCCGTCGTTTGGACCTTATAAGAGGTAGGACCGGGCATCGGGAATCGTCGCTGTGACCGAGTGTCACGCGGCGCAGATCAAGGTTGACGGACTGTCCCCTCCTTCCGTAACCTGCCTCTCCGAAGAATCGAGCGTGGCGCATCGCCATCGACGGAGCATGGCGCTCCGCAGCGCTCGAAACGTAACTCTCGAAAGTACAGGAACTGGACGATGAAGCGGCTCAACCAACTCGGATCTTGGCAGCGTTTGGGTATTCAAGCAGGACTCCTCGCAGGTGTTGCGATGGCGTTCGTGGTAACCGGCACCACCGGTCGTAACGCGGACGCCGCAGACGAATGTCTGTCGGAGGGCGACTGCACTTTCAAGAAGCCAAACTTCTTGTTCATCGTCGACTACTCGTCGTCGATGGTGCTCAAGTTCGATGAAAACGATCCGATGTCCCCCACGCGCTGGGACGTGACGGTCGACGCCATCAACCAGCTGATCGACTACGACGCGGGCTATATCCAAGAGAACCTGCACGTGGCGCTCATGCGCTTCGGCCACGACCCCAACTCGGGCTCGGCCGGCACCACCATTCCCTGCGACCCGAACCTTGGCCAGCCCGACCAGCTCGTCGACGGTCAGTCGGTCGACGTCCGCTGGCACACCGCCGGACAGACCACCTGGTTCGAGTGCAACGGCCAGGCCGTCAAGGACGCACTCGTCGCCGCCGGCTCACCCCCGGCCACGGGCGGCAACTGCGGTATCGGTACCTGGACCAACGGCGCACTCATCCGCGCCGAGGCCCTCATCGACGAGGCCGTCGCCGACCACGGTAACGAGCCGATCGGCACCGGCGTGGACGAGCGCTACTACGCCAACCTCGTCATCACCGACGGTGCGTGGACCAACCCAGGCGGCACCGGTCAAACCGCGGCGAACGACCCGGTCAACACCGCCGGTCCTCTCTTCAACATGAAGGGCGTCCCGACCTACGTGGTCGCGGTCGACCTCAGCGGCATGGGTCTGACCCAGGCCAACGCCCTCGCCGCGGCCGGTGGTACCACCTCCGCGATCCTTGGCGACACCCCGCAGAACGTGATCGACGGCCTTGTCTCCGTCATCAACGACATCAAGGACAACGTCATCGCCCCGGTCTGCACCGGTGGTCTGCCCCGCATCATGGTCGTGCTCGACGCCTCGTCGTCGATGCTCAACGCGGGCGGCACCTTCGCGGAGACTCCCGGTGAGGGTGGATGGGACCAGGCTCGCGACGCGCTCGCCGGCCTCGACGAGAACGACCTTTCGCTCTTCGACTACGTCGTCGACCCGATGAGCCTCAACACGGTCGAGGACCTCTCGCACCTCGGCCTCATCAGCTTCGGTAGCCAGAACGAGCAGGCCGTCCTCGTCAACTACGGTCCCTGCATGGAGGACAACTTCCGCTGGGCGCTCGACCCGGCCACCTCCTGCATCGCACCGGGTTGCACCGATCCCTACGCGGGCCCGCCGATCACCTGGACCTACCAGGACAAGAACTCGATGAACTACCCGGGATTCGACGCGGACACCCGCTCGATCATGCCCAAGTGCAACCCCTTCAATGGCGTGACCACTTGCACGGGTTCGGCGACCTACACCCACCTTGGCCTGCAGCTCGCCAAGACCAACCAGCAGGCCTACTACGCAGCGGCGCAGATGCCCAACGCGCAGTACCCCGCGGACGCCAGCACGCAGTTCTTCAACATCCTCGTGACCGACGGTGACTACACGGGCTTCTCGACGGACGCACAGGTCCAAAACGAGCTGACCGCGATGTTCAACGCCGGCATCACGACTTACGTGATCGGCTTTGGTTCGGGCGTCGATACCCCGCCGATCATCGCCAAGCTGCAGAACATGGCCGACTGGGGCTCGGGCAACATGCTCGACTACTTCGACGCCAACAACCAGATGGCGCTCCAGACCGCGCTGCAGACCATCATCGACGGCATCGACTTCGATCCGTGCTGTGGCTTTAACGACTGCTCCTTCAACAGCGAGCCCACCACGGGTGAGATCGATCCGGTTCCGCCTAGCACCACCACCGGAGACGGCGACGGAGACGGCGACGGCGACGGCGACGGAGACGGCGACG
>CAZVEM010000170.1:0-12852 GCA_964626165.1 uncultured Nannocystaceae bacterium
TGGCAATTGCACGTCCATGCATTCCACGGGGGTTATTCGACAACCTGCTAGTCGGGAAGCAGCTCGTGTTGCGTCGGCGCGTCGCTCGGTCGCGGCGGACCGAGCTGCGTCGGTCCAGGGTCGACGGAGTCGACCACTTCCGCGGGCATCATGCCGACCTGCTCTTCAAGCACGTAGATCGTCGCGCTGGGAAAGCCAGGCACCGGCGGCCCGCCGCGCGTCGCATCGACGACTCGGCTGCCAATGCCCGGCGGCTTGCTGAGGGGGACGGGGCCGTGCGGGAGGCCCGTGACCACAGGCTTCATATAGTCGGCCCACAGCGGGATGGCGGTGGTGTAACTCGCGTCCTCGTCACCCATCGAACGTTCATAGGCATCGTCGCCCATCCACGCGACTGTGGTGTGACGAGAGGTGAAGCCCGAGAACCAGGTGTCGGTTGTGAACGGACCCTTCGATGCCGTGCCGCTCTTGCCACCGCAGGGAACGCCGATGGTACCGGCGCGCCCGCCAATACCGGCGGTCACGACTTCGCGAAGGAGCCGAGTCATCAAGAACGCAGTGCGTTCGTCGATCACTTGGGTAGGTCCGGCGAGGGCCTCGGCCATCATTCGATCGGCTCTGCCTGCAACATCCACATCGGCGGCGAGCGGTGAGCGACGATCGACCAGGACGCGGCCGCGCTTGTCGGTGATCCGCGTGACGTAGACTGGCTCTCGCAGCGCGCCACCCTGCACGTGCACGGAAAACGCCCGCCCGAGCTCATCCATGTGGACACAGCTCGCTCCCAGTGCGAGCGCCTTGTCGGCGATCAGCGTCGAACGGATCCCGAGCTTTCTCGCCCAGGTGACGACGTTGTTGGCGCCGAGGCGGGCAAACAGCCGAATCGACGAGGTGTTGAGCGAGCGGATCAGCGACGTCCGCAGGAGCACCTTGCCGTCGATCGTCTTGTCGATGTTACGCGGGTTCCAAACTTCGCCGGGCTCGGGCTCGTAGGGCTTGCCTTCCAGGATCGAGTCCATGGCGTAGCGTCCGCCGTCGAGCGCGAGGCCGTAATACACCGCCTTAAAGACCGAGCCGGGTTGGCGGCAGGACTGCACGGAGCGATTGAACTGCGAGCGATCGTAGTCGTCGCCGCCCTCCATCATCTCGACGTATCCGCTGTCGTGGGCCACGGTGTAGAGCGCCGCCTCCATGCGCGGCGTTTGACCAAGCTCCAGTTGCCAGGACGACACCGCGGCGGAGATCGAATCACGAGTCCCTGCGCTGGCGGTGCCGTCTCCGGTCGCCGCGTTGGGGTCGCCGGTGAGCGCGTCCGCTTCAAGGTCCTTGAGGCGATGGTCGGGACGCACCCAGACAATGTCGCCAGCCTCCAGCGCGAGGCTGAGTCGAGTGATCGTGCGGTCATTCTTCCCCGAGCGCGCGTCGTAGGGGGCAGCCCAGCTCGCGTTCGCCAGCGGCAAGGAGAAGCTCGTCGACCCGACCAAGATCTCGGCGTGTCGATCTTCGACGCTTTGGACCAGACCGAGCCGGAATCGCGACGAGTCCTTTGCCCAGTCGATGCCGTCGTACTCCTGCTTTGCGCGCGCGATGAACTCGCTGCGCGCGGCCTCGTCGCGCAGGTGGGCCTCGGGGCCGCGCCAACCCTGGCGACGATCGAGTTTGCGAACTGCTCGATCGATCGCCTTATGTGCGTGCGCTTGGTACTGCAGCACCACTGGCGTCTCGATGCGCAAGCCGGCGGAGAGGATCGCATCGCTCCCCAACTCCGCTTCGACCTGTTGGCGGGCAAACTCGGCGTAGTAGGGGGCTCGCCAGCGGAATACGTCCTCGGGCTCGCGCGCGAGCACGATCGGCTCTTGCTTGGCACGCTCGGCTTCCTCGGCCGAAATCGCGCCGGCTTCGGCCATGTCATCGAGCACGATGTCCCGCCGGATCCGCGCACGCTCTGGCGAGGACACGGGGCTGTAGAAGCTCGGCGCCTTAGGCAATCCAGCCAAAAGGGCAGCTTCGGCAAGCGTCAGCTCGGAGAGGCGCTTGCCAAAGTATCGCTCTGCAGCGGTCGCGACGCCGTAGGTCCCCGCGCCGAGAAAGATCTTGTTGAGATAGATCTCGAGGATCGCCCGCTTGTCGAGGAGGGACTCGAGGCGAATGGCAAGGACGGCTTCTCGTAGCTTGCGTTCAAGGGTCTGCTCGTCGCCGAGAAAGCCCTTGGCGACCTGCTGGGTGATCGTCGACCCTCCCTGCGAGATGGTGCCGCTGCGCAGATTGGCGACCACCGCTCGACCGATGCCGCGAAGGTCGATACCCGGATGATCGAAGAAGCGGCGATCCTCGGCGGCGACGAAGGCATCGATCACGCGATCCGGGATGTCGTCGATCCTTGCGTAGGCTCGATTCTCGCGGGCGAGCTCGACCAACAAGCTGCCGTCGCTCGCGACGATCCGGGTGACCCCGGGAGCCGAGGTCTCGTAGTCGCCGATCTCGCTGGCATTGGGGAGCGAAGCTTCGATGCTGCGATAGGTGACGCGCCCGTACTCGACCGCAGCGAGCAGGACCAACAACGCGGTGAGGAGCACATAGCGAAAGAGCCAGCCCAAAAGGCCGGCTCTCGCTGGGTTGGTCACCCACAGACGTGCGGCAACATCATTCCGCGGGTGCGCTTGCACCACCGCCTCCGGCTGCAGGTTCGGCATCGCCAACACCTTCACCCGTAGCGTACTTCGTCAGACCCTCAAGCGCCGCAGCCTCGTACTTGGCCATCGACTCCATGTGCTCGTTAAGGTCGATGGAGATCGCCTGGAAGTTCTGGAGGGCCAGGTTTGCCGGGCTCTCGCCGATGATGGCGTTGTGGAAGCTATTGGTCTGGAGGGTCAGGCAGAGGTCGAGGGGCACGCCCTTGGCGGTGCCGCCGATCTCGTCGATGACGCTGCAGCCGGTGGCCTCTTGCTCTTTGCCGGCCTCGCAGGCGGTGCCCGCGGTCGGATCCTCTCCGCAGACCACGCCGGTGATCTGCACCAGCTTGGCCGACTTGCCGTCCACGACGATCGCAAAGGGACCGGTGATCTTGTTGGCGTCCGCGGCAACGGCCTTGCCGAAGATGTCGACGTAGTTCTTCATGAGGTTGAGCCGGAACTGGACGGCATTGGCCTCCTCGAAGAGGTTGAACACCGACGACAGCGGGCCCTTAGGCATCGAGCCCATGTGCGGGCTAAAGAGCGGATCGACACGGCCGATCTCCGCGGCGCTCGCGGTGAGGGCGGCAAAGGCCTCCGACGCCTTGGCCGGATCTTGTCCAATCTGGGCGGTCGCTGCCTCAAGACCGGTTGCGATCTTCACGCGAGCGGACTTGATCTTCTCGATCTCTGGGGCGCGCTCTTCGGCCCACTTCTTCGCGCCCGCGAGCTTGGCCTGCGTGCTGGAGGCGGTGTTCCAAAGCGAGCCGACGCCGATGCCGCCCGCGAACGCTGCGATCGCGGCCGCGATGACGATGCCGACATTGCTGCGCGCCTTGATCTCGCCGCCGTCCGCGATCAGTCCCTCGTTTGGATCGAAAGCGGCGCCACTGGCCGAGAAGGGCATCTCTTCGCGCGCGGCGGGGGCCGCAGCGGCGACGGGTGCCGCGGCGACCTGTGCGGGCTCGGCCTCATAGGAGGGAGCGGACGCCGCTTGCGGTGCTTCGTAGCTCGGCGCGGCTTGGGGTGCTTCGTCCGCGTACTCGGCCGGCGCCGCAGCTTGTTCGGCGGGCTCAGCAGCAGTTGCGGGTGCAGGGGCGGCGGCGTCGTCCGCCTTCTTGGCGAGCTTCGCCTTGAGAGCGCTGAGATCCTTACCGGGCTTGTTGGGTGCGGCCAAGGTCGTGTTCCTCGTCGTTGAAGTGTTGTCAGCGTCCGCCCGCAAGGCTGGACGGCTGCGGTGCGCAGAATAGAGACAAGCCCAAGGGGGTGTCAACGGCCAGCGCATCGCCGATCGCCGCTGGATCGCGGCGATGAGGCGGGCTGTGCCGGCGCGCGCGCTGCCTGATTTCACCCACTCGCGAGGCTTGCCCGAGCCGTGCTTGCGCCGTGAACGGTGCGTGAGGACGAATACGCGGACGGATCGGCATCATTGCTTCGGCGGCGTCGCGCTCAGATGGTCCGCTGGCGATGGGCGCGCCTTCCGCCCCGTGCAGCGGATTTCGACGCGGGAGGTCCCGTGGATCGGCACCCGTCACCGCGCCGCCGCGCGAGGAGGACGCACGACGGAGACGGATGGATGTAGGTGCGCCTCCCGAGCCTGCCGGGCAGGACCTTCGCCTGTGCCGAGAACTTGCTGTGGATCGCTGGCGAGAACAGTCTCCTCGGGATGCGCATTCAAGCTCGTGTTCGCAGCGGACTCGATCGGCTCGTTGCCGGCGAGCTCGGCTCATTGCGCGGACGAAGCGTCGCGCTGCTGTGTCACCCCGCGTCGGTCGACCAAAGGCTCGTGCACATCACCGAGTGCGTCGCGCAAAGTGGTGCTCAGATCGCGAGCCTGCTGGGACCCGAACATGGTCTCGACGCCGCGGCGCAAGATATGGAGACGGTGCCCGAAGACGGCAGCCCGCTCGCGCCGGTGGCCACGCGGTCGGGGCCGCCGACCTACAGCCTGTACGGAGACGAATACGACAGCCTGATCCCGCGGCCGGCGATGTTCCATGACGCTGAGATCCTCATCTGCGATCTGCAAGATGTCGGCGCTCGCTATTACACCTACGCGTGGACCGTCGTGCTCGCTGCCGAAGTGGCGCTTGCGGCCGGTCTGCAGGTCTGGATCCTGGACCGTCCCAACCCGCTGGGCGGGGAAGAGGCCGACGTGGAGGGTGGCGAGGTGCAAGACGCCTATCAGAGCTTTGTGGGGCTGCACGACGTCGCAGTGCGTCACGGGATGACGATCGGTGAGCTGTGCACCCTGACGCTGCACGAACGTGCAAGAGCGCCGCTCGACAAGCTCAAAGTCCAGCTCTGCGCCGGCTGGCAGCGGCGCATGGATTTTTCGGAGACGGGGCTGCCGTGGGTGCTGCCATCGCCCAACATGCCAACGCTCGACACCGCGCGGGTCTATCCAGGTCAGTGCCTGCTCGAGGGCACAAACCTCAGCGAGGGGCGTGGGACCACGCGTCCCTTCGAACTTTGCGGCGCGCCATTCCTTGACGGTGCCGCGATCTGCGGCCGGATTGCGGGCCACAGCTCGGGCTTGGCGCTCCGCCCAACTCGATTCAAGCCCACGTTTCAGAAACACGCGGGGATCAGCTGTGGTGGCCTTCAGCTTCATGTCGTCGATCCTGCCCAGATTCGCAGCCTCAGTACCTCAATCGCCTTGTTAGCTGCGATTCGCCGGGAGCACGGCGGTGCCCTTCGCTGGCGCGAGGAGAGGTACGAGTTCGTCAGCGATCGGCTTGCAATCGACCTTCTTGCCGGCGGAACATGGATGAGGCAGGGCATCGACGCTGGCGAATCGGTCGAGGACCTGGTGCGCAGCATGGAGCCAGCCCGAGAGCGCTTCTTGGCGCGTCGACGTAAGTTCTTGCTGTACTGAGGGGACGTCACGCTCCCAGTCGCCCCGGGGCGGAGGCGCGGGGACTGGGCGCGAGCGCGGGGATGCGCGCTGTGTCGACGCAATCGGGCGCCGCAGCTGCCAGCACGGGCCTGCGCCGCGCGAGATCGCGAGTCCGAGATACGACGCCGGACTCCGCGCGCATTCGCGTGACGAGCGACCGAGGACGCCGCACCGGGGCGCTTGGTGCTCTCGGTTACACCCGCCTTGCGGCGGACCCCTGCATCAGGTATCGGAGGCGCGCGTGAATGAAGCCGACCAGGTCTCGGGTTCGGTGCCGCAACTCGCGGCCGGCCCGGCAGAGACAGTCGACGACGCTCTCGCCCCGCGCTCTGACGCTCCCGACACCGCGCGCGGGATGGGGGCCGCGGCCACGCGCCTGAGTCAGGTGCGCGCGAACGCCAAGGCCAAGATCGCGCAGGAGATTCCGCTTGATGAGGGCGAGCGCCGACGACTCTTGATTCGTGTGATCGGGGGCGTGTTCTTCATTCTTGGCATCGCCCTGCTCGGAACCCTGCTCTTTAAGCACGAGATGCAGGAGATGGGCGGCTTTTTCGTCACTCGGCTCGGTGGACCCGGGGTGATGCTCGGCTTTTTCCTCACCGACTCAGTATTGCTGCCGATCCCCAACGACACCTTCTCGATTCTCGGATGGCTCGGCGGGCTCTCGCTGCTTGAAGTCACTTGCTGGGCGTCAGCCGGCAGCATCATCGGAGGCTTTGTGGCTTACGGCATCGGCTATCACTTCCTGCGCACCAGCAAGACGGCACGCCGATTGCTCGGGAGTGGTGATGGGAAGGGCACCTTCGAGAAGATGCAAAAGGGTGGCACCACGATGCTGATCCTGGCCGCGATCACACCCTTGCCCTGGGCGATGGGGTGCTGGGCGGCCGGCGCGATCGAGATGCCACTCCGTACTGTGTTATGGGTCAGCTCGCTTCGCTTCTTCCGCGTGGCGAGCTACCTCTGGCTCTTCCAGCTCGGTTTCATCGCGCTATAACATTGAAGGCTGGAGAGGTCGGCGGCGGGCGTGCGCGAGACGGACATCAGACCCACGCTGGCGGTGTTCGGGGGCAGCTTCAATCCGCCTCATGTTGGGCACGTGCTGCTCCCTGCATGGCTGCTTTCGCAAGGGCTTGCGGCTCGAGTGCTTGTCGCGCCCTGTGAGACCCACGCCCTGGGAAAGAGCCTGCCACCCTTCGAGCAGCGACTCGCATGGACGCGCGCCGCGATGGCTCAGCACGGTCCCTCGGTCATCGTGAGCGACCTTGAGCGGCGACTCGCACAGGAGAGGCTAGCCGCCGGCGACAGCTCGCCCAGCTACGCGCTGGGTCTGCTTGAGCGTGTCGCCCGTGACTATCCAGATCATCGAATCCGGCTCGTGGTGGGGTCGGACATCATCGATAGCGGCGAAACAGCGCGTTGGCATCGATGGGACCTGATTGAGCGCGACTACCCGCCGATCGTTGTCCCCCGGGCAGGAGGCGGGGCACACGGTGCGCTGCCGGAGGTGAGCAGCAGCCAGATCCGCGCGGTCATGGCCCAAGCGCAGGCCGCCGGCGATCTTGAGTCGCTTGCGACCGAGCTTGGGACCAGGGTGCCCGCGAGTGTCCTGGCCATGTTGCTGCCCCCGCGCAAGCGGGTCTTGATGCTCGGCACGGGGCACGCGTCGGCTCAGCTCGCATCATGGCTGTCGCGTCATCGCGTGCATGTCGATGTGTGTTCCGTGCGCGCATGTCTTGGCGACAGCTCGGTACTCGACAGCGCACTCGCTGGTGCTCCGTGGGCGGGCGATGGCGCAACGCGGGCGAATCGAGAGGAGACCTCGGAGGCCGTCAAGCCACAGCGACATCTTCCGTGGGATGCGATCTTTGTCGTCACCCGCGAAGTGATGTTGCCCGAGCTCGACTCACGGCTCGCCGAGCGGCTTGTCCTCGCGGTGCCCACGGATGGAGATGCGAGTGCCGACCCTCATGCAGGTGTGCGGCCCTTGGACGTGCCGATCTTTCAGTGCGCCGGCCAAGCGATCGCCGCGCTCGCGATGCCTCGATGTGCGGCGCTCGGAGTCCCGCTCGCGACCGCCCATCCGATCTGCGTGCTGCGCCAAGAACTCCCGCACAGCGGACTCGAGACCGCGTTCTTTGGGGTCGAGGGAGACCCCCGCGCGAAGGCATGGCTCGCGCAGCTGGTCCCGCCGGCGCGCTGGCTTGAGCTCGATCGACTCGATGCCTCGCAGCGAACGGCCTACCACGCGGCGTGCTCGCTTGACGCAAACTTCCTTGGGCTGCTGCTGTCCAGCTCGCGCGTCGCGATGAACTCGCTCGGGTTGGCACCGCCTGCCGTCGAGGCCGCGACGATTCAACTGATGCAATCATCCTTGGCCGCGCTGGTGCAGCTCGGTGTGCCGGGCGGAATCTCGGGCCCGGCCGCGCGAGGGGATCATGCGACCGTTGAGGCGCATCTTCGCGCTTTGGAGGCCCTCACGGGGGCAGGCGGCGCGGCCGATCTCTACCGCTTGCTTGCCGACCTGCTCGCGAGACGCCTTGCCGCACCGCCATAAGCCGCGGCCAAAGTGAAGCACTTTCGCGTCTCCTGGATCGAGGCGGCGCGCGCCTCGATCCAGGCGAGCGCAGTTCGTGTTAATCGATCGACGATGTCCCGAAACGGATCGCACCGCATGGCCTGCCCGCACCACTCGATGCCGCCGACAAGGTCTCGATGGGGCCGAGACGCGCAGGCCGGGGCTGGGCGCCGCGGTGCTACCGTTGTCTTGGGTGGTGCCATGCTGTGCGGCGCGTTCCTCGTGCCCGCGGCGTGTCGGCCAGAACCGACCGCAGTGGGCGATCTGTCGCCCGTACCGCCCGGCATGCATCTGCTCCTCCAGCCGACGGGCTCGCCTGACAGCTTGCTGGGCCGCGAAGTGAAGATCGGCGACGACGGCGGCTACTCGATCGCGCCTGAGCGGCGCCCCGGCTGCATCGTTGAGGCGCGCGACGAGGTCAGCGCATATGACCAGAGCTTTAGTGACCTCCTCGATCGCGTCGCAGACGTCGCGGGCGGCCGCGCGTCGGTGGCATCGTTCTCCGCATCGTCCAGCAAACAGATCGAGGCGCTCTTTGACATCCACAACGAGAGCAAGCGCGTCGCGAGCTTGGCCGGTGATTGCGGTGCAGTTGTGATCGACGAGGTCATGATCGGGACCGGCCGGCGTAGTTTCAGCAAACGCGTCGAGCGCAAGGTCTCGGGCTCGGTCACGGTTTCGCACGTGCCACTTGGCGGCGGCGGGGGCCAGGCACGCAACTCCGCGGCCGCGCTTGAATGGAACACCCCGCAAGGTTGGGCGATACACGTCCGCGACTTCGACGGAGCGAGCCTTCCAAGGCTCGATCTCATGTTGGAGGATCAGGTGACCGATGGCGGCCAGCTTCACTTGCGGGTCAGCTCGACCGTGGAGGTCGATCTTGTCGTCGCCTACTTTGAGGCAGACGGCAAAGGTGACGTGATCTGGCCGTCCGCGAGCCACCCCGATACCCACGTGCCCCGGGGCGGCGTCCATGAGTTCCCCCCGCTCGACGCAGGGCTGCGCAACCCAGGCGTGCCGGCATCGGAGTATCTGGTGGTCTACGCGTTCACGTCGCGGGAGGAATTTGACCGACTCAAGCCCGCGCCCGGGAGTTGGGCGGTGCGGGGTCCGACGGCCCGAACGCTCTTTGAAGGGCAGTTTGAGCAGGTTCCGCCCTCGCGCCGTGCGAAGGCGGAAATCTACTACCGCATCAACCCCGCCAGCGGCGGGCCGTAGCACGGGCGACGGCCGGACGCGGCTTGGAGCCGGCGGGCGCGGCCGCCGGCAGGTTCGCCGCTTCCGTTGGCTCGACAACGAGGCTGCATCTCGACCCCCGCTGCGCGACTCCTTCTGTGCGAGATGCCTGTGCAAGAGGCCGGTGCGAGATGTCGGTGGTGCTGCGCGGATCCGCGCGAGCGCAGGCGGTCACGGGGTCGCGGCACGGAGTTGATGGACTTGCACGTAGGCGGGGCCCAGTTCAGATGGCAACGCCATCTGGCATACTCTCGCGGCTATGGCCGAACTCAGCGTGCAACCTTCTCGGGTGTCCCGCCGTCGTGTGCGTCCCCATCTCCGGGTTTCTCGCGGTCCCGCGCCGCGAGCCAACGAACTCACACCGATCGCAAAAGCCGACCCACGCACCCGTGAAGGTCAGCTTGGGCGAAGCGCTCGGCGCAGTCGTCGCGGATGGAGCAGCAGCGTCGCCTTTGCAGCGCTCGCCCTGATGTCCCTCGGTCTGAGCGTGACCGGCTGTGACAAGAACGGTCCAGGGACGCGCGGCCCGGGCGGCGACAAGGGCATCACTCAGATCGCGACTTGGCCCGAACTCGATGAGCCGCCCGCGCTCAACTCGATCGGTGCGCGTGATGCCGCGGTCGTCGTTGCGATCGAAGACTACAGCTCGCTGCAGGACGTCGTTGGCGCCGAGTCCAACGGCGAGGATTGGTACCGCTTCTTTACGCGCGGCATGCAGATCCCCGCGACGCAGGTCGTGTTCTTGCGGCGCAACGAAGCGACCGCAGAGGGCATGAAGGCCGCCCTCGCGACCGCGGCCTCTCGCGCGCAAGCGGGCGGCAACGTGTGGTTCGTGTTCATTGGCCACGGCGCGCCTTCGGCCAAGCGCAGCGATGACGATGTGATCGAGGGCGTACTTGCCGGTTGGGATACCCAGGCGACCACGGAGAGCCTGACTTCTCGCGGACTGCGACACAGTGAAGCGCTAGAAATCCTCGAGACCTCGTCGGCGACGCCGGTGTTGATCTTTGACGCGTGCTTTAGCGGTCAGAGCAACAAGGGCAAGCCGCTGGTGCCAGACACCCAGCCGGTGCTGGAATCCAAGATCCCTAGCGGACAACGCAGCATCGTGATGACGGCGTCGGGCCCCAACGAGTACGCGGGCGCGTTGCCGGGTCGCTCGCGGCCGGCGTTCTCCTACCTGGTGCTTGGCGCTTTGTACGGCTGGGGAGATACCAATAAGGACGGCAGCGTGACTGCTGGTGAGGCCGTGGGCTACGCCCGCGACACGATGCAAGCGCTGGTCAAAGGACGCACGCAGACCCCCAACATCTACGGATCTGCGGGCGATCTGTCGCTGGTTCGCGGCGCCGGACAGACCGGTCCCGATCTGGCTGCGCTCGCGTTGACCAACAGCAACGCAACCGCAGCCTTCGAGACCACCGGTCTGCGCGCGCCCAAGGCGGAATTTGCCGAGACCCCCGCATCGCTCGACGACATCGACATCACCGTGGCTCAGCTCCACAACGACGCGCTCTTGGCCCAGCGCGACGAGAAGGCCAAGCCCGAGACCAAGCGCGATGCCTGGTGTGCGCTCGCCAATAACGAGGGAAATAACCCCTACCGAGGCGAGGCTTCCAAACTCTGCGAGGACTGGCGCGACTACACCCAGGCACTTCGCGACAAAGAAGCTTCGATGATCGCGGACTACGACAAAGTCCGCGTGTACCTCGGTCTTGAGGCCTATTCACGCGATCAGAAAATCGCGATCACGGCATCGTACGTCGGTGCTTACCAGGACCTTGGGGCCAAGACACACCCCCACCTCAAGGCGGTCATCAACGCCAATCAGAAGCTCCAGACCCTCGGTCGCGCGACCCTGCCTGAGATCGGCGAGACCGGACGACGCGATCGCGGCGAGACCGACGAGTACGAAGACGACATCAAGGACAAGCCGGCGAGCAAGCGCGGCGAGGTGACCTACACGCAGTACAACAACGCGAACACACGCCTGAGCAAGTACAGCAGCAACAAGAAGACGCGAGCGATCTCGGGTCTCCTCGCGCTCTACGGCGTGATCGGGCTTGGTGCCTGCGGCGGTCTCTACGCCAGCAAAAAGGACGAGTTGTCCGATGGCGGGCAGAAGCTCGCGGTCTGCATGGGAATCTCCGGTGGCGTCGCAGGTGCGTGGGTCCTCGCGATCGGCATCGGCTATGGCCTCAAGCAGCGCGCCTCCAAGATCGTCGATCGCTACAACGCCCAGCAATACGACTCGGCGATGTGGACCCGCAAGCAGAAGGCCACCGCGGCGCTGATCGACGGACGGATCCCTGTGCCAGGGCCGATGATCCTCAACGGCGGCGGCGGCGTCGGCCTCGGGCTTCGGTTCTAGCCCCGCGTCGAGTCCGCCACGAAGAAGCCGTCGGCCGTCGTGTGGTCGACGCGGACGGTCGAGCCTGCGCTTGTCTGACCCCGAAGGACGGCGTTGGCGATCTTGGCTTCGACCTCGCGCGCCAGCACGTGGCGCAGCGGGCGAGCGCCTAGCCCGGGATCGTCCGCGAGCGTGGCGATCAATGCATCGAGCGCGCGCTCGGTGATCGAGACGCCCATTCCGCGTTCCTGCTTGAGCCGAGCGCTTGAGGTCGCGATCATCCTACGTGCAACTTCACGCAATGCCGCGCCATCGAGCGGTCGGAGCACCAGCGGTGCCTCGATGCGATTGAAGAGCTCAAGCGGGAAGGACTCGCGCGCGACCTGTAGGACCTGCGAACTCTCGACGTTCGGGTCGGACTCGAGCAGGCGAGCCCCAAGATTGCTGGTCATCACGATCACCGAATCTCGAAAGTCGAGCAGTCGTCCGCGGCCATCGGTGAGGCGGCCATCATCTAGGACCTGCAGCAAGAGCTGGTGCACGTCGCGGTGTGCCTTCTCGATCTCATCGAGGAGCACGACGCGATGCGGGTTTTGCAGGATCGCCTCGCTCAGCGCACCGCCTTGTTCGTAGCCGACATAGCCCGGGGGGGCGCCAATGATGCGTGCCAAGGCGTGGCTCTCGGCGTACTCGCTCATGTCGAGTCGCACCAGGGCGTCCTCGCGCACGAAGAGCGCGTGCGACAGCGCCTTGGCGAGTTCGGTCTTGCCGACGCCGCTCGTGCCGAGCAACAGGATCGTCGCAAGGGGACGGCTTCCGCCAAAGCCTGCGCGACTGCGTCGGATCAGTTCCGAGATCGTATGAATCGCGTCGTGATGGCCCACGACCGTGCGGCCGAGGGTCGACTCCAGCTCCAGAGCCTCGCGGTCGGACTGGCCGCGAAGGCGCTCGATGCTCAGGCCGCTGCGCTCGCTGACGATCGCCTGCCAGTGCTGTTCTTTGACCACGCTGGAACCTTCTCGCTTGGCGCGGACGCAGGCGAGGTCGAGCAGATCGAGGGCGCGACCAGGCATGGCCATGCCACGGAGATGACGATGGGCCGTGCGGCACATCTCGT
>CAZVEM010000171.1:0-12840 GCA_964626165.1 uncultured Nannocystaceae bacterium
CGCCTGCGACCTCTTCCGCACCGTCGCCGTCGAAGTCGCCCACCGCGAGCGAACCTACAGGCGTCGGGATGTCGACCGGCACTGTCACAGACTCATCCGCGACACCAGTCGCCAGCGAGATCAGGAGCGTGGTCTGCTGGGCAAACGCAAGCACCGAGTCCGACGCTTGATCGCCGTCAAAATCGCCCACGACCAGATCGACCACCTCGCCCGGAAACTGCTCGATCGCGTTGCCTACCTCGAACTTGCCGCCACCCGTTCCGAGGAGCAACGTGAGCGACCAGCAGGTCGACATCATCCCGACAGGCCCGCACTCGCTGTTGACGACCGTGATGATGTCGACGTTGCCATCCTCGTCGAGGTCGCTCGGCAGCATGACGACAGCTCCGCCGCCGAGGAGCTCCTCGCTCACCTTCTCCAGGCAGAGCTCTCCAGCATCGACGCTGCCATCGCCGCAGCGGCCACAGATCCCGCCCGCGCAGCTCTGGCCGTCGCCGCAGTCGCTGCTCTGCTCGCACACCGCCCCGATCGTGTCGTCACCACGAAAGCACGCTCCGGCGACCACCGCACCCGCGGCCAGTGACACCAAGACCGCTGTGTGGCGAAGCCTCGCTGCGGTTGTCGGCACGGGACCATGGTACCAGAGCGCGTCCGAAACACGAGCAGGGCATCTCCTGCGTCGAGCGGGTGGAGTGCCCGCGTGTCCGGCGCCCGTTTCGCCCTTGGCCCTAGCTGGGCGCGAGGTCGCCCATCTCAACGGTGTCGACCATTGCCATCTGCTCGGGAAAGAGCCGTCGGCACCCGTGAACACACGCGTAAAAGATCGGCGTGTCGACGAGCGCAAAGCTCCACTTAAACATCAGTCCATTGAAGGCCAGCTCTGGAAAGCTGCTCCAGCTCACGCCGCCGACCTGAAACGCCGCGAGCAGCCCGAGGACCACGGTCGTGTCGAGTACCTGAGATGCAAAGGTGCTGGCGTTGTTGCGAAGCCACAGGTGCTTGCCCCTCGTCAGGCGCTTCCAGAAGTGGAAAAGGCGGACGTCGACGTACTGCGCACAGAGGTACGCCGACATCGACGCGAGCACGCCGATCTTACTCAGGCCGAACACGGCGTGGAAGGTCTCGTCTGAGGTACCAAAGCCCGCTGAGGTGGTCGCGTCCGCGATCTCCACCAGCGCGACCGTCATGCAGCTCGCGATGAAGCCCATGGTGACGACGCGATTGCTCCGTTCCGCGCCATAGACCTCGCTGAGGATGTCGGTCACCAGGAAGGTGAGGGGATAGGCGAGCAGACCGACGGACTGGACGAAGACGTACTCGCCCCCCCAGGGCAGCGGGACCTTGGCCACGAAAAACTTGGTGAAGATCAAGTTGCAAGCGACGAGGCTCGCAATGAAGAGGGTCGCCAGCGCCAGGTAGAACGCTTCGTAGAGTCCACCTTGGAGCGGAGGCAGCTGCGGGCGATCCGTCGGCAAGCTAGGGTCCTGAATGTTCACCGGAGCGTTTCCGCGATGCGAGTCGAATCGCAGCGCGGGAAGCATCGCCGCCGGGGTCGAGGCTCGTCAAGCTGGCCTGCAACGGCCTGGCGCCAAACGCCCATCCTCTCACCTCAAGCTCCACGTCGCGGTATAGTCCAGAGAATATGGAGTATGCCGCGAGGCTAGAAGCGCGCCTTCGCGCGCAGATTCAGCGACGCGCCTTTGCGACCGCGCCCGCGGTCTTGGTAGGTTTGGTGCTCACGGGTTGTTTGGACCCCCACGACTACGGGCAATGTCTCGACAAGGCGGATCGAAGGTCGAACTATGTCGAGGTCTGTGGCCCCGCGCCCGCGGATGGTATCTGCCCGAACTACGACACCGCAGAGGCGGAGGCGATCGCTCGGGAGGACAGCATCTTCTACGCCAACTGTGGGGGAAACCCTGTGCTCAAGAGCGTCAAGTGTGGTCCAGAGAGCTGGGGCGAGGATGAGCCGCAGGAGACTTGCTGCTATGTCGCGAAGATCAAATATCCGATCGGGCCGGCGGTGTGCGAAGGGCGGCCGTTCTTGGTCGGGGGCCTGCCGCGGGTGGCTGATATCGAGGGTCGAAGCGACTGGCACTTTGAACTTGCGCCCGAGGTGATCGCGGATCCAGCTGCGCGGCGAGCCGCTGTGAACCACTGGCGAGCCGCAGCGCTCGCGGAGCACGCATCGGTGGCGGCGTTCGCCCGATTCACGCTCCAGCTTCTGAGTCTTGGTGCGCCGCCGGACTTGCTGCGCGAGGCACAGCGGGCCTGCGCCGACGAGATCCGCCATGCGCAGCTCTGCTTTGGACTCGCGTCGGCGCTTGACGGGAGGGACATTGGGCCGGCTGCGCTCTTCATCAAGGGCGCCCTTGAGGACTCGTCGGTCAACGCGATCGTCGAGACCACCATCATCGAGGGCTGTGTCGGCGAAACCATCGCGGCCTTCGTGGCGGCCGTCGCCCTGGCCAAAGCGCGCGACCCGGGCGTGCGTGCCGTCCTCGCTCAGATCCGTGACGACGAGACCCGACACGCCGAGCTCGCCTGGTCCTTCCTCGCGTGGCTCTTGTCCGAGCGACCCTCGCTGCGCTCGATCGTCGAGGCGACCTTCTCCGCAGCACTGGCCGATCCTCCATGCGCGAAAACAGCCGAGTCCGCCGCAGCGGATCTCGACCTGAGCGCGCACGGTATCCTCAGCGACGCCCAACGCGTTGACCTTGAGGCTGATCTGCGCCGGGGTCTCCTCCGTCGCTGCGCCGATGCCTTGCTCGGCCACAACGGCACCTGCACGACCACGGCTGATCACGCAGGCCTCGACACAGCTGGGCATGATCCGGATATCCAACGCGCTCGACCAAGCGCGAGCAGGATCGCGTAGCGGTTCGACTGATGAACTCAAGCTACCGCAGTTTGTCTGCCGCGACGGAGCCGGGGGCCACGATGTTTGAGCTTGGAGGCTCGGAGACGTCGTGATGGTCACGCCCGCCCCAATCGGACTCTCCCGCTATCGGCGGATCGTCGTGCTGATGGGCGCGGGCCTCTCAGCGCCCTCCGGATTGCCAACCTATCGCGGACCAGGGGGCCTCTGGAACACCGTCGAGGTCGGGGCATACGCCACCGCCGAGGCGCTGGCCGCCGATCCGAAGTCGGTGTGGCGCTTCTTTGCCCAGCTCGGACATCAGCTTCGTCAGGTCGCACCAAACGCCGGCCATCTGGCACTTGCAGCGGCGGCGTTGCGACTCCGCTCCGACCAGGCACTGACCGTGCTCACGCAAAATGTCGACGGTCTGCACACACTCGCGGGCTCGCCAAACGTGGTTGAGCTGCACGGGTCGCTCCGGGCTGCTCGCTGCACGCGATGCACATACTCCGTGCCGATTGAGCTCGAAGCGCTGGCGAGTGACTGCCCGCAATGCCCCAAATGTGGCGCGTCCCTGCGGCCTTCGGTCGTCCTGTTCGATGAATCGTTGCCGCCGGAGGCGGAGTGGGCAGCGAAGGAGGCCCTTCGTGACTGCGATCTTTTTCTCGCAGTGGGGACATCGGGCTCGGTCGCTCCGGCATCCAACTATGTGCGCAGCGCCGAGTACGTTGGGGCTGGTACAATCTTTGCAAACCTCGAGCCGATGCATCCATCTCATCCAGCGTTCCACGAGGTGTACCTCGGGCCCGCGCAGGAACTCCTGCCCGTACTCCTTGCCTGACCTCGACAGGATTGACCTCCGGCGAGCCTGCTCATTCGAGCGACGCTGCGGATGGAAGGGTTGGGTTGGCAGGCTCGCATGTGAGCCGCAGCGCTTCACATTTGCATTCGAGTTGGCTCGCACGCGTTTCACCGGATCTAGGAGCGCCCGGTGCCCATCGGCGGGGAAGGGCCGCGGCGGCTCGGCGCGTAATTGTTTGCCTGCGGAGTGATCCATCGCGGGCGGTCGAGCGACTACGCTCGCATGTGGGTCCATCGTCGCCGTTGCGCTCCCGGGCGCTGGGTTGTGCTCGGAGCGCTAGCTCAATTCGGTGCCGCTTGCGGGATCTGCGGAGAATGGGTTGACGACTACAGCGAAGACGACAGCGATGATTGCGATGAATACGGCTACGACGACGGGTGCGAGGATAGTGACGGCTACGGCGACGGCGACGGCGACGGAGACGGGGACGGAGATGGAGATGGCGACGGAGATGGCGATTCGTGGCCGGCGAACTCGCGCTACTGCTGGTTCTCTTGCGTGGACGGCGACTGCAACTGGAGCTGCAGCGAGGAGGAGGCGGCGCGACAGCAGATAGAGGCGGTGATCCCTGCGTCGACCGAGGAGCGTCTGCCGCAGTGCGAGCAAGTTCTCCCAAGTGCGATGACATACTTTCCGCCGGCCACGAACGCGATGACATACCCGTCGCGTATCGAGCATCTGGATTCTTGGCTCGCCTCCGAAACCTTGAGCCGAGAGCCCGTTCGAGATTGGGAGTTCTGGAACTACTACGAGTTCGACTACCCGCCTGCGCCGCCAGGTGCGCTGGCGATTCAGTCACATCTCTCGACGACACAGGTGCCTGGCGAGTATCAGTTGCAACTTGGCATCAGCGCAGAGTCACGGACCAACGACGAGCGTGCGCCTTTGAATCTCGCGCTCGTGCTCGACGAGCGGCAGTGGCTCGACCTCTCGGTGCGGATACGACTGCGGCACACGGCGACGACGATCGCCGGACAACTCAAGCAGGGCGACCATGTCTCGATCTTCAGCGGTTCCGGCGGGGCCTCGCCGCTCCTGCTGAATCATGTTGTGGCGGGACCGAGCGACCCCGAGATCGTGAACGCCATTGACTACGCAGGAGTCGGACCCTACGACGCCGTGGACGCAGCGATACTCGCAGCGTACGACGCCGTAATGGCTAGCCAGATGCCAAATGAGATCGATCGCGTGATCTTGCTTGACGGACACGGTGCGATTCCATTGCAGGCGGATACGTTGAGCAAGATCGCCCAGATGAGCGTCGAGGGGCCCAACGGCGGGGTCCGATTGGTGGCGAGCAGCTTCGAAGGTGCGATGACGGTGCCGTCGCCGCTTCAGGGCGTCGAGCTTCTCAACACGGTCGACCTTGCGGCGGCGGCCGGCCGCGGAACTGCACTCCACATCGGCAGTGCGGAGCAGGTCGAACGCCTCTTTGAGCAGCGCTTCGTCGAGACCGTCGACATCGCGGTCAACAACGTGTGGCTAGAAATCGTCCTCCCCGAGGGATTTGAGCTGATCGCCCCTCATGGAGAGCCGGTTTCACCCAACACGCCGCTCCCTGCCACGCGAGACCTGGCGCCGAACGACGCATTGGTCCTCAGCCGCACGATCCGCGGTTGCCCTTGGGCCGAGGTCTCTGAGAGCTGGACGATCGACATCACTGCCCATTACCTGGATGCGGCGACGGGAAGTCCACAAGAGACGACCGAGTCGTTCTCATTCTTGGAGCTTCTCGCGGAGCCACCCGACGCTCTTCGCCGCAAGGGGAGTGCGCTCGACGCCTGTCTCTCCGTCATGCAGCAACTCCACCTCGGCGAGTCGCCCGCGATCGATGAGGCGATGAGCGTGTTGGATGCTGCGCTCGCGCAGGCACCCGATGATGTCGATCTCCAGAATCTCAACGCTTGGATGGAGTTACTCGCCACCCTCAATCCCTAAGCGGAAAGTGGCGAGGTCGCGAGCCGGATGCTTCGCGGTTGGCCGATAATTCGAAACATCTCGGCTATTGGGTTAGGTCAAGTGGATCTCGTGCGGGCGTGCCGTAGCGGCGCCAGAGGAGCAGTGTCACGACGGTGAGGGTGCCGAAGTAGGTGATGAGGCCGAGGCGTGTGCTGAGGATCAGGAGGCTGGTGGTCACGGCGTCGTGGCCGAGCATCTGCATGGCGCCCGTCCACCCCGCCTCTTGGATCCCCAGGGCGCCGGGCGTCAGGCCGACGAGACCAGCAAGTTGAGCGAGCTGCGTGGCGAAGGAAACGTCGCCCAAGGACACCGAGAGGCCAACGCCCCTGACAACGCCGAAGAACTGCAGGACGACGGTGACCAGGCGCGCCCAACTCAAGAACGCGACCCACAGTGAGGTGCGCCGGTTGAGGACAACTTCGGGTGTCGCGGCCTGGGACAGGCCAAGCTCGCTGTGCATGCGCGCGGGGTGCAGCGAGCCTTCGGCCGCTGCGGCGCGACGGCCGGGCAGCAAGGACTTGGCAAATGCGTAGCCGCGGAGCGAGGCCAGGGCGAGGGGACGCAGCAGCGGCGCGGAGAGCAAGCAGATGAGCGCCGCGACAATGCAGAGCACGAGGGGCGAGCCTGGATCGATTCCGGCACCTGATGGCAGAACTCGCGGGCCCAGCAGCAATATCCACACCACGAGCAACACGGGCTGGAGGACGTCGAGGGAGCGCTCGACGACGACTTGAAGCATGGTGTGCACCAAGCTCTTGGCGCTGCCGGCGGTCTTGAGGGCGATGCCGCGGCCAAGGAGGTCCATCGCGAGCGACGGCACGAACTGGCCGAGGAATCGGGTGAAAACCAGCGCGTGGAGGTAGCTGACGAAGGGCAGAGGTGTGCCGCCCATCTCCTCCGCGAGGATCTGCCAGCGTGCGGCCGTGACGACGCTGGCGATCGCGCTGCCCACAAGACCCAGCGCGAGCCAACCGGGTTCAAAGTGCATGCGTGCCGAGAGCTCGACGGCGTCCGGGCTCAGCCAAGCGATCAATCCGGCAAAGATCGCGACACCGAGGATCAGCGAGAACACGCCCCACAGCCTCTTAGAAGCCGAGCGCGGCGCCGGAGTGGCCGCGGACATGGTCGGCGAAGCTGCTGTCTCCGGCTCGCGGGGCGACGCGGGCATCGGATCCGCGGAATCAGGCAGGGGGGACGTCACGCGTCTTGGCTCCGATCCGTCGGAGTCACGGAAGCACCGTGCGGACCTCGTGCCACGCGGGTGCTGTGTGCACCGCCCGCGCCGTCGGCATCCGACGCGACGCGGCGAGAGAAGAGGAGCTGCGCGGCGATACCCACTCCGCCGATCCCGATGGTCTGCAGGGTGTAGAGCCAGAACGCAAACACGCTGCCCGCACCGAGCGACTCTTGGCGTGAGAGCACGGTCGCCAGACCCCAGCGCATCCCGAGCTGGAAGTTTCCGAGCTGCGCGGGGCCGCCCGGGACGAGGAGCGCGATGTTGAGCACGCTCATGACCGCGATCATGTCGACGAGCGAGAGTGTCAGGCCGCAGCCTTGGGCCAGGACCCACATCCCGATCGCGTTGATGAGCCAGTACGCGAGGGTCGCCGCCAAGAAGGCGAAGAAGCTCGAGGGGTTCGGGAGCGCGGCGAGCCCTTCGCTCAGGCGGGTCAGTTGCTCATCCACGCGGAGTGCGAGTGAAGGCCAGCGTGAACGCAACGGGCCCGCGACAAGCTGACCCAGGCGTTGGGGCCACAGCGCCATCAGGAGCAGCACCAGTAGTGCGCTCGCAAGTGCAGCGCTCGCGAGCGTCGCCGCAAACAAGATCCACGCGGCGTCCGAGCCCGCCGCGATCTCGCCGCCTGCCAACGACAGCGATGCGCCCGCTCCCAGGGCCCGCGCCGCGAAGAAGAGGCCGCAGACCATCAGGCCATCGACAACACGCTCAAGCGCAACGGTGGCGAGCAGCGCGGAGCCAGAGACGCTGCATCGCTGGCGCAACATGAGCGGTCGCGCGAGCTCGCCGAGGCGCAGCGGCAGCACGTGCACCCACCAAAATCCCGCGAGCGCGACCAGGGTGGTGTCCGAGAGCCGGACCTGCCCCAGTGGTTGCACGAGGATCTGCCAGCGGAGACTGCGGGCGGCCAGGTACGCCACGAGGCAGAGCGCGTAGCTCAGTAGGGGCCACGCGCCGACCCACGGGTCCTCGGGGACCAAACGAAGGCCATCGCCGACCGCAGCGAGCAGCGCCACCGCGAGCAGGAGCGAGAGCGCGACGCGCAGCCAGAGCCGACCGCGCGCGGCAAAGGGCTGAAAGGGTGGCGGCGTTGCTGCCGAGCCACCGCTTTCAGCCTCTTGGCGCAGCACGTCCTGCATCGCAGGAGACGGCCGCGGAGCTACGCGCCCTTGCGGAAGCGGCTAGGGAAGTCGGTGCCGAAGTCCTTGCCCGGATGCACCTTTTTGGCGCGGGCGATCAGCTCTTCTTCGGTCTCTCGACGGTTGGGATCTGGCACGCAGCACTCCACCGGGCAAACTGCCTGGCAAGCCTCGTATCCATGGAAGCCGACACACTCCGTGCAGAGGTTCGGATCGATGACGTAGATCTCATCACCCTCTGAGATTGCCTCATTGGGGCACTCGGGCTCGCACGCCCCGCAGTTGATGCACTCATCTGTGATGTGCGTTGCCATGTGCTCTCCTCGCCGGTCTGGAACCAGCAGCGCGAGCATACTCGGCCGCGCAGGTCGGTCAAGCTCGCCCGGATGCCGCGATTGCGCTCCGGAGCATGGATCCGCCAACCCCTCCCCAGTTGATTCCCGCGCGAGGTGTCGACATCTGGCCGAGCCCTCCCCAAGGCGCTGGGTGGCCGCGTCGACCCCGAGCGGCCGCCCGTGTCGGCGCAACGGCATGGACAGCCACGCTACGAGTCGCGCGCGTATGCGCGCGACCACGCTCAGCCCAACATCGCGACGAGACGTTCGGCCAGCTCTTCGAAATGGACGAGCGCTCGACCCAGGTTCGCCTCGCGGCGGAGGAGCGCGACGAGGACCAAAGAGCCTGGCATGGATCGCAGCAAGAGATTCGAGCGCTCGCACTGCAGGAGCACGCTGGGGTTGCCGCAGCGCTTGGCGATCTGCATCTGGTCGAGACCTCCGGCGAACCTGCCCAGCTGAGCGCCTGCGATCTGCGTGTCGAGAGCCGAGATCTCCTGCACGTCGTGGCAAAAGTCGATCGAATCGCCTTCTTCGTCCGAGAGGACGCAGGCGATGGCGCCGGGCGTGACGTCGAGAAACGACGCCATCACGGCGCCAAACTCACTCACGCCGCGAAAGCGTCCTGGCGCGTGCGCCGTCGGTTCCTCCCTGGCCTCGGCGTTGCCGAGTGCGGCGCGGTCATGGGCGAGCGAGGGGAGGGACCCCGGCACTGCGTCGAGTTGTGGAGCGAGCAGATCGGCGAGGCTGGCGACGCGACTCATGGCTCCGCCCCGTCGTTGTGGCCCGTAGGCCCGTCCGCGATGCTCACGATCCGTTCTTCACGTAGGCGGGCCAGCCACGCATCGAGCTCGGCGCGGCGCCAATCTTCAAGCACGAGGGCGCGCAGATGGTTGTCGCGCACGCGCGGGTCATCTTTGAGCGCGCGCGTGTCATCGAGGACCTTCAGCACGCCGACCACGTGGACGCCGAACGAGGAGTCGAAGGGGGCCACCCAACCTGGCGTATTGACCGGGCACAGCGCCGCGACGAATGCCGGATCGAAGGCCTCCGCGTTGCAGGACTCATAAGCGCCGGTCTCGAACTTGTAGCGCAGGCGGCCACCTTCGGGCGGAGGTCCCATGCGCGCCATCACCTGCCGAGTCCACTCGCAATCCTTCTCGCTGCCGATATCGGGCACGTAGCGCGTCAGCGCCTGGGACAGCCGCGCCGCCTGGGCCTCCGCGCCGCTCCACCAGCTTGGATCGGCGTCCTTCGCGGGTGGGAATGCGATCTCGCCGGGTGCAACCTCCACATCTTCGACAATGATCACATGACAGATGAGGTGTAGGCGCGGATGAAAGATCGCCGGATCCTCGATGTGCTCGGCGATGATGCGCGAGGGCACATCGCCCAGTTGATGCTCCGCCTCAAAGATCTCGCGAAGCGCGATGCGGGCCAGTGTGCTGCGCCGCAGCTGATCGACGCGCGCCGCCGGCAGCAGGCTCTCAAGCGACGGCGAGGGATCTGCGTCCGTCGCGTGTTCCCGGCGGTACTGCGCGGCGAGGCGCAGCGTCTCGAGTGCCGTCGCGCGCGCCTCCTCCTCACTCAACCCTCCCTCGCGCATGAGCATCTGCACGACGCTTTGATGGAGCGGTTGGCCATCGATGGTCGCGACCACCGGATCATCTTGACGCGAGCGTCGCGTCGAGGGGATCGACTCGCAGCCGCCCGCGCCGAGCGAGGGGCCGAGAAGCCCGAGCGCAACCACAGCGCGAACCATCGGGCCCAACTTTGACAGACGACGTCGGCCCGAGCTTTGCTGGCGACCTGGCCCGGTGGCGTCCTCGCGCGTCCACGCCTGCACCTGCGCGTCGGCCAAGGACGGCACCGCGCTAGAACGCGAAGGACGCTGTGAGGGCACCGATGCGCGCATTGCCGAAGCGATAACTCTCTGAGACGAAACGATGATCGTAGGTGGCGGACAGGTAGCCGCCGCGTAGCCAGTTCAGGCCGCGGTAGTGGGCGATGCTGTCAAGGTACCACGTGACTTCGATGCCGGGCGTGTGCGACCAGAACGCGCCCATCTTGGGATCCGCGGTGCGATATCGATCCGTGCTGGCGTAGCTGCCGTCCGCCTGAAAGAAGTTTGCAGCGCCTTGCGCGTAGTAGCGGTAGCGCGCGCGGAGCTTGAGGTTGCGAACCGGCCGCACGTGAATCCGCGCTTCGACCATGTGCGAGATGATCCCCCAGTCGTCGGCGTAAAACCGGTAGTGCGGCTCGAACGCCATGCGGGCGCGCGGCAGACCGATATTGAGTGAGGCGCTAGGCGCGAAGCGTCGGCGGAGCAGCGGGTGAATTTCGGGGTTGCCGTCGCGCACGAAGCGATAAGGGTTTTCCTGCGGGCCGGTGCTGATCGCTCCCTCCATGCCAACACTGAGCAACAAGATCGGCGTGAGGATCTGGGCGTAGCCGACCGAGACGTTGTGTTGCTGGTGAACTTTGGTGTCGCCGTCGACAAAGTCGCCGTCGGCGTTGAGTACCTGTGAACGCCAAGGGACGCGAAGGCCTCTCCCATTGGCGACGCCTACGATGCGATAGACCGAATCGTTGAGGTACGAGTACGCGGTGCTGAGCGTGATGGTGTGGTCACGCAGCTCGAGGCTGGCGTTGGCTCCGACTCCTCTCGATTCGTAGTCGGTCTCCGTGGAGTAGCGCACAAAGCCGCCGATCGAGTAGTCGCGCTGCTTGGTGTTGACGAAGGCGCTGACCTCATGGCGCGTCTCGGTGAAGAGACGATCGCCGCCGAGCGCGAGCGCTCCCGCTCCGATCGAGGCGGACGTGATCGAGTCCAGCAAGTACTCGGTGCCGACGGTCAGTCGCTCATCGGGGAGCTGCTTTGTGTAGGTCACCAGCGGCTGCAGCACGCGCGTCGACTCTTCACGATAGTAGTTGCCGCGGAGGACGACGCGGTCCTGCGCCTGTACCGGCTCGGGTGCGCGCAGCAGCCCGAGGAGGATCGACACGGCGATCGCGAGCGGTGCGACGAGCACGAGCAGCGCGAGCCGCCATCCACGGCCGCGTGCGCGCGCGCAGCCTCGGGGCGCAACATCGCACCGTGGACCGGCGGACACGGGTGTCATGGAGACCCGCTGGCGAGACCGCGTCGGCATCGACTTGGACCTCAGCCGCAGCCGCAGCCGCCACCTTGAACGCCGTGCCCGCCCATGGCTCCCTCGCGGGCTGCCTCGATATGCGAGTGAAAGGATTCCTCGCTCGGTTCTCCCGCCGGGTTCATCTCGGGCTTGGCGAGATAGCCGCGCTGAGAGGGGGCGACGGTCGTACATCCGCTCGCAAACCCGACGAGCCCGAGCAGTGAGCCCGCCACCACCCGGCGGATGCCCCGGCGCGAGGGCAGCTGCGGCGAACGGTTCGACTCGTCGTGCATCGGGGTGGTTCTTCGCAAATACGCGGCCGAGGAGCAACCTCACCGCGGCCGCGAGGGCCTGCTAGGCTCGCGCGCGCATGAGCCAAGCGGCCCGAGCAGTGCCCGATCAGGAGTTGGCGGCGGCCTACCTGCGCCTGCGTGCGCAACCGCTGGTCATCACGCTCGATGGCCCCGCCGGGGCGGGAAAGTCCACGATCGCGGCGAGGCTCTCGACCGCGCTGGCGATTCCCCGGCTCGATTCTGGCGCGATCTATCGCACGCTGGCGCTCGCGGCGCTGGAGGGCGGCGTCGCGCTCGATGACGAGGCCGCCCTCACGGCGCTGGCCGATCGCCTCGACATTCACACGCAGATGGAGGCGGGCGCACCGACCCGTGTTTGGCTCGCCGGACGCGAGGTGACCGCCACGATTCGCAGTGACGAGGTGAGTCGAGCCGCCTCCGAGGTCTCGGTCCATCCCAGCGTTCGGGCCGCCCTGCTGCCCATGCAAAGAGCCGCGGCTGCCGGCGGCGTGGTCGCGGAGGGCCGGGACATGGGCTCGGTGGTGTTCCCGGCGGCTGCGCTCAAGGTCTTCCTCACCGCCGACCCCCTCGCTCGCGGGACGCGGCGCCTGCGTGAGCTTGCGGCCCGCCAGGGTGGGGCGGGACTCGACGTGCAGGCAGCTGGGAGCCGGCCCGACGATCAACGCGATGCGAACCCGGTAGCCACGGCCGCTCCCGGCCCGAATTCGGCCGAATCGCACCTGCCGGCGGGGGACGCGAGCCTCGAGGCGACGGCGCTGCAGCGCGTGGTGGCAGAGCTGGCGGACCGCGACGCGAGGGACTCGCAGCGCGTGGCCGCACCGCTGGTCGCACCCGAGGGTTGCGTGATGGTCGATACCTCTGCGCTCTCCATCGATGAGGTTCAAGAGGTCGTGATGGCCGCCGTTCGCGCTCTTGTCGGCTAGTTCGCGACGAAAGCGTGCCCCTGGACTTCGTGCAACCTCCCATCGCGGTGCCTCGCCACGGCCTGGCCGCACGCTTC
>CAZVEM010000172.1:0-12805 GCA_964626165.1 uncultured Nannocystaceae bacterium
CGCCGTCGCCGTCGCCGTCGCCGTCGCCGTCTCCGTCGCCGTCGCCGTCGCCGTCACCGTCGCCGTCACCAGCGTCGCCCGAGCCGTCATCGCTCGACTTGTCGCCGCAGGCAGGAGTGAAGGCCACAAGCGCGGCCATGGCAAACATCGTGATCAGAATTTTCTTGTTCATGCGTTTCCTCGTCGTGACTGTTGCTCTGCGTGTTCGTCTTGCTTGGACCGCTCGCCGTGTCGGTGGGGGCACAAGAGTGCAAACCCGGCCTTGGTGTGGTCCGGCCTCCGCGCCGGGATGCTCCGCACCTCGATGAGCTTGCTTACTCTGCCAGCGCGCACTTCGCCAAGCAAGCCGAAAAAACTAGGAAAACGCATGCTGCCGTGGACGCCGACACCTCCGATCTGGCGCAATTCTGCTCTCCACATGTACTTCATCTTGCGTTCATTTCATGCGCTAAATGCGGTCTACTGGCGCTGACCGCGTAAGTGTGGCGCCGACAGAGACGGACCTTGGACTACATCTTCGTCGAATTGGCCGAATTCGGCGTTCAGACGACGATCTGAGCCATTTGGACACTCGCGACCGGGGGATTTGCCGTCATCGTCCGCGCCATACGCACACATGCGGTGGACGAGTGTGAGCCGGCGCTCACGGATGGGATCCGATCGCCACTCGATCCCCGTTCGAGCCGCGAAGAAAGGGCTCGCTCGCAATGTCCCCCAGGCGCCTCGCGACCGCGGACGAAGCGAGTCGAGTGCGAATCGGGCTCTGCATTCCGACCGCGATCGCCGACGCATCTCAAGCGCAAAACAGCAGGGGCGGAGTGCGCCTCGCCGTCCCCCGGCTACCAGGCCGCTCTTAGAGAATGTGGCGCGACAGTTCTCGATCTTCGATGAGATCGGCGAGTCGGCGTGCCACGTAGTCGCGGGTGATGGTGATCTGCTGCGGACCGAGATCGGCGGCGGAGTACGAGAGTTCTTCGAGCACGCGTTCGAGCACAGTGTGGAGCCGACGCGCGCCGATGTTCTCAAGCTGCGCGTTGGCAGCCGCAGCGAACTCCGCCATCGCGACGATGGCATCCTGATCAAAGATCAGCTCGACACCTTCCGTACCAAGCAGTGCGACGGACTGCTTGAGGAGGGAGTGTGCGGGCTCTTGGAGGATCCGGACAAACTCCTCCACGCCGAGGGACTCAAGCTCGACGCGGATCGGGAAGCGGCCCTGCAACTCCGGGATCAGGTCGCTGACGCGCGCGGTATGGAATGCACCAGCCGCGATGAACAGTACGTGGTCCGAGCGGACTGAGCCGTACTTGGTGGCGACCGTCGAGCCCTCGACCAAGGGCAGCAAGTCACGTTGAACCCCTTCCCTGCTGATGTCCGCGCCGCGCTGCCCCTCACGCGCGCAGACCTTGTCGATCTCATCGAGAAAGACCACGCCGAACTGCTCCGCGCGATGCACTGCGGCGACACGCAGCGCCTCGCCGTCCACGAGCTTGCCCGCCTCTTGCTGCGTCAGCGCGGCGATGGCATCGCTGATCTTGAGCTTGCGCTTGCGCGTGCGTCGCCCAAATGCCCCGAGTAACCCTTGGAGCTGGCTGCCAAGTGCCTCGCCCGGCGGCATCCCGGGCATCGACTGCATCCCAAGCGGAGTCCCTTCCTCTTCCAGTTCGATCTCGATCTCTCGATCATCGAGATCTCCGGCCTCTAAGCGCTCGCGGAGACGCTCTCGGCTCGCGCTATTGCTCGCCGTGGCCGTGCCCTCCGGGGAGGACGAGCTCGGTGGCGCCGTGCCCAGACCGGGCCCCGCGCGTTCACCAAAGCGCGCCGCGCCTCCGCCCCCAGTGCCGATCGGGGGGAGGAGGATGTCGAGCACATGGTCGCGGGCGTGCCGCTTGGCCTCATCTTGAACATCGCGCTCCATCTCTTCTTTGACGAGCTTGTGCGAGACCTCGACCAGATCACGGAGAATTGAGTCGACGTCGCGACCGACGTAGCCGACCTCGGTGAACTTGGAGACCTCGACCTTGACGAAGGGTGCTCGACTGAGTCGCGCGATTCTTCGCGCGATCTCGGTCTTGCCGACGCCTGTCGGGCCGATGAGGATGAGGTTCTTTGGATAGACGTCTTCGCGAAGCGCTGGGTCGAGCATCTGGCGACGCCACCGGTTCCGCAGGGCGATCGCGACCGCACGCTTTGCCGCCTTCTGGCCAATGATGTGGCGATCAAGCTCCTCCACCACACGCGCCGGCGTCCAGTTCTCTGGCTGTGGCTCGCTCACGCGCCGTTCCCTCCGCCCGCGCTCGAAGGTGTCACTTCGTGACTCGCAAGCTCGAGGACCACGTGCTGCAGATTGGTGTACACGCAGATCTCGCCAGCAATGCGCAGCGATTCGCGAGCAACCGTGGCGGCGTCCATCGTGGTGTGTCGCAAGAGTGCGCGCGCGGCCGCGAGCGCGAAGTTGCCACCGCTTCCAATCGCGAGCACACCATCATCGGCTTCGATGACGTCGCCGGTCCCAGAGAGCAGCAACGAGCGCTCCTTGTCCGCCACGATCATGAGCGCCTCGAGCTTTCGGTAGCGCCGCTCCATTCGCCAGTCCTTGGCGAGCTCGACACAGGCGCGCGTAAACTGGCCGCCAACCGCCTCAAGCTTGGCTTCGAGCAGCTCGCAGAGTGCCAGGCCATCCGCGGCCGAGCCCGCAAAACCTGCGAGCACCTTCCCCTTTGCCAGCGTGCGGACCTTGTGCGCGCCGCCCTTGACGATGGTGGGGCCCATCGACACCTGACCATCTGCCCCGAGTGCGACTCGGCCGTCGCGCCGGACGCAAACCACGGTCGTGGAGCGAATCGGGGTGCCCGCGACCAGGCCGTCTTGTGCGGGCGCGTGCGTCGATGGCCCCATCTTAGGCCTTGGCCTCCGCAACGATGCGGCGCAGCTGCGCATCGAGCAGGACCACCGCCGCGATGTCGATGTCCTTGGTCACCATGCGGTCGACTTGTGCACGAACCGCATCGAGTCGAAGGGCCTTCCAAACTTCCTCGACGCCGCGCTCGACGGCGATCTCCGTGATGCGCAGCGCCCGGAGGTCGAGTTGATGGGTCAGCGTCTCGATGGCAAGTCCATCCGAGGGGGAGTTGAAATGCACGCGGCGCAGCGCGTCGGTGAGTGAGACGAAGCCCAGCCGCGCAAAGAGTCGAAGTCGGATCGACAGCATGTCTTCCGGACTCTTTCCGTGCTGCTTCGCGATCGCAATCGAATCAAAGACGAGGTCAAGATGCGTCAGCGAGATGATCCGACTCGCGAGTTCTTTGGGGATACCCTGCTCCACGAGCTCCTGGGCCTGCCCCTGCAACGCGGCGCGCTCTCGATCCGGCAGCAGCTCGGGGACTTTCGCCAATAGCTCGCGGGCCGAGGGGATCGTCGCAGGATCCATCGGTCGGTTGAGGTCGAGGAGATCAAAGACGGCCTCCTCCAGCGCCAGCTGGATCGTCTGCATCCCGCGATACACCGCTCCCTGACGGCTCGCGTCCTCCAGGGAATAGAGCTGCTCAAGCAGCTCCCACGTGTTGCTACAGGCGGCCGTGAACAGATAGGCCTCCGCCACCTGCGACGCCGACTTGCCGCTCGCGGTCATGAGCTCAGGGAAGAAGCTTGCGCCCGCGGCGTCGATGATGCGGTTGACCGCCATCGTGGTCGCGATCTCGCGGCGCAGAAGGTGCTTGTCCAACGCCTGCGGAACGGCTTGGACCACGCTCGCCGGGAAGTAGTCGCGAACAAGGTCTTTGGTCAGCCATTCGGGAAGCGCGGCGCCAGCGAGCATGGCTTCGTAGACCAGCATCTTGGCGTGCGCCCCCAACACAGCAGCCTCGCACTTGTACAAGCCCTTCTGCTTTCGGCTGCGACTGGTGAGTTCGTCATCGCTCGGCATCGCGAACGCATCACGGTCAAAGGGCACCGACTCGGCGAGCATCGTCTGCGTCCGCTGGTAGCGCCACAGATCCACGGATGAGCGGAACACGTCGTAGCTGACCATTCGGCTCTGCGAGCGATTGTTGCCGATCACGGTCTCGCAGATCTCTTCTTGCACAGAGCGCAGCAGCTTGTTGCGGTCCTCGCGGTCAAACTCACCACTGGCGAGCAAGGGCGCAAACAAGATCTTGAGGTTCACCTCGTGGTCGGAGGTATCCACGCCACCCGAATTGTCGAGGAAGGCGGTGTAGTTCGAGCCACCGCGCTCGGCGAACTCGACGCGGCCGCGCTCGGTGATCGCCAGGTTGGCTCCTTCCGCGAACACGCGGCAACGCAGGTCTTTGCCGTTTACGCGCACAGAATCGTTGGCCTTGTCGCCGACATCGGCATGAGACTCGGACGTCGCCTTCACATAAGTGCCGATACCGCCCATCCAGCAGAGATCGACCTGCATGCGAAGGATCGCGCGAATCGTGTCCTCACCACTGACCGACTCATCCGCGCCGATCCCGAGCATCGCGCGGGCCTCCGGCGAGAGTGGAAGCTCTTTTGCCTTGCGATCAAAGACCCCACCTCCCTTGGAGATCAGGGCGGCGTCATAGTCGGTCCAGGCCGAGCCTGGCTTGTCGAAGAGACGCTGCCGCTCCACGAAGGAGCGCGCCGGATCCGGATCGGGATCGATGAACACGTGAACGTGGTTAAAGGCCGCCAGCAGGCGAACCGTCTTGGAACGCAGCAAGCCGTTGCCAAAGACATCGCCGCTCATGTCGCCCACGCCGATGGCGGTGATGACGTCCTTTTCCGGATCCATGCCCAACTCGCGGAAGTTCCGCTTGGCGGCCTCCCAGGCGCCGCGCGCGGTGATGCCGGTGGCCTTGTGGTCGTAACCGTTGCCGCCGCCGGAAGCGAAGGCGTCGTCCATCCAGAAGTGGCGTGCCTGGCTGATCGAGTTTGCGGTATCCGAGAGATGAGCGGTGCCCTTGTCGGCAGCAACCACGAGGTAGGGATCTGGCTCTTCAGCGGTGCGAATCCCGGTCGGTGCGACCGTCTTGCCCTCAATGACGTTGTCCGTGACGCTAAGGAGCGACTCGATAAAGCGCCGATAGAAGCGATCCCCCGCAGCACGTAGCGCCGCGCGGTCCGTCGGCGGCGTGCGCAGCACAAAGCCACCCTTCGCGCCGACCGGGACGATGACCACGTTCTTGACCATCTGGGTCGCCATCAGCCCGAGGATCTCCGTGCGGAAATCGTCGGGACGATCCGAGAAGCGCAGGCCACCGCGAGCGACCCGTCCGCCGCGCAGGTGGACACCCTCAAACTCGGGGTCGTACACCCAAATTTCGCGGAACGGCTTGGGTTCTGGCGCCCAGGGAATCTCCTTGGTCGCGATCTTAAACGCCAGACCCGGCCCTTGCGACACGCGAGGCAGGAACGCGTTGGTTCGGACCACGGCACGCACGATCTGTGCAAAGGCCTGCAGCGCCCGGTCTGCCGCGAAGTCCGTCACCGCACGCAGCTCGGCGAGCAGTGTCGCCAACGCGGCTTGGATCTGCTCCGGCGTCGAACTCAGCTCCGGGTCGAAGCGTCGCGCGAGCACGCCGACCATCGCCTGCGACGTGTTGGGGTTGTCGACGAGGGCCTGCTCGAGGACGGCACGCGGGAAGGGGCAGCGCAGCTGGTGCGAGTAGGCGCACAGCGCCCGCAGAACCTCGACATCCTCGGCCGGGAGGCTACTGGTAGAGACCAGGCGATTGAGCCGGTCGTCTCCGAGCGCACCGGCGAACACTTGCCGCAGGCCCTGGTTGAGCGCTTCCCGTCGCCCCAGCATCGCGGAGTGCAGGTCGCGGCGGACGTCGAGGCGAAAGTTGTGCATTTGCACCGAGCCGAAGTGTGGAATCTGCACTTCACGGGCATACGAGTCGACGACTTCGAGGCCGAAGTTGACGATCACCGGGAGCTGACGGCTCAGGTTCATCGCGGCGCGCGAGAACAGACGGAGGTTCAAGCTGCCGGGATGCTCTCCGGTGGTCGAAACGTAGAGATCGACCGCGATGGGCTCACCCGCGCGCACGGACTCGAGGCATTGGATGTCACGGCGCAGGCGCTCGCCGCCGGCACGCCGCTTGTGCTCTTCGTTAAACGCGTCCTCGTAGAGTTCGAGCAGCGCCTCGACGGCCTCGGGCGTCGCAAACTCGCTCAGGGCTTCGCGCAGCCGCACCTGCCAGCCCTTGGCGAGCGAGAGAATCTCGTTGCAGAGCGCCTCGGCGTCGATGTCGGGAACTTGCGTCCGTGCAGTGAGGAAGTAGTGGATGATCGCGTTCTCGTAGCGATCAAGATAGACGCCGTAGTCTGCGTAGTTGGCAGAGAGCTTCTGCATCAGCAGCGATTGGATCTGCAGTCGCAGTTCCTCGGAGAAGTCCCCGCGCGGGAGCGTGACGAAGATATATGCGGACGCCCGATCGCTCGAGATTCGAAGTTCGACGTCCGATCCGCCCTCGGCCTCCGCCCTCAGCACGCGGTCGGTCAGCTGCTCGATCGCATCGGCGGGCTCGGTGAGGAGGAACTCCAGTGGCAGCGAGTTGAACGCGTTGGCAGCAGCCTTGCCGCGGAAGCTCGCGGGCGCGACATCGCGATTGGCAAGGAAGTTTTGCAGGCTGCGCCGCACATAGGGAATGGTCTCCGGCGGCGTGTGCAGGGCCTTGTAGGTAAAGAGCCCCTCAATCGCCAGGGCGCCCGCCACCTTGCCCTGCTTGTCGAGACGGGTAAAGACGAAAAAGCCGGTCTTGCCCGAGCGGTGGACGGGCGCGTCCTCTTGGCTGCGCACGTACTTGATGCGCGCCACGGTCGTCTCGCCGCTGATCGCGGCCTTGATCTGAGCGGCGTCCAGGCGTCCAGGCGCCACCGATGCGCCGCCCTTGGAGCTGACCAGCGCCCCTTCCCGGCCGTACTCCTCAAGAGAGATCATCACGAAGCTTTCATCGCAGAGCCAACGCATCAGGCCCTCCGCCTCGCGAAGCAACACCGCGTTGCCGGGCTCGGCGGCCACGGCCGCCGCCGCATAGTCGTCGGCCGCATGGACGAGCGTCGACTTCATCTCTTCAAAGTCGCGCACCATCGCTCGAGCGAGGCGCAGTCGGGCGAGCGCCCGCTCGCGTAGGTGCTCGCCGTTGTAGCCTTGCGGTGCCTTGAGGACGAAGCGAGTGATCGACTCTGGGGCGCCGGCGTAGAACTGTCGAATCTTGCCGGAGGCATCGCGAAGCACCCGGCCAATAGCATTCATCGACGAGCGGAGCTCAAGCCCCTCGCTGGCCGTGAGCGCCCGGAGTGCGCTGACGATGAAGGGTTGGTCGTCCGAGCAGGTGACGAGCTCGACGCCGTCGGACGTCTCGGTCACGGCGACGACGATGTCTCCGGCGGGACGTGTCGCGATCGATCGAAGCACGCGCTCAAGCAGCTCGATCAACGCGATCGGCGTGATGTCGCGCAGGTCTCTTTGGTCGACCGATGCGAGCACCGACTTGCAGAGGCCCGCGAGCGCTGCGGCGTTGGTCTCGGGGAACGCTGGCCGATAGGTCACAAGCGCCTCTTGGACCTCATGAATGCGGCGAGTGCTGGAATCGACGGGGGGCATTGCGGCTAACCTTCCGCGACGCGGCCCCGCACCGCAACGCGCAGGCCGCTTCGCAGTGTCATTCCGACCCATCGGCTCGCGATCCGCAGATGTGACGCTCTGGCCGCATGTCAGGCGCTTCCCCCGCTCGCGGCCGAAGCTGCGTCGGATGGCGTACGCTTGCTCAATGGCAGGCAGCGATTCGGAGCTCAGCACGTGGGCAGCGCGGCGAGACCGCATTGGGGCGCAGATCGGTGGTGACGTGCTGATCCTGTGCGGCGGGGCGGTCGGGCGCCGCAGCAACGGCAGCGAGCACACGTTCCGCCCTGACTCCGACTTTTACTACCTCACGGGGCTGTCCGAGCCGGGCGCTGTGCTGGTCTTGCGACCGGGTCATGAGCATCCCTGCACGGTCTTCGTTCGCGCCAAGGACGAACTTGCCGAGCGCTGGGAGGGCCGGCGCTTGGGTCCCGAGGGCGCAATGGAGCAGCGCGGTCTGCCGCGTGCGCTTGAGCTTCGCGAACTCGATGCGGCGTTGCCCAAACTGATCGATGGCGCCCGTCATGTCTATCTGCAACTCGGCCGCTATCCAAAGTTACAGGGCCGGGTGCAAAACGCCATGGACGCGCTCGCGCGGCGCAATCGTTGGGGGGACACCCCACCACGCGGCTTCCTCGATGCCGGTCGCTTGATCGGCGAGGACCGCATCAAGAAGGACGCGGGTGGGCTGGCTTGTCTGCGTCACGCCGCCCGCATCACCTGTGCGGCACATCGAACTGCCATGCGAGCGAGCCGGCCGGGCATGTTTGAGTACGAGATCGAGGCCCTGCTCGAGTACGAGTTTCGCAAGCAGGGCTGCACGGGCCCCGGTTACGGCAGCATCGTCGCCAGCGGCGACAACGCCAACATCCTCCACTACGTCGAGAACAACGCGCAGATGCGCGAGGGCGACCTCTTGCTGGTCGACGCGGGCGGCTCGTGGGACTACTTCACGGCAGACCTCACAAGGACCTGGCCGCTGAGCGGAACCTTCTCGGCTGCGCAGCGCGAAGTGTACGAGATCGTGCTCGCGGCCAACCTCGCCGGCATCGAGCTGACCCGCGTGGGCGGGAATATCGAGACCATTCACGAGACCTGCGTCCGCGTGCTGTGTGAGGGCCTGATCTCGCTTGGGCTATTTCCAGGCAAAAGGCGCGACGAAGTCATCGAGTCCAAGCTCTACGAGCGCTACTATCTCCATCGCACCAGCCATTGGCTTGGACTCGATGTGCACGACGTCGGCGCGTACACGTTAGATCGCGTGCCTCGACCGCTTGAGCCAGGCTTTGTCCTCACCGTCGAGCCTGGCCTCTATTTCATGGCCGACGACCCGCAGGTGCCCGAACGCTTCCGCGGCATTGGCATTCGCATCGAGGATGACGTGCTCGTGACCCCCGACGGGTGCGAGGTGCTCACCGCCGACGCGCCCAAGAGCGTCGCGGATATCGAGACCTGGATGGCGCGCTAGCGCGGCGCGTCTGACACGTCCCTTCGATCCGGGCCGGTGGACACGGCCAGCGGAAAGAGCCACGCGCAGCCGAAGCACGCCCGGTGTTGCAGCCGCTCAAGCTTGAGCGGGCCAATGCCAGAGACCTCGTCAAGGGCCTGCATGTCCGACAGGTTTCCCTGCGCGCGGGCCTCGAGAATGCGACCGGCGAGCTTGGGACCGATGCCCGGCAAGCTGATCAGATCCTCGCGCTCGGCCGCCTGGATGTCGATCACGATCTCGAGCGCCTCGAGATCGTGTTGGGCAAGGCGCCCCACCCTGCGACACGACGAGCGCGACCAGTGATCGCCGAATCGGGCGTCCAGCATCCTGCGGGTCCACCCACGCGACGCGGCACAGGGTCGATAGAGCAGCGGCACCACCTCCCGCGCGCACACGTGCACCTCGTCGATGCGAAGCGTGATCGGACACAGCGGCGTGCGCGGCCAGATGCCTGGGCCCCTGCCCGCCAGCAGCAACAGCAGGCTCGCGCACGCACCGAGCAGCACGAGGCAGCGTGCCGCCACGCGCGGGAGAGCTCGCCGGTGCAGCACGCTTGAGGCCGCGCGCTGACCTGCCTTGGCGTTTTGCGCCCCGGAGATCCTTGGGTCGTGGAGCAAGCCCTCCTGTATCGAGCATGCAGCCCAGCAGTTGCACCGCGCAGCTCGGCCGCGGCGGCGCAGCCGTCACGCGTGCTAAGGTAAGTGGCGATGGAGGACGCGAGCGCAGTGCTCTGCCGTTGCGCGGGCCGAAGCGAGGCTGAGGTGCGCACGGCCATCCAAGCAGGAGCCGGCAGCCTCCTTGAGCTTGGTCGGGTACTCGACGTCGGCGTGGGCTGCCGTAGCTGCCACGCGGCGATCGATCGCTGCCTCATCGAGGCGACGCGCCGGGCACTCGCGTCCGGCAAGGCGCCTCGGAGCCTGCGTCAGCTCTCGCTCTTTGATGGCGCGGCCCCGCCACGCGGCGCCCATCAGGGCGCGCACGCGGCCAGTTCAAACACGGTGCGGATGCTTCCGGGACAAGACCCTCACGAGGGCGGTACGCCCTAAGCGGGCGTCACATTGCGGAACTCGCAGGCGATGGCGGATCCGTGCACGGCAGCGCCTCACGGGGTGCTTCGACAGCCTGCTAGCTTCCCGCAAACACGGCTCGTCGCGCGGCCTGGCGCTCGACCTCTGCGCGCAGCGTCGGCCAACGCGACAGCGAGGCATCTTGCTGCAAGAGCCGCTTGGCAAGCGCGCGCGCAGTGATGAGGAGCTCGAGCCCGTGCCGATCGAAGCGTGCGAAGCGAAAGGTCGGCACGCCAGCCTGCTTGGTGCCGTACAGATCTCCAGGTCCCCGCAGCTCAAGGTCGCGCTCGGCGACGAAGAACCCGTCGTTGCTCTCCTCGAGTGTTGCGAGCCGCTCACCGGTCTCGCTCGCTCGGACCGCGCTGGTGTGGAGCAGGCAGCTCGAGACGTGGCCGCCGCGGCCGACTCGCCCTCTGAGCTGATGGAGCTGAGCGAGACCAAATCTCTCCGCGTGCTCAACCAGCATCATCGTCGCGTCCGGCACATCGACGCCCACTTCGACCACCGTCGTCGCCACCAACACACGGATCTCGCCGCGATGAAATGCTCGCATCGCCTCAGATTTCTCGGCCGACGACATCCGACCGTGCAACACACCCAGCGGCACCTCGGGCACGAGTTCGCGCAGGGCCTGCGCCGTCGCCTCCACATCGCTCGCGCGCACGGTTTCGCTCGCTTCCACCAGCGGGCAGACCACAAAGGCCTTCGCTCCGCCGCGCAGGTGGCCGGCGAGGAGGTCTCGCGCCCGCTTGAGGCCGCGCGCGCCGCAAAGCAGAGAGGTCGCCACGGGTGTACGTCCAGGCGGCAGCTCATCGATGATCGAGACCTCAAGCTCGCCAAACGCCGTGAGTGCCAGACTGCGTGGAATCGGGGTCGCCGTCATGACCAACAGGTGGGGTGCCTCTCCTTTGCGCCGCAGTTGCTCGCGCTGCTCCACGCCAAAGCGATGTTGCTCGTCGACGATCACGAGCCCAAGGCTCTTGAAGGTGACGTCCTCGACGATCAGCGCATGCGTCCCGATCAGCACGTCGATCTTGCCGGCAGCCAGGAGCGCCAGGAGGCTATTGCGCTGCGCTCGTCCGGTGCTGCCGGTCAACAACGCAACCCGCACGCCCGCTCGCTCCGCCCACGGTGCGAGGGTCTTAAGATGCTGCGCTGCCAGGATCTCCGTCGGCGCCATCAGAGCGACCTGTGCGCCGGCACGGTGCACCGTGAGTGCGGCCGCAAAGGCGACCGCGGTCTTCCCCGAGCCAACGTCGCCCTGGATGAGCCGCAGCATCGGTCCTTCACGATCGAGATCCTCGCTGATCTCGCGGATGCAACGCCACTGGGCTGAGGTGGGCTCAAAGGGAAAGCATGCGCGCAGCTCCTCGTCACCAATCGCACTCGCCCGCACCGCACACGGCGAGGCCGTCCACGCGTTGCGCTCGCGCAAGAGCAGCAGCTGCAAGTAGAAGAACTCGTCGAATGCCAAGCGTCGATGCGCGGGAGAGCTTGCGTCGCTCAGCGCCACCAGATCCTGATCGGAGATGTCCGCGGATGGCTGATGAAGCGCAGCCAATGCCGTCAGCCGATCCGGCAGGTTCCAGCTGGGATCGAGGAATTCGGCGACCGGATCCGCCAGCTTGCCCTCGCTGGCGCGCAGGCGCTCAAGTGCCTGCGCACAGAGCCGCGCCAGCAGTCCGGCCCCGACGTCGTCGACGCTGGGGTAGCGCAGGGCAATGCTGAGCGCCCCGTCATCGACGTCGTGGATCTCCGGGTGTGCGATGGTCCACTGGCCTTTGATTTGCCGCACCACGCCGCCGATGCACTTCTTCTCCCCGATCGCAACGCGCTGGGCCAAACCGGCCGTCGGCTGAAACCACCGACACTCGATCTGACCATGAGGGAGGACGACGCGCATCTTCGCGGAGAAGCGTCCCTTGAACCACGACTGACGAAAGTCGCTAATCACCCCTTCCAGCAGCGCAAATTCGCCGTCCACGAGCATCATCGGATCGGTGAGCTTGCGTCGATCCCGATAGCCGGTGGGCACGTGCATCAGCAGCGACTCGTAGGTCTCAAGACCAGCTGCAACCAGCTTCTCAAGCGTCTTCGGGCCGACGCCGTGGAGGTCGTCGACGCGACGTTGCCACGGCGTCGATGGAGCGTCGGCGCCGGTGGGCGTGCTGCGAGCGAGCGCGGCGCGAGGCGGGGCGGCTCGTGACGGGGTCGAAGCGGACGCGCCAAGGGCCTGGGCTTGAACCGACGCGGAGTCCCCGGATCGCTTGCGCGTCGCAGGAGGATCGTCCGTCGCGCTCGTGTTGCGGGGCGCGTTGAGATGGCGAGTCGGCCTCGCAACGCTCCTGGGCAAGGACTGCTCGGCGCTCGTCAGCCCGATCCGCAGCGACATCGCCACCCGCAGCGCGTGTGCGAGGACGACCTTGCGGTCGTTCTCTGCGCGGCGCTCAAAGGCCGCCAAGCCGCCGAGCAGGTGGGCAATTTCGGGCTTCTTCGCCGGGTCGACATCCGCGTGATCGACCAAGCGCTGACAGCATTGACGAAGACGCTCACCCAGATCGGCGGCTGCGGCCACCGCACGCTCCCCTCGGGGGAAGCGGCGACCGCGAGGTTCGCGGGAAGCGTCCACGGCGT
>CAZVEM010000173.1:0-12766 GCA_964626165.1 uncultured Nannocystaceae bacterium
CATGTAACGGACTATATTTCACCTTGTAAGCCAACCCACTCTAGGAGAGCCGCAGTGCCCCGCATCAACCCGAACGACCTTCCCGACGACCTTGACGATTTCGATGACCCCAATGGTGTGGGTGACGAAATCCCCAAGATGCGCCGGGAGGGAACCAAGAATGACCTGTTCAAGTATCACGCTGACGCCCGAAATGGCGCTCGTAACCGTCTCGCCCGTATCATGCGTGGCAAGGAGTCTGAATATGGTAACTAATCGGCAGAAGCGTGACAACATTCGCAAGTGGATTAAGGCCCTTCGTTCTGGGGAATATTCGCAGACGACTGGTGTGCTTCGTCGGAAGTTTACCGACGCATTCGGTACTCAAATCGGTGTTGGGTACTGTTGCTTGGGTGTATTGTGTGATATCTTTAAGCCCAAGGATGCAATGTGGACACCGGATAGTCAGGGTTATTACGCAATTCTTGGTGACGTTTATGCACCCGGAAGTGACTTCACACAAATCACCGGAATTAATTTCCGGGATTTTGAGAAATGGTATGGCGTTGGCCTCCCTCACTTGAATGACCATGAAAATGCGTCATTCGATGAAATCGCGGATATGCTCGACCTCTGGCTACTCAATACCAAATAACCCAACTGATAATGCGTAAATTCCTGAGTGCTCTCCTGTTCTGGACCTTCACGATTACCGTTTGGGTATTGGTATTCTGATATTGCCCCTTGACAAAACGGGGTAACATAGTTATGTTTCTCCTTAACCTGAATAACGAGGTATGAATGCTTGAGGCCACTATCTTCGTCATTGGACATTATAATCCAATCGAAGTAATTAGTTTCATCAAAACCCATGCTTCGCTCATTCGGCATACCCTTATGCTTTAGGAGGCATAAACCATGGCTCGACCACCTAGCAAGAATGTTGTCGTATTTGCGGCAAAGTTAAACGGTAGTATCGTAGCATACAAGCGTAACGAAGCCGGAGCAGTCCGTGAACTCGTTGCCCGTGTATCAAACCCTTCGGAAATCCCTTCGGCAGATGATGCTCGTTGGACTACCGGATTTACTCTCGGAGATTCCGCCGTTCAGGTCGAATCAATCACCGTCACGCCGTAAGGATTGTTACAATCGCCTGAAAGGGAATGATTGAATGAAGAACCCACCACCGCAAACGCGAAATGGTGGGTTCTTTGTATTTATGCCTTGACGCCTCGTTTGCATTCCATTTCCATGAACAGGCAGAACATCACTCGGGCGTCGGATGACTTCTTATTCTGCCACTTCGTTCCGGTCGTCTCATCATCAACATCCAGCGTACACGATGAGAGCGGGTCGGCATGACGGATATGGCCGTGAATACGAGCGAGCATTACGTCCGCTAGCTCGGGTGTAAGAAATTCAATTCCCCTCGACACGAACCAAGAAAGGGCAGAACAAATAAACTCTCGCTCAATATCCTGAGCAAACCACTCGGCCAACAGGCTCCATGCTTCGGCTTCGTTTCGTGCGATTGTGGGTTTCATGATTAATCCAGATAGGGGTTTGTGGTGTGGTCCGAACACTTCATAACGTCCAAGGGAATCTCAAGCTTGACATCCAGTTCGTTACGCTTGAAAGTATACTGACGCAATCCTGCCCGATAAGAACCAGCAGGAACATCGAATACACGAATCACGAAATCCTCGACGATGAGCTTTTCCACAACAGCGGCATTGTAGAACCAGTCGTAGAGCGATTCCATAGACCGAAATCCACAGAACCAATCCACACCGGGAAGCATGGGCTTGGACTTATCCAATCCGTCGCAAAACGGAGCAGGATGCTTGTCACCGATACCCATACCCCACGCCGAAGGAAGAACCGTGTAAGTATATGTTGCCGTGTATGGTCCCTTTTTCTTTTCTTTGTGCTCAACGCGATAGATACGCATCCATACCTCATTATTGGGTTAATGCATTATACAACGTCACGGCGGGGCTGTCAAGGGGCAGTAGGTAACAACGATGATGCGATGAACCACCTCACACCTCCCACCTCTTAGCGCAACTCGACAATATTTCGGATTCGCTTCGCCTTCGCCACTTCATCGGAATATGTCTTGAATTGTTCGGAGAACCATGTATCGACCGTGACCACTTCGATATTACCACCATCGTATTCATACATCACAAGAGCTTCAGGGTCACACTTCTGAAGTTCGGCAATCAATTCCTTGACCTTCATGATGATGCTCCGAATGGGGTTAATTGAATATATACAACGATGATACCATTGTCAAGAGACCGATGTAACAGTGACGATGATGACCATTCATGATGATTTCATGAATACATTCCTTATTCGGAATATACTCATATATATCAAAATGTAACAAATGCCAAAAATCCCTGCTATCGTCTTTTTAGACAATAACATAGGGATTTTTTGGGCACTGTTTATTTTCTTGACAGCTTGGCGTGGTCGGCATTTCACTAATAATACATCGTTACATACAAAATGTCAAGGGGAGATTTTTGTTACAATCGCCTGATATGGAATGATAGAGGGCCGAAGATTCCAACTGTCAAGAAAAGTGACACTTGCATTTTTTATGTAACTGACTATATTAAGGGTAACCAACAACGGAGACTGTGACAATGCAGAACGCCCTGCTCGCCCAACTTGCCGCACTGACTGGCGCACGTTTCGCTAGCTTCACCTATACGAATAAGCAGGGTGAGACGGCCAAGTATTCCATCATTCTCGGCGGCTCCACTGAGGAAATGTACCGTAAGGATATCACCTACCTTACTCGTGCCCTTTCGCTTCTCACCCGTATCGGAGCGCGTGAGCATAACGTTCTCGCTTGCTCGGAACTTCTCGCGTCCCGTCACAAGTCTCTGGAAGTGGGTATCGGCTATAACCCCGACTATACCAACGCCGACACCTATCTTACTCTCAACGGTTTCCGTGGTGTCAAGATGCACAAGGAAACGGGCGCTCTTTACGTCAACGGTTTGGTCGAGAAAAAGACCATCCTCGTGCCGGGGGAGTATAAGACTGTCAAGTCTGCCCCTAAGACCATCGCAAAGCGCAAGCTGGAAAAGATGGCATACTCTGGCAGGTTCCGCCAGTTTGACCTTGCCGCCGTCTCTCGTGCCGCGCTCAATGGTGAGGTTTTGGAACTGGCATAAAGTAAGGTAAAAGTAAACGTCTCCCGGATATGCCGAAAGGGTCCGGGAGATTTGTTACAATCGTCTGATAGGGAATGGTGGAAAGGCACTCTAACCGAGGTATGTTCACTCGGCTAGAGATTACATCAATCCGGATTCGGCAAAAGAAAAGTATGCTCCATCCCGACCGATGATGATATGGTCATGTACCGGAATGTCGAGAAGCCTACCAGCCGCAACAAGCTGAGACGTTATTGCTTTGTCATCGGGGCTTGGAGTCACCACACCCGTAGGATGATTGTGACCAATGCAGATAGCGACTGCCCCTTCCATAATCGCCAAGCGGAACGTCTCACGAGGATGCACAAGCGAAGTATTGACTAGTCCTCTCGTGATGATTGAACTACTGATGATGTTATGCTGGGCATCGCAAAAAATAGCGACGAAGCATTCCACCACTTCATTTTCAAGGAACTTGAGATGGCGAGCGACTGCCTTTGGTCCAGTCATCTTTTCCCCGTCGATGCTATACCGGGGGACGGAACCATCCCTGACAACCCGAATCCACTTAGGAAACTTCGCCTTAGCCATTGTAATAGTCTCTATATGAGGGTTATCCGTAATATACGGAATATTTCCAAAATGTCAAGTATTGATTTTTTGTTACAATCGTCTGATAGGGAATGGTGGAGAGGCGCATAATCTCAATAAATGCAAGAATCCCGCCCCCGATATTTCACGAGAGCGGGATTTCTCACATCTTGATACGCTTAGAGCGTATTCGCCTCGACCGCCGAAGCGTTGCCATAGACCGCCGAAGAAAGCGTCGAAACCACCGACTCCGGATTGTAGATAAGGCCATTCACGACCACGCCGGGATGCTTCGCATGGACCCGGAAACCGAGCACCGCACCGACCGACTCCGAGATATCGGAAATCGCACCGTCCACGATGGCGAGGAACTGGACCACGCGGCTCGTACCGTTCGCACCCTCGTACCGCGTGATGGGCGTGACCTTGGCCCCCTCCGGAAGCGCCATCTTGAGAACTGCCAGCGCCGCAGAAGCCGCCGCACTTGCCTTGACCTTGCTCATTTGTAAATCTCCTGCTAAGGGTTTGTTTGTTTGGGTCGTTGGTGACCACACAAGTATAATAGCATAGTTACCTAGAGAATGCAAGGGGTAGGCTCAAAAATCTTCTATGTATTGTGTGCGGGAATATTGTTACAATCGTCTGATAGGGAATGGTGGAGAGGCGCTTCATTTTGGTGCCCTTGACATTTGGTATGTAACAGGGTAACTTACTTGTGTCAGGAGGGGAAGAATGAATCCTAAAGACACGGGAGCGGTGCTAGTCACACATCGCTCATTAAGAGGGTGAACGCCTATTCCCTCAAGAAACCCCACTTGACAACCCCTCTGTAACGTAGTATCTTACGGTATAACCCAAACCCAACTAGCCATGTACACGCATACGAACTTCAAGAGCAAGAAGGCCCTCAAGGAAGCTGTGGCCGCTGGTGAGAAGGTGACGTATTGGCAACCGGGGCCGTTCGGTGGAAATGAACCGACGGACGGTGACATTTTCTTGGAAGGTCCGCACTATCCCAAGCCTCACTCGTGGTACGCGGCTTGTAAGGCAAAGAACGGCTTTATCGTGAGCGTCAAGTAATCGGGAAAGGCCCGGAAAAATCCCGCTCCCATATGCAAACCGTAACTTGTAGCATATGGGAGTGAAATCGGCTGAATACCAAATATAGGAATGGTCCGGGCAAAGGCATACGGCATTCCGACAAATACCCAATATCCCCATTTGACTCGTGGGATATTGGGTATTTTGTTACATAGCCGTGATAAGGAATGGTGGAGAGCCGCACACAAAACTATGAGGGAGAAGACTGCCGTTAGGCTAGTCCCTCCCTCTAGGTAATCATATGTAAGCCCTCGGCAAGGAGCCACCTTTTCCCGATCGCCGTCGAGTCCGTAACAGGTTCCCCAAATAGGTACTACTGCTACACATGATTTTTCTTTTGTTATGTTTCGAGATTTACCCAAGGTTCCTTTTCGAGAGCTTCGATAACCTTCTTCACCTTATCGGTATACTCCCCATCGGGAATACAGTCCGAAAGCTCCGCGCCACATTGGAGTCCGGTGATAATCGTGAAATCGGCATCACCGAAAGTCGCCTTGGTTCGGTCGGAAAAATCATCCAACAAATCGGAATGCACGAGATTGGTATTTGCGGCAGACAACGCGATGAGCACCCCAATCAAATCGATGATTTCGATATTACGCTTTGTGAACATTACCAGTCTCTCCCGGTTTAAGGTAGCCGATGATGCGATGACCTTCCCATCTTTGTCTCGAATAGCCATGCATTCACAAGGCCAAGCGCCGCTTCGATGATACCGACAAAGGCTAATCCAATCCACCACTTCATGATGATTCTCCTTGAAAGAAACCGAACGGTGGGCTCGAACCCCAATCTCTCGCCATGAACGAGCGCATTTTCCCATTTATGCTATCGGTCGGTTCGGGTTCGGTTATCCATGGCCCTTACCCTATGTCCTAAAGCTAATCAGTTACAATCGGTTTGTCAAGTGGGGAACCAAGATACCGATTCTTGGAGCGTAACGCTACCGCACCCGTAGGCTAGAGTCGTCACGTTGCCCTATTAAAGCATTTCCCCATACAAGTAAGATAAACCGTTACACAATGAAAGTCAAGTGGAGATTTTTGTTACACTCGGTAGATGGAATGGGTGGAGAGATTGTCGCGTTTTTTGACACTTGACAAATGCCATGTAACGGTGTAACTTACTTATGTCAGCAACGGAGAACATCATGGGCGGCAAAATCCAAGGCGCGAGCATGAATCTCAAGGGCGTTCCCTCGGTCATCGTCGTGATGGCTCAGTGGCATCTTGGCGGCCCCGAACATGTGCTTGGGGTGTTTGGTGGCGAGGACCGCGAGAAGAATGCCAACGCACGGATTCAGGAAGTGCTAACCAACGAAGTGGCCCCACGCGCAACGGCTCGGATTGTCGGGGATTTCTTCGTGCAGTAGGGCTTGACAATGGCTCTGTAACGGTGTAGCTTACTTCATATGACCGATGGTTGAAGCTCAGGGCGACAAGATGCACCCCTCGCCATTGGTCACCACACCAATATTCACGGGAGAAGCCTATGCGTCGGTAATCTAACCTAGCTCACCTTTGACACCAAAACCTAATGCGAACACCTTGCAACGTCTTGAGGAGGGCACACCGATGCGGCTTCTAATCCGATGTAATAGCTAACTAGGCCAGTTAGCAAAATGTAGTCCATGTGAAACACTTTAAGATTTAGCGAAGCAATACCATAAGGTACTGCCCGCAAGTAATGACCTGGACTTGGCGGTTTAGGTTATTGCGGAGAACGGAGACGCCAATCTTCGCCTCTTTAATCTACGAAACCCCATCGACGTAATCGGTGGGGTTTCGGTGTTTTTGTTACAATCGTCTGATAAGGAATAATGGAAAGACAACTCCGTTCACCATCCTAATGAACGGAGGAGAGCAAGGCCATTTTCCGGATGGACCACCTTATTGGATGCATCGCGCCACACCAGTGTTCCATTGTTGTACTGTACTGAATGCATACACCGAGTGTGCCGAAGGCGAAACATCCGTTCGGTACGACGATTGCGCTTTGCCGTGAACCCACACCCACACGTACCGATGTACCGCGAGGGTGCTTCCATTACCCCACATCGTTCCGCCGTGCAACCAATGGAGCGAGCAACCATCTTCCACGCGGGCCCATGCTTCGCTTCCGGTCCTGCAAGCGCGTGGGCAATCTCATGGAGTAGGGTATTGTTGAACGTCTCCAATCCCATGGCAACCGCATGGATGGAAATCTCAATCCGATTGATTGGGATACGAATAGCACCACCGAACGTGCGCTTGACTCGTGCGAACTTACACACTCCAAGGCGCGACCGATTGGTATTGAGCTTGAACCGCCACCCCTTCGCCGTCAGTCCATGCTTGGCGAGAGCTTCATTTCCTAGGCGGATTGCTTCGGTGTGATTCATGGTGTCCTCTAGAGGTTATCCGTAATATACACGAAATCCCTAATAAGTCAACTAGGGATTATTGTTACAATCGTCTGATAAGGAATGATGGAGGGTCCTACTATTCCTCTGGTGGGTATTGGGCGAGAACGTCATCGGCCAAATCCATGTCATCCTCTGTTGGAAGGATAATCATATTTTTGGGGATAAGGGCAATCATGGCGGCAAGATATCGCGCCTTTGCTTCCCACTGTTCAGGAGTCATTTAGTCCTCGTCGGGGATAGAGTCTAGTTCTGGGTAATCGTATTCAAACGGTTCCCAATCCAGCGGCTCAACTTCTTCGAGAGTATCCGGGCCGTCATAATCATCGGTCGGACCCTCATCGGTGTCAGAAATCGCGTCAATCGCCGTATCAGCAACTTCCGCGCCGCATGAAGGGCATTCGGTGATATCGACTTCCTCGACTTCGTAATCCCCTTGCTCCCAATGGGAATCATTCGTCTTGTGAACCTTGCCCGTGACGGTGATATCCTTTTCACACATCGGGCATTCGATAGTTGTGCTGTGTTTGTAACGCATTGTGCTCTCCTTTCGGGTTAACCGTAATATAGTCAATAACCCAAAGAAGTCAATAGTGATTTTTTGTTACATGGGCTTGATGGAATGGTGTGAGACGGCGCACACCTTACCCCCGTTTCCGAGGATAAGGCTTTTTTTTGATTAGAAGTAGATTGATGCCGCCATGGTCACACGGCCGTAGATGTATTCGATATCGTCGTCCGAGAGGGACAGCGCACCACCGTTAGCCATGTCCAGTCCAGCGATGACCACCGGACCACGGGTAGCACCGCACTCATGCCTCGCCCGGAAATGATTAGGCGCGTCGAAGATATACAGCCCCTCTTCGTTCACGTACCCCGTCAGCATATGCGTGGTGGTGTCACTGTTGGGATTGGGGATGGTAAAGATGGTTTCGATAAGACCGCCCACCGCCTTCTGCATTGCTTCGAGTTGGGTATTATCCGGGCATTCCTCGACGCGGATACCCTTCTCATCAACGACCACGAAACGCATTGTGTTCTCCATTAGAGTGATGGATTTAATATACACCGAATATCCGAAATGTCAACTATGGGATTTTTGTTACATGGCTCCGATAAGGAATGTTTGATTGATGGAGAGATTGTCGCGTTTTTTGACACTTGCATTCCTTGTGTAACTGTGCTATTATACATGTAACCCCAACGGAGCCGCACCATGGCAAAGACGTTCGAGGAGTGGATGGCAAAGGTGAACAAGCTTCTTCTCAACACTGTCGGAATGGTCGCCGCTGACCTTGCCGATGTCAACTACCGAGAAATGTGGGAGGATGACTACACGCCTTCTGCCGCCGCGAAGAAGGCCATCCGTTACAACAACTACTAACCCATGGCAAAGAAAAAGGTGCATCTATACGAAGCCGTGAAACTCGGAAAGGCGATATTCGATTTCACGAAGTGCGGGAAGCAGATGAAAGTTTCCACGCTCGTCGTCGATGAAGTCAGTCAAGGCGTAACGTGCGTGAACTGCCTTAAGTAAACAACCGTTCCCCTGCTTACTCGAATGAGTGGCGGGGGGTTCGGTGTTTTTGTTACATTCGTGTGATAAGGAATGGTTGGAGGGACGAATGCCCTCACTGTCAAGAAACATGACACTTGCGCGATGAATGTAACGTCATTAGATTACAGGCATGACACACTCAAAGAGCACGACCACATACATGATTGTCCATAAGCACTATCCCAAGTGGGCGGGATTGGGCTGGCTCGCTGGTTCGGCGGATACTCCTGCCCAAGCTCGGACCCGTGCCGATGAATGGGATGCTGACCCGGATTTGGGTTCGTATGGTCCGCACCGTATCATCGAAGTTGTGACTACCCAAACCGAAATCACGAGGTAATCATGTGGCTATTCCCGAAGCTCTGGCGTGATTTGACCACCGGAAGAATGTATGTGCAGACTCGTGTGTTTTCTCCCACATATGGACAGTGGCAGGAAGTGAAGCGCATCATCGGTCCTCTGTGGGTTGCTGAGAAATACCCTCCGTTCCGCGACAATACGTGTAACTTCGTGCGGACTTGACTTATTGGGGATATTGGTTATATTCCCTTTAACCCAAACGACGAGCGTTACACATGGTCCGCGATATCTTGGTTGCCGAACTCCTCGAAGAAGCGAATCAGAATCCCCTCGTGGCCTTGAAGAATCATCGGGCCATGGTGACGGAACTGTCTCGGCACATGGCTCAAATCCCGTATCCCATGGTCGAAGCTCGGGATGAACTGGTCAGGATTGCGGCTATCTATCTTGCGGCGAAGCTTGCTGACCGTCGCTCAACTTCTCTGGTATCCTAACATGAAAATCGTTGCGGCCATTGTTGCTGGATTGATTTTTGGTATCGCTGGCCTTGCGGCATTTGAGGCATGGGGTATCAAAGGCACTATCTTTGCCTTGGGGTTTCTCATTGGCACCCTTGCGGAATCGACCCACCAGAGAATCGAAGAATGGAGCAATAAACAGTAGGTCGTAGGTCACTCTACCCATTCCTTTCACGGACATGTAACAAAACTCCCGACCTATTCAATCGGGAGTTTTGTCGTTGGGTTGTGTGGGTGATTACTTCTTAGCCAAGTCCGCACCAATCATCATCGCACCCATCATGTCGAAGATGAGCGCCTTGGACCCACGCTCGAAGACGGTACGCACACCACCACCCTCGGCCATCTCGACCAGCGACACCCCACCGTTGGCCTCCGAAAGATGGAAGTTGCCCTTATTGGGCGTGTAGTGCTTCGTGGTCTCGTCGAGCGTGTAGGGAGCCATGGGACGAGCGAAGACGCGGTTAAGAGCATCGACGCGGTTGCTGAGAAGTTCCTTGGTGACTCGGGCCATTGTGTAACGTTCTCCGTATTGGGGTTAACTGTATTATACACCTATTATCTACGGAACGCAAGGGGCAATATTTCGTGACAATGCGGCTATGCGGTGTCGGCAATCGCTCAACCCATTCCGTCAAAGCGATGTAACAACCCTCTCGGTATACTCACAAGAGGGTAAACGATGGCACCCACGTTTCGGTTTCATAGATATGCACCTGTATCCATGGCGTATGCACATCGAAATACCAAAAATCCTCACCAGTGAATAGATTGGTGAAAATCCCCCAACGGGACAATCCCCGAGTGAATGTATTGGCGAAGATGTGCATTTTAGTTATCCGGGCCGAAGTGGTGATAACGGGCGTCCATATCGCACTGGCAGTTGGTGCATTCTCCGGCTTCTACGGTATATTCAGCCTTGCACACCTTGCACACGAGAATACCCATATCACGGCGGTATTCCTCCACCTCGGCGCGATTGACTGCCATCTGTGCGAGTTCGGCGGGAGTGTGGAACATGGAGCGGAGTCGGTTCGCCATTGTCACGGCCTCGTCATAAGGGTTAACTATAAGATACACCATTTCTTACAAAAGTCAGGAGCGAGTTTTTCGTGATATTTCGTGTGGCAACGTCTACCCACCCATTCTATCAACCCCATGTAACAAAAAATAAGAAAAACTGGCTATTGACTTTTTTGGGGATTAACCTATATTAAAGGTAACCTCAAATGGAGTTGGTCATGCCGAATCATGTCCTCTACGCCACGAATCGGAAGGGTGAGTTTGAGTTGCTGTGCTGGGTCGATTCACTCATCGCGCAAAAATCCCCGTACGTTCTGGGTCGATGGTGTCGTGTTCGTTCGGGATGGTGAAGTGAAGGAAGAACTTCCCGCACATTGGAAGGCAGTCGCATAATCACTAAACGACCCATACTTGAAATGAGTATAGGTCGTGGTCGGTCAACCCATTCCTTCTACCGAATGTAACAAACCCATTAGCGATTCCGGCGCAGGGGGTCAGAAAAGTTGAGTCCGCACATCGTACAGATACGCGAACCAGTGCAAGGCATTTTTCCGGTATAGGGAACGTGGGAATGCGAGCAAGGAAGTAGCCGCACATCCCTTGCCAGTGCAAAGCGCATCTTTGGGGCGAGATTAACCATAAGAGTCATTAGCGGCAAACCTCACACGCATTGCAGGACCAGCAATACCGACACCCGCAATCGTGCCCCCCACAGTCGCAACAGGTTAACACACCCGCACAGTCATATGGGGCCACTCCGTCCTCGCACACCGTATTCACAGGGGCGTCGGGGATGTCATCGGTATAGGTCGGAAGGGCGTCCATTAGTCGTCCGCTCCGAAGTGAATAGCCATCGCGCACATTTCGGTTTCCGTGGGTGCTTCCGCGATTTCAAAATGCCCCACGAAATAGCGGCTGGACGGATGATGGAAGGTATCACCGTCATCCATGGATACATCCGTCAACACCCGTCCGCGAACGTCGAGGATGTTGAGCACACGCGAACCATCCACCACATTGACCGAAAACCCCCCGAAGTTGGCACCATGGGCGCGCTTGGAATCAGCCACAAAGGTGGAAAGGGCGCGTCCGAAAGCATTGAGATATGTCATGGGCGTGGCTCGGGTTGGGGTGACACAAGCAAGCTAGCACATTTTTCGTGGAAAGTCAAGGGCGAGTTTTCGTGACATTTACTCAGGTCGCCATCGGTCAAACCATTCCTTTCACGGGCATGTAACAAAAAAGCCCCACTGTCCTAGCTGGGGCCTCTTTGGTCATTCGGGGTTACTCCTCCGAATACGTCCCATCGTAGCAGTTGGGTTCGTAGTCCTCCGGGCCGAAATACATATCGTCGAAATCGGCCTTGTCCTCCTGATAATAACGCTCGGCGATGAACCACCCGATCGCGTGCCCCGCTTCTGCCACCGACTCGCAAGTGGAACCGCACACCGCGAGGTCGAAGTTCGGGAGAGCCGGGGCACCACAGACGATGCACTTCATGGAAACGACTCCGTATTGAGGTTAACGAATAATACGACCGTTACACGAGAAAGTCAAGAGGAAGTTTTATCCCCAAAAACCTTTACGCCTAGGATGCCGACGATTGTAAGGGGTCTCACGAGTACGCTTGGAATCGCCTAGGTTGACTGCTATGGGCTTAGGGCGAGTCAGGGGCATGGTGGGCATGGATGCCGCACGATTGGCCTTCTCAGCCTCGATTAGCTCCATTCCCTTAGCTACGCATTCCCAGCGGTCGCAATGGACGCCGCGAAAGGTCATAGGAACGTCACAGATGAGGCAGGTATGTTTGGGCATTTTGGGCAGGGTGAGAGTATCATAATAATACACTAATGGACAAGGAAAGGCAAGTGTATAGAAAGGTGACAGTTGGCGACGGCGAATCGGAGGAATGTAACAAACGTTAAAGTATTGGGTGAGGTGTATAGATATTGGACAGTGGTTAGGTTAATAGGGCTAGGGAATGTTCGTTTTCTATACAGGGACGGCCTCATATAAAAGTAACGTGCTCAAAAATTTTTTCCTAAAATTATCTACTATTTTCTACTACTATATAGCTCTATGATGCCCATTCTATACTTGAAGTATAACTTATACTTGAAAT
>CAZVEM010000174.1:0-12687 GCA_964626165.1 uncultured Nannocystaceae bacterium
CGATCCGGTGGGAACGTTCAGGGTCTTCAGAGGCAGTGCCGTAACCAAGCCACACCTGCGGGTGGCGGGACACGGTCGGCTACGATCGCGCCAGGCTCCGGGCACGCAGCCGCGTCTCGACCTACCGTCGAGCCACCAAACAAGACTTGGCGCGGCGCTTGCTTTGGTGTGCTGGCATGCCCCCTGATGGCCATACGCTAGTGCAGCAGCGACGACGGGCCCTCGTGATCGACGACAGTCCGGCCACACGGGGCTACCTGGAGCGATTTCTTGCGACGCGGGGCTACGACGTCGCGCTGGCCGAGTCGGCAGAGGATGGTGCGGCGCAGGCATTGGAGTCCCCGCCCGACCTCATCCTCTCGGATATGGAGATGGGAGGGCTGTCGGGTGTCCAGCTCTGTCGTCTCCTAAGGGGCGACCCAGCGACGCGGGACATTCCGATTGTGCTGCTCAGCGCAACACTGACCAAGTTGCGCAGGTTCTGGGCACTCGAATCAGGCGCAAGCATGGTGCTTGAGAAGTCCGCGGTAAACGAGCTTGGACTGGTCCTCGCGCCATTGGTCGAGCAGGACGCTGTGGCGCGTCGGCGTCGACAGGCGTCGGAACACACGCGTCCCCGGAGTCGCGAATCCGTCCGTGCCAGCGACATCCCCGTGCGTATGGGCCACCTCCTGGATGAGACGCTTCTTCGCGCTGTGTTTGCGCAGCAACTGCGTGGCGCCGCGCTGGCGTCTTCGGTCACCTCGCTGTTCCATGAGCTGGCCGAGCTCATGCATCGAGTCATGGACTTGCACTGGCTCGCTCTCTCGACGCGGCGCGGCCACGATGGCGCAGGCATCGTTGCGCTGAGGGAAGGCAATGACGATGGAGTTGCCGAGGCACGAACGGCGTTGGATTGGATCGACGAGAAGGGCCGGCCTGTCATGCAGGTCTGTGTCGATGATCGCTATTCCAACCGTGCAACCGCGCCCCATCCAAGGAACGTGCGGGTGCATTCGATCGAACTGGGCGGCGTTCAAGTCGGTCGACTTGCAGCGCGACTCTCGGGCGAGCGCGAGCAGGCTGATCTCCTCGGGCTTGTCGCGTCTGAGCTCGCACCGATCCTGCAGGCGGTCGTCTCAAACGAGGAGGCCCGCCGCGCCGCAGCAACCGATGCACTCACCGGTGCCTGGAATCGCCGGCATGCCCTCGCGATGCTTGAACATCACGCGGAGCTCGCGGTGCGCCACGGGATCTCGTTCTCCGTTGCGATCCTTGATCTCGACCACTTCAAAGCGATCAACGACGAACACGGGCACGACGTGGGCGATCTCGCGCTGCTGCACATCGTGCGGCTCTTGAATCGCGTGGTGAGACGAACCGACATCGTCGCCCGCTGGGGAGGCGAGGAGTTCCTGCAGATTCTGCCGGCCTGCGAGAAATCAGCGGCACGACTTGCCGTTGAGCGTGCCCGCGTCCTAATCGCGGAATCGCCACTGAGGCTGCCCGGTGGAGACTCCCTTCCGATCACAACGTCAATTGGCGTCGCGCAGTGGAAGGCGGAGGAGTCCGTTATGGACCTGCTGCGGCGCGCCGACGAAGCGCTCTACAACGCCAAACACTCGGGGCGAAATCGCGTCGGCATCAGCGTGGTGTGAGGTGCGTCGTGGCTCCGGCCTGTCGCGCCAACTTGGCGCTCAGCGTTCCGTCGAGCGTGCGAGACGATACTGGGGGCCTTGTGACGACGCGCACCGCGAAAAACTCTTCGCGGAATTTCCTCCGTGAACATCGTTCTGCGGTAGTGAAGCGAGTGTCGCCGCATGTGCGAGGGTGTTTGAGGGGACACACCCAGAGTGGCACGCATCACGACCGAGCGTGGTCATGAGTCGAGGGAAACGTCTTGACCGCGGTCAACAGTGAAGACGAATGCACAAAAGCATCCCGCCTCGCGCATCCTGCTGCCGATCAGGCAAATTTGAGTCGGATCGATCGGCGTCCTAGATAGGAGCGATGGAAAATCGTGACGCCCAGCTCGAGCAGTTCATGGCACGTCATGCGATGCAGCGCGGCTCAAGGTGGAACACCCGCAAGTCCTCAGTGATGTCCGCGGTGCTGCCAACACGTTCATCCACGACGCCATCCACGATGTTGTCCACGCTGCTGTGCTCACTTGTGATCCTTGCCGGACAAGTTCCTTCTGAGCTGCACGCGGCCGCGCCACCCAAGTCGAGTCAGGCCGCCGCCGAATCTCCACGGAGCATCTCGCAGCGTGCGGCCAAGCTCGCGGACGAAGGGGAGTGGGAAGAGGCGATCAAAGTGTGGCGGGAGGCTTATGGCCTGGTCGCACAGGACGAAGCACAAGCACCGATGCGCGAAGAGATTCTGGTGTCCATCGCCCACGCTGAACGCCAATTGTTTGATCGCGATGGCGAGGCCGCCCACCTCGTCGTTGCCGATGAGCTCCTCGCGCGCGCCGAGGAATCATACTTGGCACGCACACCCAATCCCGACGAAGGTGATCCGACGCTCGTCGAACTCAAGGTGCGACGCGCCGAGCTCGCCGAACTTCAGGCGAGCACCGATCGCGAGCCCGAAGGCGAAGTGTCAGAGCCTCCGCCGGAGGGACCCGTCGCCGAGCCGAGGCCGATGGATCCCGCGCTGCGTCGTCAGAAGCGTGCGGGCAACGGACTGGTCATCGGCGGCTCCGTCGTCTTTGTGGGAGGCCTGACCTCCATGGTTGTAGTGGCTCTCCCGTTTGTTGTCGCAGCGGAGATCGTCGAGGATCGGCAGGCCAACAACACCGTCGTGAGTGATGCAGAGCTCATGCGGCGTGAGGAGTACCGACGAGATGCGGCAAAGACCTCCGCGCTGATCGGCTTTGGTCTGACGGTGACGGGAGCCGCAATCCTCGCCGCGGGGCTCGCCACGCGAGCGCGGGCCAATCGCAAACTTGGTCTACCCGCAACGCCGCAAAAATCTCGTCGACCCTTTCGCTTGGGCCTCGGTCCGCTTGGGGCTTCGCTAGCGTTCTAACCGCTACATTGACGCCGACCTGCGCGTCACAGCGAGATGCGCAATGCCTGAGTCGCCTCGCTGTAGCCGTGCGGCGAGGCGACAAATGCCTTCATCCCAAGTGATGCGGCTGCTTCGATCGCTTCCGCCTGCGGAGCGACCTCAGTGACGATCCACGTCGCAACCCCATGAGACTGCTCTGCGATCGCGGTGACAGCGTTCGCAGAGAGCGGCGAGCGACCATCGATGACCTCGACAATCAGTTGGCTTCGACTCTTGCGACGCTTGACTTCCGCTGCCGCAAAGCAGGCGGCGGCGGCAGTTGTCGAGGCACCGCCGACGGACTGAATGCCAGTGCGTGTGGCCGCGGAAACCGGGCCGGGATTGAACATCAAAAGCACGACGCCAAGCCCGAAGGCGTAGAGCCCGGAGAGTGCCCAGCGCCACGCGGTGGAGGTTGCGTGCCAGTAGGCTTGGATCCGGGTCGGTCCACCGGCCCCTAATGGGATGATCTCGCGCACGGTCACGTGACCTGCAGGACCTTCGAGTTCGCTGAGCCACCGAACGGTGCGAAGTTTGAACGGCGTAGGTGTCATTGTGATTTCCCTGTGGCTGTGGCTGTGGCTGTGGCTGTGGCTGTGGCTGTGGCTGTGGCCGTCCATGAATCTTCGCGGGGCGTGTGCCGCTAGGTGCCGGCCGGGTCGGTGGGGCCGAGTCGCATGGCTTGAGCGGGCATCCGCACCCGCATCCGCGCCCGCGAACGCAGGCCTACCTTTAGCTAGCACGCCTCGGCACTGATTCTGACCGGACACCTTGCGCAGGCGAGCGCGTCGAAGGTCGGCGCGGATGCGATCGCTCGATCGTTGGACTCACCTTCCTGCCGATGCTACTGTCACCCCGATGGACGCTTGCCGACGGGTCGTGGCAGCGCTGCTGTTCCTGCTGTGGGCAGGCTTCGGCACGCCGCGGGCGTCCGCTGCGGTTGAGGAGGGTGAGCGCGCTACCGCTGGCTCTTGGTGTGGTGTCTCGAACGGCAGGCGGAAAGAGGGCGAATCCAATGCGTCCTCGCGCACTCGCGCCGAAGACCCCATCGGGAGCGGCCATCTTCCCGTGGCCACATTGCCTTGGATGGAGCGCTCGCCGGTTCCGGCGTTTGCGGTCGCGCCTGACGCGTTTTGGTCGCAGCGCAGTGCGGCGCCACGGCTCGAAGGCGTGAGTGGATACGCCCGCGGTCCGCCGATTGCCTGATCGCGATCGCGACGCTTCGAAGTTCGTGGCGTCGTCGAACCGCTACCTCGCGCACGTCGAGCATCACTGCACGCCATGGGACCCGTAGATCGGCGTCACACGGCACCAGGCACGTGACCCGCCGAATCGTGGCTTGAGCAAGTAGGCGGCAATCAGCGGCAGATGCATCTGCGGTCGGAGCATTTCGGCCCGATTCAGTCACCTCAAGACGGGCAGATCGCACGTCTGCGGGGAGGCTCGTGGAGGAGCGCATTCCTCTAATGCACAAACGAATTTCAACACACCAAGCCGCTCCGACGCACCGCCGTCTGCGAGTGGCGAAAGACAGGAGCCAATGTGGCGAATCGACGAGAACAAGACGAAGTCACCGCGAGCGCGCGCATGAGTCCAGATAGGGGACTGTGCGCACGCATCGCGCGGCGCATCGTACTGCGCGCCCAGGAGTTCGAATGTGACGCGCTGGTCGTGTCCGCGGCCGGGTGTGCCGCCAACGCCCGCAGCTTGGTGGATCTGCTCATGCTTGGCGTGGCCCCGGGCGAGCAGGTCACGGTCCGATGCCGCGGCCCCCAGGCGAGACTGGCTCTCGACGCGCTTGTCGCCTTGCTGACGACGGGCTTGATGGGGATGCAATGAATCACCCACGGCGTTCCGCTGGGTCCGAGCAGGCGCGCGGTCGAGACGAGCTTGGGACAGGTCCGCCTGATCACGGTGGTAAAGGTGATCAGGGCGATCAGGGTGATCAGGGTGATTCGCGATGTGGCGTCGGCGACGGCGGCCGCCGCATATTTGGCGCCCTGATCGTCGCGAACTTCATGGGTTGGATTGCGGCGATCGCTGGTACGCACGGATTCGCAGGACGGCAGTTCGCGATGCACTGGGTCGTGACGCTTGTGGTTGCGGGTGGATCGAGCGCGTGGTTGATGGCTGGCCGAGGCCTTCGTCCGCACGCTCAGTTGCCCGTCTGGACCTGGCTTGGCTATGTCGCCCTCGTGACCATCGCCTGCCGTGGCTACATCGTGGCACGTGGCGCGATTGCACTTGTCGAGCTTGGCATTCCGACCCTCGGTCCCTTGATCGTGCTTGCGGGTGTCTGGGCTGCTCCCGCGAAGGCACGCGCCATACGGCCTTTCCACACGCGGCGGATGTGGCGCCGGCCTGGAATCCGTCGCAGGTCTAGTTGAAGCCCCGAACGCGGCTCCGCTAGCGTTTCGCTCGATGGCACCTCTCTCAACGCAAGAACTTCAACGTCGAATATTCTTAGACATCGTCCGCTCGCTCCCCGAGCTCTCGCTCGCGGGATTGGCCCGCCTCATCGATCATCGCTTCGCCGAGCTGGCGAGGCAGGTGACCGTCGGCGACCTGATCGGCAACGTCGGAGTGGGTCAGAAGCTCACGCAAGCATCCAATACGGGTGATTTGGGCCAACACGCGCCTTCACCTCTCTTGATCAAGCGAGGGCGCGGTCGACCGAAGGGTTCAAAGACCAAGAATCGCACGACTGACCTCACAGCGCCTGCGGCCCCCCGGCCCGTGCTGGACGACGTGGTGGAGACCCGCACGCAGGCCGGCAGGGATCGCTACGACGCCGCGCTCCATCACGCACTCAAGCACGCAGGCCGCCCGATGAGCGCGGTCGAGCTGCGTGCGGCTGCCGGTGGTGACGATGTCCAAGCCCGACGTGCGCTGAACCGCCTGATCGAGCAGGGTAAGGTCGGCTATCAGGGTGTGACTCGCGCGACGCGATACTTCCTGCAGTAACGGTGGTTCTCGCGACGCCGCGCCACCCCACCGGCGTCGCGAGAACCACCGCTCACAAGATTGCCTGGCCATGACGCCAGTGCGCTCGATCAAAACCCCGAGGCAGCTGATGTGGTGGAACAGGGTCAGGGCTGGCGCAACCCCAACGGCAAGGAATCTGGTCGTGACACCGTGACGAGTGGAATCGAAGGTGTCTGGACGACGCACCCCACGCGCTGGGACAACGGCTACTTCGAGATGCTCTTCAGACAAGAGTGGGAACCAAGAAGAGCCCCGCCGGTGCGTGGCAGTGGGAGCCCGTCCGCATCGAGGAAGAGCACAAGCCGACTGACCTCGAGGATAAAAGCATTCGATTCAACGCGAGCATGACCGACGCCGACATGGCGACGATCAAGGATCCCGCTTATCGCAAGATCTCCGAACGCTTCCATCAAGACCCGGCGTACTTCTCAGAGGTGTTCGCGCGCGCGTGGTTCAAATGACGCATCGCGATATGAGGGCCAAGTCGCGCTACTTTGGTCCTGACGTGCCTCAAGCCGACCTGCAGTGGCAGCCGACCTGCTCTGGCAAGAACCGGTGCCGTCAGGGAACACTGCGTACGACGTCGAGGCGCTCATGGTGTAGATCGCTGCGAGTGGCCCTAGGGTCCAAGAGCTGGTCTGCACGGCGTGGGACAGCGCGCGGACCTTCCGCGGCTCGGACAAACGCGGCGGGGCCAATGGCGCAAGGATCCGTCTCGCACCACAACGCGACTGGGTCGGCAACGAGCCCGCTCGTCTCGCGAGGGTACTTGCCGTGCTTGAAGTCATCGCCGCTCAAGCCGGGGCGAGTCTTGCGGACGTGATCGTCCTCGCCGGGGGCGTAGGCATTGAGCAAGCGGCAAAGGCCGCGGGCCTCAACATCTCCGTCCCCTTCGCTCCGGGGCGCGGTCACGCGACAGAGGCGATGACCGACGCGGATTCCTTCGCACCGCTTGAGCCTGTCCACGACGGGGCCGACGCGCGTGCGTCGGTCGCGTCGCGCGTAAGCGTCGAACTCACAAATCGTTAAGACGCAGAAGGACTCAGACGGACGCGGACGGACGCGGACGGACGCGGAGCCAAAGAGGCGCAGGAGCGGAAAACGTCTAAGGACGACACGTGCGCGCGTTTCCGCATAGATTCGAGGTGAGCTCACGGTACAAGCTGCCGACCACCACGTAAAGGCGGAGCATGAAGAAATTATGAAACGCGACGTAGTGGCCGGTATTCCGCGAAATTCGGACGATTGCGAACTCGCAGAACGTCCGCCACAGGACCACTTCCGCGAACCTCACCGAGAATTTTTCTGTGTTAGGCCTGTGCGAGGCCACGACCCCGATCGCACAGCTAGAAGGCTCGACCCACGAAAGGGCCGCGCGATCGCGACGTCTTCGATTCGGATGCGCTGAATTCACTCAGCCGTAGAAGCGCGGAGAATTGCAGGGAAAATCAGCCTCAAACCAATTTCTTGGACACGCGATCGGCTCAATTTGCCCCGCGGACGAGACGAATCATGGCTTGCGTCATCGTCGATCTCATCGGCTGTCAAGCAGCCGCAAACGCAGAACAGAAGGACTCACACGCACCGAAGCGTCTGAATCAGAATCGGAGCTGCTGCCGGCGGAGCTCATCGGTCGCTGATGGCGAATTGGCTCTTTCCTCGCAAAGCGCTCGCCAACGGCGGATTTCGACCGATCTCCACAATTCCGATGCGGTCTACACTAGGTAAATTCCCATGGGCGAACTGCCGTGTGTCTGTGGAGACACACGGGCTCAGCGACCAAGGGTAGAGCGATCCAGCCCGCGACAATTCACGCGCGGCTAGAAAATTGCGAAGAATTCATCCCAATTTCCCGGTCTCCGCGGCTCGGCAAATTTCAGCTTGACGCGAACGGAATTCGCCGGCAATTCGCATGCCCTGCCGACTCCGTCAGCAGAATTGCGGCCATAACACGGCGGCCTGCGTCGCCTTCGTACCAAGTGGAGACCAAGCAAGCATGAAGACACTTCCAAAAGCATCCCTCCTCGCGCTGATCGCTGCGATCGCGCTCTTCCCAGCATGTAAAGGCGGCGACGACAGCTCAGGCGACGACGCTGGCACCACTGATACCGGCGACGGAGACGGCGACGGCGACGGCGACGGAGATGGCGACGGCGACGGCGACGGAGACGGCGACGGCGACGGCGACGGCGATGGCGATGCCGAGTGTGGCAACGGCGTCGTCGAGCGTGGTGAGGTTTGCGACGACGGTAACGCCGTCAACACCGATGATTGCACCGACACCTGCGAAGCACCCGCCTGCGGCGACGGCTTTGTCCAGGGCTCGGAGGAATGCGACGCCGGTGCAGACAACAGCGACACCGGTGCCTGCAAGTCCGACTGCACCGAGAACGTCTGCGGCGACGGCTTTGTCGGACCCGCCGAGGGCTGCGACGACGGCAACGAGATCGACAACGATGAGTGCGGCAATGACTGCTCGCTCCCAAGCTGCGGTGACGGCATCGTCGACGCGACCGACGAGTGCGACGACGGCAACACCAGTAACCTCGACGCGTGCCTCAACACCTGCGTCAACGCCTCCTGCGGCGACGAGTTCATCTTCCCGGGCATGGAGATGTGCGACCTGGGCGCGGCCAACTCCGACACCGGCATGTGCACGTCGACGTGCCAGCTCAACGTCTGCGGGGACGGCCTCACCTACGACGGCGTCGAGGAGTGCGACCTTGGCGAGAACAACGGCCCCAACGCGGCGTGCTTGGCAGACTGCACCGACAACATCTGCGGTGACGGTAACCTCGGACCCGACGAGGCTTGCGACGACGGCAACCTGACGCCGGGCGACAACTGCAACGAGAACTGCGAGATCGAGTCCTGCGGCAACGGCGTGGTCGATGTCGGTGAGCAGTGCGACGACGGCGAGGACAACGACAACAGCCTCGGTGACTGCACCACGCTGTGCACGGTGCCGGTGTGCAACGACGGCTTTGTCGACATGCGCATGGGGTCGACCGAAGAGTGCGACCTTGGCAACAACAACTCTAACACGGGCGCCTGCACTCTGTCTTGCAAGCTTCCCGACTGCGGCGACGGCTTCATCCAACCAGGCGCCGGCGAGGAGTGTGACGACGGCAACATGAACGGCGACACCCAGTTCTGCACTTCCATGTGCAAGGACGCCGAGTGTGGCGACGGCCTGCTTGCACCGGACGAGACCTGCGATGACGGCAACCAGAACAACAGCGACATGTGCACGACGGCCTGCAAGCCGCCGGGCTGTGGCGACGGCATCCTGAGCGCCGGCGAAGAGTGCGACCTTGGGGCCGCGAACAACAACAACACGACCTCAAACTGCACGCAAGGTTGCACGGTCCCAGACTGTGGCGACGGGCACCACTACACGGGCAACAACCCGATGATCCCGGCTGAGCAATGCGACGACGGGAACAACCTCAACACCGACGCCTGCCTCAACACCTGCGTCAACGCATCCTGCGGTGACGGCTTTGTCCGGGCGATGGTCGAGGAGTGCGACGGGAACAACCTCGACTCGCAGACCTGCTCCACCGAGGGCTTTGTCGGCGGCATGTTGTCTTGCACCAACATGTGCGAGTTCAACACCTCGATGTGCACGATGTGTGGCAACAACGCCATCAACATGGGCGAGGTGTGCGACGGCACCGCACTGGGTGGCGAGACCTGCATGAGCCAGGGCTTTGATATGGGCACCCTGGCCTGCAACGGCACCTGCACCGCGCTGGTCACCTCGGGCTGTGGAGACTTCTGCGGCGACGGGATGATCAACAACGGCGAGGACTGCGACTCAAGCATGCTCGGCGGTGCAACCTGCGCGATGGTCGGCGACTTCGATGGCGGCACGCTGAGCTGTGACAACATGTCCTGCAGTTTCGTGATCAGCGGTTGCACGAAGTGCGGCAACGGCATGCAGGAGATGGGCGAAGCCTGCGACGACGGCAACATGAATGACGACGACGCGTGCGGGAACGACTGCACGCTTCCGGTCTGTGGTGATGGCACCATGCAGGGGATGGAAGCGTGTGACGGCGACGACTTTGGTTCCGCAACGTGTGCGACCGAAGTTGGTGTCGGCTCAATGGGCATGCTTGCATGCACTGTGGGTTGCGCGATCGATGTGGGCGGCTGCTCCACGCCTTAGCACCGACCTGATCTCGGACCACCCAAGCCCCCGCCATTCGGCGGGGGCTTTTTTCGTGGCCAAGGCATGGCTCGAACGGCCGGAACGACTGGAACAACCCGAACGACCCGATAGGCCAGGTCGCCTCGAGTGATCAGAGCTGGCGGAGCTCACTCTCGGTCATCGTCGATGGAAGGTGTCGCCCAGCGATCGGATGGGTAGGGAATGCGGCGACGATGTGAACGTTTACCGGGATCGATTGTAAGGCGATCGATCCGTTGGCGAACAGCCTGCTAGAATTCCGATACGGAGTCCTGGACTCATGACGAGCGATTCGACGAATGTCACGTCACCCGTGTTGAATCGTCCGCTCGATCAGGACATGCGGCGCATCTTTGAGGCGTCACCCGACATCCTGCTCGTGCTGCTCCCCGACGCGCCTCGATACACAATGGTTGCCGCGACCGATTCTCGCTTGGTGGCGACGAACACCACGCGCGAAGGGACCTTGGGGAAGTCGCTCTTTGAGGTATTCCCCGACAATCCCGACGACCCAGGGGCGACCGGGACGAGCAACCTGCGAGCATCGCTCGATCGCGTGATCGCAACGAGGTCCCGCGATACGATGGCGGTCCAGCGCTACGACATCCGCAGCGAAGACGGTGCGAGCTTCCAGACAAGATACTGGAGCCCGACGAATTTGCCCGTGCTCGGTCCCGACAACGAGCTTCTCTACATCCTCCATCGTGTGGAGGATGTGACGGAGTTGGTGGCGGCGACGGAAGAGGGGCAGGTCTTGCGAGACCGCACCCAGACGATGGAACGGGAGGTCATTCGTCGCAGCAATGAGCTCGCGACGGTCGTTCGCGAACTTCGCGACGCGAATGCAAGACTGGGTGAGCTCGACACCGCCAAGAGCGAGTTCTTCAACAACGTGAGCCACGAGTTCCGAACGCCGCTCACGTTGATCCTCGGCCCTGTCGAGGACGCTGTTGAGGCCGGTGTTGGCTTGAAGGGAGAGGAACTGCGCGCGGTCCAGCGCAACTCGCTCCGTCTGCTCACGATGGTCAACGGGCTCTTGGACTTCGCGCGTCTTGAGGCTGGTCGACTCACGGGCACCTTCGCGCCGACCAACCTCGCCGAGCTCACACGTGGGCTTGCCGCAGCGTTTCGGACGCTCATCGAGTCGGCAGGTCTCACGCTTCGCGTCGATTGTCCCGATCCGAGCGAGCCGGTCTTCGTCGATGGGGCACTCTGGGAGCGGATCGTCTCCAACCTCCTGTCCAATGCCTTCAAGTTCACCTTTCAAGGTACGATCGAGGTTGTGCTCGTGGAGCGATCGAGCGACGTTGTGCTGACCGTGCGCGACAGCGGCATCGGCATCGCTGCGCCGGATCAGGAGCGCGTCTTTGAGCGCTTTCATCGTGTTGATGGTGCGCAGGGTCGCAGCATGGAGGGCACGGGTATCGGCTTGGCACTGGTTCGGGAACTCGTGCGGCTCCACGGCGGTCAGATTCAACTGGAAAGCGCTCCGGGAAGAGGAAGCTGTTTTCGAGTCGCCATCCCGAAAGGATGCGCGCATCTCCCCCCCGAGCACGTGGTGCAGGAGCGAGGGCATGCGCAGGCGTCAGCTGTTCGCTCTCGAGTCTTGGAGGCGAGTGTGTGGGATGGCCACGGAGCGCTCGCAGTTGAGCACCTGCACAATGGGTCGACAGGCGAAGTCGAGCGCGCCGAGCGTGTCCTCGTCGTCGATGACAACGCCGATATGCGAAACTACGTCGCAGGCCTCTTGGCTGGCGAGTGGCAGGTCGCGACCGCGTCGAACGGTCTGACCGCGCTGGAGGCCATCGCGCGCGAGCCACCAAGTTTGGTGGTCAGCGACGTGATGATGCCGGGCATGGACGGACACGGGCTTGTTCGTGAGTTACGCAGAGCGGCGGCGACTCGTCACATCCCGGTGATTCTGCTCTCCGCCCGCAGTGGCGAGGACGCGGTGAGCGAGGGCTTCGAGTTGGGCGCCGACGCCTATCTACAAAAGCCATTCTCGGCGCGTGCACTTCGGACGCGAGTGCGTGCGCAGCTCGAGGCCGCGCGCGCGCGCGCAGGAGCGCTTCGCGCCACTGAAACCCGCCTACGGCGCCTGGCGGAAGCTGGCATCGTCGGCATCACGGTCACCAACGCCGCCGGTCACATCGTCGAGGCCAACGATGCATTCCTCCAGATGCTTCAAGTCAGTCGGGAGGAGCTGATGGCCGGCAATGTCTTCTTTGAGGCCGCCGCGACTGCGACGCGTTCCGTGTCACCAGGGACCTTGGCGGTCGAGGGCGTGTATCGCCGGCGCGATGGCAAGACGGTACCTGCACTGGTCGCGGTCGCACCCCTCGAAGGTGGCGAGCGACTCTCGATTGCGCTCGACCTTACGGACCGCAAGCGCTTAGAGGACCAGTATCGGCAGGCACAGAAGATGGAAGCGATCGGCCGTCTCGCTGGCGGAATCGCGCACGACTTCAACAACA
>CAZVEM010000175.1:0-12685 GCA_964626165.1 uncultured Nannocystaceae bacterium
GCGTGGCGAAGCTCCAGCACGCCATGGACCACGCCACCCACGACGTCAACGGGAAGGTCGTGCCGTCGGTCAAGCAGATGGACAAGGCCAACGCCGGCGAGGCGTGGGACGAGGCGGTCTACCCCAAGGACCTCACCCTGACGGTCGGGGTGTCCAAGGAGCGGGACGGCGACGGGCGGCCCCGCCTCGACGCGGACGGCAACCCGGTCTACGTCATCAACTTCGCCGAGTACCACGTGTCCGAGAAGCTCCCCGACCTCCTCCGGCAGCGGGCCATCGAGCGGATCGACGCCGGCCTGTCCGGCACGGTCGAGACCGCCATGTCCTACGCCGTGACGGAGCTGTCGGAGCAGATGATGACGTTCCTCGGCGAGCTGAGCAACCGGGTGAAGGTGTACCCGTCCAAGGCGGGGCCGTACGCCAAGATGCACGACGGCGAGATCGTCAAGCGGGTCACCGGGGCCGACGACCCGAAGGTCCCGGCCGGCCACGTCAAGGCCCTCATCCGGTACGCCGAGGACGACAAGACCAAGAGCTCGACGTGGGTCGGCCCCATGCCCGAGGGCGAGTTCGCCGACAAACTGAAGCCGATGCCCACGAGCGAGAAGAAGAAGATCTACCCGTCCGTGATCGAGGGGATCATCACCCAGCTCACCGCCTTCAAGGACAAGAAGGCGAAGATGCTCGGGCCGTACGGGGACAACATGGTCAAGGCGTTCGAGCCGCTCCTGGAGAGCCTCACCCTCGCCAAGACGACCCCGTTCACCTCGGTCACGAAGGCGTCGCAGCTGCTGGCCGACGTCCTCAAGACGGACGACGACGCCAAGGCGGCGGTGTCGCGGGCCATCACCGACACGGTCGAGCTGCTGGAGGAGCAGGTCACGGAGGTGAAGGAGACGCACCGGCGGCGGAGCGTCAAGCTGTCCATGGTCGGCAAGGTCTAGCCGGCAGGCGGATCGCAACCACCCGCCGGTCACCCGGTTGACGCGGATCGGAACAACGGCCCCCACTCTGCCGCGACTGCGGATCAGAACTACCGACCAATCAGGCTCGCGTCCTCGGCGGGATCTAGACAGGCGAGGTCCAGACCACACTCCGGCGGATCGGAACAGCGTGTCGATGCTCTGGACTGGTGGGATCGGAACGAGTCGCCGAGCAGCGTCGCCAGGCGGATCGGAACCACGGCATGTACAGGGCCGGGCCGCGGATCGAAACGTAGAGCGGCACGGTGACTCGAAACCTCCGAGGATCGAAACCGGAGCAAGCGAAGGTGCGCGCCGGGCGGATCAGAACCAGCTGCGCTGGCGCGAGACGGCAGAGGATCGGAACTACTCACGAAACGACGGGTGGCGTGGTGGCGAAACGCTTTACCTACTTAACCTGCTGTGTCGACTCCACCGCGGCCAAGATCAACGTCCTGGTCGAGGCCGCGGCGGAGATCGCGTACACTACGTTCGTCCGGCACTGCGACCCGTACGAGTGCGGGGTGCTCAAGGACTACGCGCGGGACAAGCGCCGCGGCCTGACCCTCCGCGACGACTGGGCGGTGACGTACCACCGGTCGGTGTACGCCGGCGTGCCGTGCTACTACATCCAGCACTCGCGGATCGAGTTCATCTGGGTGCGGCGGGAAGACGCGGCCCGGCTGCGGGCCGCCGGGGAGAGGGACACCTATGCCCGGCAGACCGCCGAGCGTGCGAGACGAACACATGGATCGAAACCTGAAAGCGTATCGGCCCGACGGGACTACTCGCGGCGTCTGGACGGAGCGAACGGCAGCTGGCTTCCGTAAGGCTGGGGCCGTCCCGCAGCGGGCGAGCCGGGTCGAGGTGATCGAGGCCGGCCCCCACCGGGGCCGGTTCCACGTCGACCTCACCCTGCTCGCGGAGATCGCCGGCGACCGCCGGCTGGCGGTGTGCCTCGCGCGGCCGTTCGACTCCTACGCGGAGGCGGTGGCCGCGGAGGTGGCGTTTATCGAACGGAACTGGGTGCTGAATGGCCAAGAACAAGAGCCCGGCGGATAGGCTGGTCGCGGCGGTCACCCCGCCCCCGACCGGGCCGTACGTCGGCAAGAAGATGTACGGGCGGAAGGGGACCAAGGACGCCCGGGTGGCCGGCACGATCACCGGCACGTCGGAGTGCCGGCAGGCCGGCTGCCGCGGGCTGTACCTGCACGTGAAGTGGCCGGACGGGACGCGGACCTACCCGTGCACCAAGGGGTGCACGCAGCGGCCCGGCGGCGACTGGGAGGTCGGGTGATGATGCTCACCGCCGAAGTGTTCGTCGGTAACGACAAGATCTCGGCCGCGACCGGCGCCCGCTGCGTGGTGGACGTGGCGACCGAGTTCGGCAGCGTCTCGTTCCTGATCCGCTCGGACGGGGTCCTCAGCATCAAGGCCGAGGACGGTAGCGGCCGTGTGATCGACGAGCAGATACTGACATTGTCAGGGCTGTTGAGCCAGCTCGGCATCGAGGTCACGGCCGACGGTGAAGACGACGAGGACGACACGCCGCTGGCGGAGCAGCTCCGCGAACTGGACGACGCCAAAACCCTCATCCGGGAGGCGGGCATGGGGGAGACCCCCAACCCGTTGCACGAGCATGGCCAACAAGAAGGACAAGCGCCGGGCGGACAAGAAGAAGGCGGAGAAGAAGGCCCACGCCCGGCGGACCCCGCCGAAGGCTGAGGCGGTCGAGGGGGCGCCGCCGCTGCCGGTCGTGGCGGACCTGCCCACCCGGGAGAGCCTGTCCCGGGGGGAGGTCCGCGCCGTCCCGCTCCCGCACGACGTGCCCGAGTCCCTCCGGGCGGTGGTGGAGGCGATCCGGTCCGGGCGGTGGAACCCGGAGAAGCAGCTCCGGCGGGCGTTCGCCCGGCAGGCCGAGCTGCGGCGCAGGCGGCAGGAGGAGGAGGCGACCTACACCGCCCTCAAGGACACCCCGGCCGAGCCGTTCCGCGGCAAGGACCAGGAGTTCCGGGAGGTGCTGTGGCTGCGGGCCGACTCGTGGCCGGCGTACCAGCTGTTCGACTCGCCGCCGTTCCTCCACGACGGCCAGGTGATGCACCCGACGGAGTGGGCGGAGTACACGGTCCGGTGCCCGGGCACGAACTTCTACTACGCCAACAAGACCCTGCCCCTGTCCTACTCCCTCCAGGTGGCCGTGCGGAAGGGGACGGAGGGGCGGGTGTTCTTCGACGGCCCGGTCGTCATGCCGGTCCTGTTCGAGCAGCTCGGCCCCGAGGAGGACTTCCGCCAGGAGGTCTGGATGGGGCTGACGCCGATGGAGATGATGACGCAGAAGGCGGGGATCGACCGCGCCCGCGGGCGGTGCGTGGTCGGCGGCCTCGGCCTCGGCTGGTTCCTGTCGGAGATCGCCGCCAAGCCCGAGGTCCGCGAGATCGTCGTGGTCGAGCGGAACCCGGAGCTGCTGGAGTGGGTGGCCCCGCGGCTGGAGGCGAAGTTCCCGGAGGTGAAGGCGAAGGTCAGGCGGTGGGTCGCCGGCGACGCGTACGACTACGTCGCCAAGGACCTGGTCCGCGAGAACTTCGTCTCGGACCGCAAGCGGTGGGCGGCCGAGTCCGACACGTGCTACCTCCTGGACATCTGGCCGGCGTTCGGCGACGCCGACCACGACATGATGTTCGCCCGGCTGGAGGCGGCCCTGGGCGACCGGGTGTGGGGGTGGGGGCGGCACGCCGCGAAGATCCCGGACCGGGCGTTCGCCCGCAAGAAGCCGTGCGCCGAGTGCCCGTTCGCCCGCGACAACCGGGCGGGCAAGCACCTCTACACGCCGGAGCGGATCGTCGCCCAGGCCCACGGCCCGTTCGTCCTCCCGTGCCACTCCGAGCCCGGGTACAAGATGGCCGGGTTCGACAACGCGGCCGAGATCGCCGAGTGCGGGCAGTGCGCCGGGGCCGCCGTCTTCCGCTCGAACGTGGGCGTGGCCGGCCGGATGCCGAAGGAGATCCACGTCCTGCCGGCGGACCCGGCGGCCGTGTTCGCCACGCCGGCCGAGCTGTACGCGAGCTACTACGGCATCACGACCGCGGAGGCCGAGGCCGTGCTGCGAGAGACCCCGGTGGCGGAGCTGCTCCGCCGGGAGCTGGAGAACGCCAACAACCGAGTCATCGGTTCGACGGGTAGCGAGTAAACCAACAGGAGTGACCGATGGCCCGCAAGGCGACCAAGGCCCGACCGAAGACGACCGACAAGACCATCCGCCGGACCCTGGAGTGGGAGCACGAGTGCTTCGTGGACGCGTTCGCCCGGGTCGGCCCGCAGGTCCTCGCGGACCTGCCGACGGGGTCCGGCGCGAAGGCGTTCATGGCGGCGATCTGGCCGCAGGTGACGGCGGCCGAGAAGTACCAGACCCTCCTCAAGTACACGGGCGCGAAGTCGAAGCCGCCCGCCTACTACGTCGAGACGCCGCCCACGGTGTCGGCGCAGGAGCTGGAGGCGATGTTCGCCGAGCACTTCCCGAACGAGACGCCGGAGTACCCGTGGACCGGGATGCAGCAGGCGGCCCGGGCCAACTTCCGCGGCGAGGCCGACTCGGCCGCGGTGGCCGCGATGTTGTCGCACCAGAACGCGATCCTGACCTCCATCGAGAAGGCCCTCACCACGCTGATCGACGCGACCGCGGAGACCAAGAAGTCCGCCACCCTGGCGGCGACCCGCGCGAAGAAGCTGCTCGACCGGACCGTCTGACCCGTAACCTCAAAACCGGTTTTGACGCCATGCCAAGCAAGACCCTGCGCGACCACCAGTCGCTGTCGGTGAACGAGGTCGTCGGGAACTGGTACGACTACCTGGTCGAGAAGCCGACCGGGAGCGGCAAGACGGTCGAGATCGTCGCCGTGGCCGCGGCGGTCGCCGCCAGCTCGGAAAAGGTCCTCGTCGCCACCCCGCGGCTCGACATCGAGCAGGGGTTCACGGAGCGGGACTACGCCGAGCTGCACGACGCGGCCCTGGGGGTGATCCCGTGCCCGCCCGAGGCCCTCCGGGCGGCCCGGGACGGCGACGGGTCGGTGAAGACCATCCGCGAGTTCCTGGCCGCCCCGCCGGCCGGGTACGCCCTGGCCTGCACCCACGCCGCCCTGGTCATGGCGCGGCTGTCGGACGTCGAGCCGGCGCTCCCGGGCAGCCTGGCCGGGGTCACCCTCGTCCTCGACGAGGCGCACCGGATGCCGGCGGCCGGGATGGCCCAGGTGGTGGAGCTGTGGCGGCGGCGCGGCGGGCGGGTGCTGCTGTACACCGCGACCGCCTTCCGCCACGACGGCGACCCCGTCCTCCTGGGGCCGCACCCGGCGACCGGCGAGCCCATGCGGGTCCACCGCCGCACCCTGGCCCAGCACATGGAGGAGGGGTTCGCCCCGGCCGAGGTGGTGACCGAGCTGGTGGCGGTCCGCACCGCCGTCATCTCGGCCGAGGAGTTCCGCGGGAGCCGCCCGCCCACCAAGCCGGAGGTCCGGGGCCAGGTGGTGGTGGAGATGGTGGCGCGGTGGATCGGCGACGGCCGCCCCAAGCTGATCGTCCGGGTGCCGGTCATGCCCGGCGGGTCGGGCGAGATGGTGGAGGCGGCGGTGCTGGCGTTCCGGGCGGCCGGCGCCCGGGTGCTCGACCTGTCCGGGCAGGAGGCCGAGGACAAGGGCCGGTTCCTGGCGGCCCTGCCGGCGGAGCGGCACGCCGCCGCGTTCCACGAGTCGAAGTGGGACGTGCTGGTGGGCGTGCAGCGGGTGAGCGAGGGGACGGACTGGCCGTTTTGCAGCACCGTGTACTGCGTCGGCCTGCCGGCGTCCCTCACCCTGGTGACCCAGCTCCTCGGCCGGGCCACCCGCGACAAGCGGCAGGCCGGCTACCCGCCCGCGCAGGCCCGGCGGGCGAAGATCGTGTTCTTCGTCCCGTGCGGGGAGCCGTCCTCGGAGCTGGTGGCGCACCACCGCCGCAGCACCGTGCTCGTGTGCGCCCACCTGGAGAACAGCACGGCCGCGGCCGAGTGGGCGGTCGTGAAGGCGATCGGCCACGGGCTGGTCGAGGCCCTGGCGGACAAGGCCCCGCCCCTGGGGGCCGTGGCGGCGGCGTACCCGGCCGTCGACCCGGGGCTCCGGGCCGAGGCCATGGCCGTGTTCGCCGCCGTCCGGGCCGACCTCCTGGCCGGCGGGAGCCCGGCGGCCGACGTCGACGTGTTGGAGCGGGCGTACGCCCACCTCCCGCAGATCCCGCGGGCGGTGCTCCGGCAGGTCATGGTCGAGTACATCGTGGCCGAGACCGGGGAGGCGACGGCCCGCGGCCGGGAGCGGGTGCGGCGGGCGCTCCTGGCCGAGCTGGCCAAGGCCCGGGAGACGGCGACCGACCTCAAGGCCGCCCTCCGGGCCGCGTTCGAGAAGGTGGTCATCTCGCTCGACTCGGTGGCCGTGTGCCGGGCCGACGCCGCCGTCGCCCGGGTCCACACGAACGTCATCACCCTGACCGGGCAGAGCATCCGCGAGATCGGGTTCCGGCTGGCCGACGCCCGGCCCCTGACCCCGGAGTGGCTGGGGGCGGTCGTGGCCGAGCACCACGCCCTGACCGGCAGCCTGCCGTCCGCCCGGACCCCGGGGCACGCCCCGGGGTGGCCCGACGAGACGTGGGCCAAGCTCGACCAGGACGTCTCCCAGCGGCGGCGGGGGTGGCCCCTGCCGGCGGTCATCTCCCTCCAGTCGTTCGTCCAGCGCTACAACATGCGCGGGGCGGTCGGCGCCCTGCTGGAGCAGTTCCGCAAGGCGGCCCGGCTGGTCCCGGCCGAGCACGCCCTGCTGGACGCCCTCAAGGCCCAGCGGGTCGAGGTCGGCGGGCACGTGTGCGCGTTCGCCCACACCCCGGTGCCGGCCCTGAACGGGTGGCCGCACCCGCAGTGGTGGGTGCTGGCGGAGTGGTGGCGGGCCGGCTGGGACGCGCCCCTGGCCGACCTGTACGCCGCCCACCTCCTGGTCAACCTGCGGGCGTGGCTCACGGACCGGGGGCACGCGGTCGGCAGCCCGGCCGACGGCCCGACCTTGGCGGCGGTCGAACAGAGCTACGCCGGGGCCGAGCTACGCATGGCCCCGCCGGCCGACCAGTGGGTCGACCGGGCCGGGGTGGTGTTCTCGCCCGGCCGCGAGTTCGTCGTCCGGGTGGCCACCGGGTGCCTGCTCCAGGGGAACGCGCTGCGGCGCAAGGACGGGGCGCGGCCGTTCACCCGCGGGGACGCCGGGCTGGCGGAGGCGACGGTGCAGGCGACGCCGCACCTGACCGCGGCGGGCAACGCGACGGTGCAGCCGCCGGACGCGGTCGGGGAGGTGTCGGCGTTCCCGCTGACGTGGGTGCGGGCCGTCAACGGCCAGCCGGCGGTGACAGACTGGTCGGTGGTGCGGGCGAAGGCCGGCGTGACCCTCACCCGGAAGGAGGCGGCCTAGCGGCCGGCAGATCGGAACGATTTCACGCACCGCTACCGGTCGGCGGCGGATCGCAACGTCGCCCCCTTTCCTGTCTAGCAGCGGATCTCAACATCAGTGGATCGGAACTCGCGCGTGATGAGCGGGGCGACGCGGATCTGAACAAAACCCGCCACTCCCCGTGCGGGAGTGGATCACAACAGGACCCACCGCCTCCGTAGCGCTCGCGGATCGAAACACCGAGCACTTCCTGGTTCTTTTTCACGGATCGCAACGACCCGCCGCCGTTGCAGAGGTGTCGCCCGGATCGGAACGCCGGTCCGGCGTTACGCATGCGCAGCGGATCAGAACTCGCACAGCAGGACGTACACAGGGTCGGATCGCAACCCCGTTTCAAGTTGGCTCCGCTAGTGGATCAGAACCCGGTGCCCGGTGGCCCGGTAAGTAGCGGATCGGAACACAATACCGGGCGTCCCGGCACGCAGCGGATCGGAACTAGGCCATCCCGGCGATGAGAGTCAGCGGATCGGAACCCGCGAAGTACCTTGTGCCCCGAGACCCGAGAGGATCGGAACAGCAGTGCCTAGGACCTCGTTCAGTTGGCAGGATCAGAACGCGAACAACGACTGCGTACCTCCGGCGAAAGGATCAGAGACATGACCCCGCCCCCGATGACGATGCCCGTGATGGTCCGGTTCTGGGGGCCGCTGGCCTCGTTCAACCGCCCCGAGTTCCAGTCGGAGCGGGTGAGCTACCAGGTGCCCACCCCGAGCGCCGTCCGTGGAATGTTAGAGTCGATCTACTGGAAACCCGAGTTCCACTGGCGGGTGCGAGAGGTCCGCGTGCTCAACCGCATCCGGTGGTACAACGAGACCCGCAACGAGGTCACCCGCCGGGCGAACCGCGGGTCGCCCCGCACCCCGCTGCTGATCGACGGCCAGGTCAACGCCCGGTTCCAGCGGCACACGGCGTGCCTGTACGACGTGAACTACGTGGTCGTCGCCGAGACGGTGCCGAACGCGTGGTCGGTCGAGGAGATGGAGAAGCACACCCACATCTTCAACGAGCGGGTGGCCCTGGGCCGGTGCTACGCCCCGCCGTACCTCGGGTGCCGGGAGTTCGCCGCGTCCTTCGACCAGGCGACCGGGGCGGAGGAGCCGTTCCCGGTCACCATCGACCTCGGCCGCATGGCGTTCGACCAGAACTTCAGGACCGCCGGGATGAGCTACGCCAGCCACAACAACGACTGCAAGCCGGTCCCCGTCTACTTCGACGCCCGGGTCGAGCGCGGGGTGCTGAAGGTGCCGGACGAGCTGTACGCGTACAGCGGCGGGTGCCGGGCCGGGCGGACCCAGCCGCCGCTGCCGCCGTGGGCGGCGTAGGGCGGGCGCGGATCGCAACAGGACCTACGATCCGATCCCACCGGGGATCACAACGCCGTCAGCTCGGCGACGGGGACTGTGCGCGACGTCATTCGCGGATCTGGACCTCCCGGACCGCAGGCGCATGCTGAGCGGATCAGAACCACCAGCTTCGGTGTGGACGGTAATAGCGGATCGCAACATCGTGGGCACCCCTAGCAGCTGCCGGATCGCAACTGCCACAGGTACTGGTCGTGGCCCAGCGGATCGGAACCCGGACGGAGTGTACGTCCTCTAGCGGACCCGGGATCGTAACCACTTGCGAACCCCGCGCTGGAACGGCGGCCGCGGATCGTGACAGGTAGGGCTTTCGGTACGCGCAGCGGATCGGAACTGGTGTGGGTCCAGACCGCGTAGCAGAGGATCGGAACCGGATCACCGTCTGGTGCACACTCAGGATCAGAACCCCGACATCGGACTACCGACCGACTTACTGCCGGAGGGACCATGCTGCTGAAGAAGCTGGCGGAGTACGAGCGGTCGCTGAAGTCGGGCGTGCCCGACTACTACCGCCGCGAGGTCGTCCGGTGGGCGTACCACCTGGACACGAAGGAGTGGGAGAAGCTAGGGACCGAGGACGACCCGGTCACCCACCTGGTGCCGAGCGTCAACCGGACCAACGCCGGCACGGCCATGCTCGTCGCCGACACGGCCGAGTACGTCTTCGGCCTGCCCAACGAGAACCGCCCGGACAAGGCCAAGAAGTACCGGGACCTGTACGTCGGCCTGCTCATGGACGCGATGAAGGACGGCCTGGCCGAGGCCAAGGCGGCGTTCGACGCGTTCGTCGGCCGGGCGTACAAACTGCCCAAGGACCTGCGGGCGACGGACCGCCTGGTCTTCGTGGACCGCGACGAGATCATCACCAACCGGGCGGCGGTGCAGGACTGGTGGGCGGCGCACCAGGCGGCCCGGTACGTGACCGGCCCGGTCATGCCGTGCGCGTGCTGCGGCGAGCTGCGGGGCACGGTCGGGATGGTGGACGAGTGGCTGAAGGGCGTGCCGGAGGCCCTCCAGGGGAAGTGCACGCTCATCACCGCCAACAACGAGTCGGCCGAGCGGTACGGGCGGACCAAGTCGCACGGGGCGTGCCTGTGCTACCCGTGCGCCCGGGACTCGGCCCGCGGCCTCAACCGGCTCATCGCCGACGAGACGGCGACCCTCAAGGTCGGCCCGGTCCTGGTCGTCGCCTGGGGCGCCGGCGTGCCGGTCCGGGAGCTCCTGACGACGCCGTCCCGGGAGGCGGCCGCCCTGCTGCGGGCCGCCCCGTTCGAGGGCGAGACGAACGTGCTGGTGCTGGTGGCCCGGCAGAGCCGAGCGGTGGCGGTGTCGTTCGGCGTCTACCCGGCGGAGGAGCTGGGCGGCCGGCTGGCGGCGTGGGTCGAGGCCCAGGGGGACGCGCCCCACGGGCTGCTCGACGAGTGGTTCCCGCCGGCCGAGGAGGGCGGCAAGAAGTTCCGGCGGGCGGGGCTGGTGACGCTCCTGCACCCGACCGGGGAGGTGAAGAAGCTGCCGCCGGGTACGGTGGCCGACGTGGCGGTCAGCGCCCTGACGGGCACCCCGCTCCCGCCGGCGGTGCGGGCGGCGGCCGAGTACGTCGTGGCCCTCGGGCCGGACGCGTGGCGGAACGAGAAGCGGCCGGACCCGCTGCCGGCGGCCGCGGCCCTGGTGAAGCTCACAACCCTGTACAGCCCGGAGGGGCACATGGCCGAGAAGATCAACATGGCGGACACCGCCGCGTACCGGTGCGGCCAGCTCCTGGGGCACCTGGAGCGGTTGCAGCGGGCGGCGGTTCCCGGCATCAACCGGACGGTGGCGGACACCGCCCTGCGGACGACGGCGGCGGCCCCGACGGCCGTCCTCGGCGAGGCCCTGACCGACGCCCGGGCGCACCTCGCCAAGCTCGCCCGGCTCAACCGGGCCGGCCCGTTCCGGGACGCCATCAACGAGTGCATCGACGGGCTGACCGTCCCGGACCGGTTCACCGCCGACGACCAGGCGGCCTTCAGCCTGGGGTACTACAGCATAGCGACGGCGAAGCCCGCGCCCCGGGACGACGCGGCCTAGGCGGACCGAGGATCGGAATACACTCGGGTACTACTTCGTCTCTACGGCGTGGATCGGAAGCTCGTCTAGATCCGAGGCATCCGGCGGATCTCAACAGCCGCAGGGACCAGTCGGTGACCTTGGCGTCGGATCGGGACGAGGACATGAACCGGTAGATGGCCTCGCGGATCGGAACAACGACCAATGGTCCGTAGGCGTGCGGATCGGAACAGTCGCAACGTCTCCAGCAAGATCGCGGATCGGAACAGATGGTAAGAGCGGATCGCAACATCTCGTCGAGGTCGAGCTAGGCGCGGATCGGAACGATCACTACCGCGACCTCCCGAACCGCGGGGATCGGGACACGTAGGGAACCTCGCGCACGCTCAGGCGGCCGGATCGGGACATCGTCGGGAGTTCGCACACGTTCGGCGGATCTGGACACGTAATCCTGCACGTCCTCGCCGGCGGATCGCAACACGCTCAAGTTACTGGCGGAAGTTCGCGGATCAGAACGCGTGGCTGGTGTGTATCGCGTGTCACACGGTTTCTAACCCACAGCACGGAGAGACGACCATGGCGGTGCAGACGAACCTGTTCCCGAAGTTCACGGACAAGCTGGCGAAGCTCCTGGAGACGCGCCGCAAGTTTACCGTCAAGTACCTGGCCGACGTCACCGACGGCGTGATGAACGGCGACCCGGACCGGCCGCCGAAGAACCGGGTCGACCCGTTCACCGGGCACGGGCTGGCGACGGACGTGTCCCAGAAGCGCATCCTCCGGGACAACATGACGTTTCTGCTTGAGAACGGGTACGAGGTCAAGCCGGACGCGGACGTCCCGCCGGAGGAGCGGTACGAGTACGGCAAGCTGTACGTCGCCCACCGCGGCATCCTCAACGCCAACAACGAGGGGGTGTACCAGAAGCTCGGCGTGAGCGGGTACGAGAAGGCGACCCAGGCGGTGCCGGAGAAGCTGGTCGAGGTGCTGGTGCCCGGCGGCCAGCCGGTCGAGCTGCCGAACCCGGCGTACGGCCTGGTCGAGGCCGACGGGAAGTGGTCCCTGACCTTCGACGGGAGCCTCGACACGGCGGGCCGCGGCGAGGCCGAGGCGGCGTTCAAGGAGATCGCCTCGGGGCTGGCCCCGCTGGTGAAGAAGCTCCACTCGGCGTCGAAGACCAAGACCCTGTCGGACACGACCATCGTGGCCCTCAACCGCGAGCTGTGCCGGCAGTACAGCGACGTGCGGCTGTTCGGGGCGGTGGCCTCGACCGGCAACTCGTGCGGGAACGTGAAGGGGCCGTGGCAGTTCGGGTACGGCCGGTCGATCGACCCGATCGAGGCGGTGAACAACTCGATCACCCGGGTGGCCATCACCAAGATCGAGGACATGGACAAGAAGCGGCAGGACATGGGCCGGAAGGAGCCGATCCCGTACGGCCTGTTCGAGTTCCACGCCACGTACTCGCCGCCCCTGGCGTCCCGGGTCGGCAAGCACGGGATCACCCCCGAGGACCTGCGCCTGTTCTGGACGGCCCTCTACAACTTCGGCCGGTTCAGCGGGAGCTCGATGCGGGGGCACATCGAGCTGGCCGCGGCGTACGTGTTCGTGCACGACCACCCGCTCGGCAACGCCCACGACCACCGGCTGCTCGACCGGGTGCGGGTGGCCCGCCGGGAGGACGTGGCCCACGCCCGCCGGTTCGACGACTACGTGGTCACCGTCGACGACGCCGACCTGCCGGCCGGGGTCGAGCTGGTGCGGCTGTACGAGCGGCACGCCACGACCACCGACGTCCCGGCCCCGC
>CAZVEM010000176.1:0-12662 GCA_964626165.1 uncultured Nannocystaceae bacterium
GATGCCGGGCTCGGGGCGGTCGAGCCGGTCGTTCTCTTGAATGAGCTCGGTGAGGCGGTGGCAACCTATCGCGCCTGGCAGGATCCCCTCGCCTCCCCCAACCCGACCAACGTCGAGCAAGCCGTCCATCGCATCGAGTATGACAGTCCCGATATCGCGGATAACTGGGTATTTGACACCGCGACACCGGGTTTTTATTGACCGACAGAATGGCCCGGGCTAACGGTGCAACCTCGCAGGGTGGAGGCCAGCATTCCGCCCGGGGATCAGTTGCCCGGTTCCCGGCTCGCAGCTCCCGGCTCGACGCTCGCGGCCGGTGAGGGTGGGTCGGACGGCCCTCGCGGCCACGCTTGGGATCCGTAGGATCCCCGTCGCCGCCGCCTTAGTCGGCCCAGGACGACCGGCGGCGGCGGGGTCGGTACGGCGCGGAGTCGTCGTCCTCAAGATCCTCGAGGAGCTCGAGTTCGTCCTTGCCAAGGTCGCCGCCGAAGTCGATGCCCTCGCGGTTGAACTCCTCGAAGCTGCTGAAACGGGTGCGGAAATAGCTCATGTGGTTGGCTCGGTGACGTGGCGTTGCGTGCTCCGCGGTGCCTGTGCGCCGCGCCGGTCAGGGAGAAAGGTGCCCCAGAGGCGGCGGCTCCACGCCGTCGCCCCTGCTTTGCGGCTCTGCCGACGATCGTCCCCGGCGGGGTTCAACTCGGCGTCGTTCATGTGGGTAAGGTAACCGCATATCCTACATGTAGGAAAAAATCTGACTTCTACACCCCTGGTCTGATGTATCGTGCCACGACCCTCCGCGAGAGCCGTCTCGATCGTCCCCGTGTTAAGGAGTGCCGCCCGTGCCAACCCCCTCGCGCACAAGCCCGTCCCGCACACAAACGCGTGACACCGGTGGTCCCGCGACCGCGTCGCGGTCGATCAAAGCCCGCGTGATCGCCATCAGCAACCAAAAGGGCGGCGAGGGCAAGACGACGACCGCGGTCAATCTCGCCGCGAGCCTGGCCGCAGGCGAGCGGCGTGTGCTCTTGGTCGACCTCGATCCTCAGGGCAACGCGAGCTCCTCCGTTGGCTATCCACGGGCCCGTGTGGAGCGCAGCACCTACGACGTGCTGCTGGAGCGCTGCAGCCTCGAGGAAGCGACCGCCGACACCGAGCTCCCGACGCTGAAGGTCATTCCCGCCTCAGCAGATCTCGCGGGCGCGGGCATCGAGCTGGTGCACGAGGAAGGCCGCGAGACACGCCTCGCCGCTGCGCTCGCGGCCGGGGATGCGCTGCGCGATTACGACTACGTCATCATTGACTGCCCGCCCTCGCTCGACCTCTTGACCATCAATGCACTTGCCGCTGCGACCGATCTGCTGGTCCCGATGCAGGCGAAGTACTTCTCGCTTGAGGGTCTGGGTGCGCTCATGGGCACTGTCGAACGGGTCCGCGCGGCGCTCAACCCGTCCCTTCGCCTCGAAGGCATCGTCTTTTGCATGGTCGATCGCCGCCTCAACCTCACGCAGCAGGTCTTCGAGGAGGTCCGCAAGCATTTTCCCGACGCGGTCTATCGCGTGCAGATCCCCCCCAACGTCCGGCTCAGCGAATCCCCCAGCTTTGGCAAGCCCGCGCTGCTCTATGATATCGAGAGCAAGGGAGCGCAGGCCTACTTGGAACTTGCCAGCGAGCTGATCGAGCGAGAGGCGAAGGCGACCGGCCCGGACACGATGCCACGCGGCCACGATGAAGGTACGATGAGCGACCAGCACGGCGGGCGTGACGAGAGCGAGGCCGACTCGTGAAGCCACGTCGTCCTGCGCTCGGCCGCGGCCTGGACGCACTCTTGCCACAGGCTGCGACACCTGTGACCGCCGCTCCCGGGCAGGCAGAAGTCGCCAGCACGCGCACGCTCCCGATCGAGCTACTGATTCCCGATCCCGAGCAGCCACGCCAGCGCTTTACGGAAGATGCCCTCCGCGAGCTCGCCGAGAGCATTAAGATCTACGGCGTCATCCAACCGATCGTCGTCGCGAGCAAGCAAGACGGCAAGTACCGCATCGTCGCGGGTGAGCGACGCTGGCGCGCAGCCCAGCTCGCCGGCATCTTCGAAGTCCCCGTCGTGGTCCGAGACACGCCGGAAGAAACGCGCTTTGAGGTCGCACTCGTCGAGAACCTGCAGCGAGCAGACCTCGATCCCATCGAGGAAGCGCGCGCATTCCAGCAGATCATGGATCTGCGCGGCTACACGCAAGAGCAACTCGCAGCGCGTGTCAGCAAGGACCGATCGACGGTCAGCAACGCGCTGCGGCTGCTCAGGCTGCCCTCACGCATTCAAGATCTTGTGCAGACGGGCCAGCTCTCGATGGGCCACGCGCGAGCACTCCTCGGCCTGGATGAGCCGCGGGCGATGCTTCAGATCGCGGCCAAAATCATCGAGCGAAAGCTCAGCGTCCGCGCGGTCGAGGCGTTGGTCCGCCACTACGATCAGAAGGACCAAGAGCAGCGCGCGGCCGACAAGCTCACGCCCGAGCAGCAACGCCGCAAGATCATCATCGCAGATCTAGAGCAGCGCCTTGCCCGTGCCACCGGCACCAAGGCCGTCCTCAAGACCGGCAAAGATCCGACCGGGCCTGGCGTCATCCACCTCCCCTATCAAGACCTCGACGAGCTCGATCGCATCCTCGGTCTGCTCCTCGCCGGCGACAACGGGGTGGAGTTTCGAGGGGGCGGCACATGAGCGCCGACGCTCCACGCGATCCCACGGGACAGCGCGCGGCACCCCGCGCTGGCACCGTCTTTGAGGTGCAGTTCCGCACCACCAGCCAGTTTCTGATCTGTTACTGCACCAACATCTCGCGTGGTGGTCTGTTCGTATCGACGCCGACACCGGCAAAACTAGGCGAGGTCCTGACGCTGAGCTTGGGAATCCCAGGGATCGACGGCGATGTCGACGTCGCAGCGCGAGTGCGCTGGGTCCGTGAGATGGCCTCGCAGGAGGGACCTGCGGGCATGGGCCTGAGCTTTGAGCAGATCGACGACCGCCTGGGCGATCATATCGATCGCATCGTCGCGAGCCCCGCACGCGTAAGCATCGAGATGGTCGGCGGCCGCGATCAAGGCTGGCGCCATCTGGAGTCGCTTGTGCGTAGCCTGCTCAATTGCCGCACCCGCTTGTGGCTACCTGATGAGGTCGATCTCGCGGCGCTGCAGCACGCCGACTTGCTGGTCTTTGAGGTCGAGGCCAATCCAGCGCGCTGTATCAATCTGATCGAAACGCTCGCAACGCAGGCTGCCTCTGCGCCTATCATCGCACTGGTCGGCGGACGCGCTCCGCTCCTGCGCCAGCGCGTCGAGGCGCACGCGCTCGTGGTGGCGACGCCGGTCGACAAGCTCGAACTGCAGCGAGCGATTCTCGACTCGCTCGCACGCGTGCACGCAACCCGGTTCTCGCCCTAGCAGGCTACCCTCGTTAGCGCGGGGCTTGGGCGTCGAGGCCGGCACGTAGCTCGGCAGCGCGCACGACGTTCTCAAGCAAGCACGCGATCGTCATCGGGCCAACACCGCCGGGAACTGGCGAGTACGCGTGAACGTGCGCAAAGCCGCTGGAGCTATCGACATCGCCGTAGAGCTTGTTGTCGTCGCCGCGGTGAATGCCGACGTCGATGACGGTCGCACCCTCAGCGATCCACTCGCTCTTGACCAGGCCGCGCACGCCCGCAGCAACCACCACGACCTCCGCATCGCGAACCAGGGCCTCGAGATTGCGGCTCTTGGAGTGGGCCACGGTCACCGTCGCGTTCGCGGCGAGCAGCAGCAATGCCATCGGCTTACCCACCGTGTTGGAACGGCCAACCACGAGCGCCCGTGCGCCCTCCAGCTTGGCGCCGGAGCGCGCGAGCAGCTTCATGCAACCCAGGGGCGTGCACGCGACAAAGCGCGGTCGACCCAGCGCGAGCAGGCCGAGATTTTCCGCCGCAAAGCCATCGACGTCCATCTCGGCCGGTACCGCATCGAGCACGGTCTGCGTGTCGACGCCGCGTGGCAGCGGGAGCTGCACCAAGATGCCGTCGACGCTGGGATCCTGCGCGAAGCCGAGCACGATCTCGACGAGTTTGGCGGTCGTGCAATCCGCACTTGGCACCCGCAGGTCGATCGTGTCGATGCCGACTCGAGCGGCCGCGCGCTCTTTGGCGGCAACGTAGACGTGGGAAGCCTCGTCCTCGCCTGCGAGGAGGACCGCGAGCTTGGGCACGACATCCACACCGCGACAGCGCTCGACTCGAAGGCGCAGATCTTGCTCGACCACCTGCGCCTGCGCCTTGCCATCAAGCACCATCGCGCGGGTCTGCCCGACCGCGACGGAGGAAGCTCGGGCCGGCGTGCCCTGCGGAGACTCAGACACGCGACGCGGCCTTGCTTGAGCTCGACTTGCCGCTCGACTTGGTGCTGCTGGTCCCGCCGCTCGACGCCCCCCCATCAGAGCCACCCGACGAGGCCGAGCCGCTTCCCGAGCCCGAGTCCGAGCTCGAGCCCGAGTCCGACGAGCTCGTGCCCGAGCTCGCACTCTCCGACTTGCTCTCCGAGCCCGAAGAGGCCGGCTTGGTGCTCGCGTAGAGGTCCTTGTACCAGCCACCGCCCTTAAACTGGACCGAAGGCTCGTTGATGTCCTTGGTCAGCTTGCCTCCGCATGCCTCGCACTTGGTCATCGGCGGATCGCTGAACTTTTGAAGGTGCTCCTCGGAGGCACCGCATTTGCGACATGTGTAGCTATAGATCGGCATGAAGCGTCCCCGGGCGCGCACTGTAGGACACGCATGCGCTTGGTCAAGTCCGGCCGAGTTCCCCCGCGCAACCGCTCCACTCGGAGGCCGCTCACGCGTCTGGATCGTTGAGAGCGGCGGTGTCCTTGACCCTTGGACAGAGCCGCGTACCTCGCCACCGCCGGCAGCGCGCCGCGGCCGCAGAGTTTGGCCCCTGCTATGCTCCTTGCGTGGCTCGATTGCGAGCGTCTCGTACCGGAACCTCCGGAGCTGCGACCGCGAGCGGTTCGCCGGCAGCACTCGGGGATCTGCGATGGAGGCGAGGCGCGCTCGCGCTCTTGGTCGGGACATTGGGTCTGCTCGCGGCGCCGCGGGTCGCAAACGCGGGGCCTCCCGACGAGTGGAGCCTTGAGCACGACGAGCGTGACTTGGTGCTCGTCGGGCAACGGCTCAACAAGCTGCACGCAGCTCCCTTCGACACCAAGCAGTGGCGAGCACTGGAGAAGGCGCTGGGCGCCAAGGGACTTCGACAAAGGATCGAAGCGCGCGCCAAGGCAAACCCCAAAGACGTCGCATGGTCGATCCTGGCGGCGAGGGCGGCGATGGCTGCCGGTCAACCGGCCGCCGCCGTCGAGCGACTGGCCGAGGTCAGCGCCAGCCTCGGCAAGCAGGGAGGTTCGTTCGCCGAACGGGTATTTGCGCTCCGCATCGACGCGATGACCCAGGCGGGCGAGAGCACGGAGGCGATCCAACTGCTCCTCGACCGCGAGGCTCGGCTGCGCGGCGGCAATACCAAGGCCGCGATTCAAGCGGCCGATCAGGCACATCGCCTTGCGGTTCGTCACGGGCACTCCGGGCTTGAGCTCAGCGCCGCCGAACGCCTTGCCACCTTGGATCCAAGCTCGAGTTCCCGCCAGCGAGACTACGCCAACGCAGCGCTGCGCAGCGGCGATGCGACCAAGGCTCTGGCGATCTTAGAGCGCGCCGAGCAGAGCGTGCCCGCAAAACAGCGCGATAGCTGGACGGCTGCGCGTGCCGACGTCGCGTCGCGCAATGGTCAATCTGAGCTCGCCGCGAAACTGTGGTGGGAGCTGTTACGCAATCCCAATCGCGGGGCCAGCGACGATCGTGCGCAGCGTTGGCAAGCGCTGGAGATGAGCGAGCGCGCCGCAGGGCGAGCGGCGCAATTCATCGAGGACACCGAGCGATGGCTCGCAGAGCATCCGACGACGAAAGAGGCGGCGGTGTACCGCGCGCTCGCCCAAGCTCAGTCGGCGTCCGGACTCGACGCACGCGCCTCGTGGCGGCGCGCGGCAGAGCTCGCGCCCAGAGATGACGAACTGCGCTGGGGGGTCATCTCCTCGCTCGAAGCGAGCGGAGATATCGACGCGGCGATCGAGCACTGGGAGAGCATTGACGCTCAGGGTCGTGCGGACCTGGGCCCGGCGCTCGAACTCGCCGAGCGTCTGCGCGCCAATGGAGACAACACCCGCGCGTGGCGGATCTTCACGGGCGCCTCGCAACGCACTAAAAAGGACGCCAATCGCCTCCTCGCGCTGCTCGACTGGGTCAACGAAGCCGGCGACCTCGATGCCGGGCTCGAGATCGCAAAGCGACTCGTCGCCGCGAGCCCGCGGGATCCGGACGCCCGTGTTGCGCTCGGAGAACAGTACTTCCAGATGAACCGTCTGGAGGAGGCGGTCGAGGAGTGGAGCAAGCTCCCGCAAATCAGCTCGCCCGCGCATGCGGGTTGGGCCCGACTCGCCGAGATCCTCTCCGAGCACCAAGGACAAGTGCGCCGGAGGGAGATGACCGCGCGCGCCCAGCAGGCGCTCAACAACGCGCTGAGTGCCGCGCCCGACCGCGTCGCCTATCTGCGTCAGCGAGCGATCCTTGAGCAAGATACTGGCGCACGCGATCGTGCTCTCGAGACCTGGCTCAAGGTTCGTGAGCTCGCCCGGGGACGCGACCAAGAGTTGCTACGCACTGAAGCGCGTACCCGTATCGTCGATCTGCTGGTGAGCAGCGCGTTCCGGGGTCAGGGCTCGCGGAGAACCGAGATCGAAAAGCAGGCCCGCGCCTCCCTCGACGGCGACGACCTGCAAGCGGCGCTTGAAGATGGCGCCTTACTTGCCGAACTCTACCTGCGCGATGAAAAGACCTACGACGACGCAATCTTGGTACTGCAACGTCTCGTCGATCTTGAGCCCAAGAGCGCCGACGCGCTGATCGAGCTCGCGACCGCGCTGCGCCGTGCCAACCGCAACGACGAGTCGGCCGAAGCGCTGCGCAAAGCAGCGGAAGTAGATCCATCACGGAGTGCCGACGCGCTGGCGATGCTCAGCGAGCTCGCGCACGAGCGCGGAGAGCAAGACAGCGCGCTTGGTGCCGCCAAGCGTGCCGCGACGATCGGCAACGATCGTGGGCACGCGCTGCTTCATCTCGCTCAGCTCCGCATCCGCAATGGCGATCTTCGTGGGGCAGAGCTCGCGCTCGATGCTCTTGAGGCGATGTCCCCCGATGCGGACAACCAGGAGGCCCGCTTCCTGCGGGCAGAGCTCTCGCTAACACGCGGACAGCACGTGCTGGCCCGCGAAGCCTACGTCGCGCTGGTTGGTCAGGGCGGTAACACGCAAGGCGGCAATGACGAGCTTGCGCGCCGGGCCTTCTCGCGCGCGCTCGATCTCTCGCAGACCAAGCAATCGGGCGCCTCGCTCACGGAGGCCGTGCTCAAACGCATTCAGCGGACACCGCAGTCCGAAGAACCACGCGAGCTTTTGCTGCTTCTCCTCGAAGGGCAGCCCGAGAGCTACACGCGCGCGTGGATCGAAGGCAATGGCGATCCGTCGGGCATCGAGGCGCGCCAGGCACAGCTTCGAACCCCGCTCGTCGCCCTGTTGGGCCGGGCCTCAGCCACGATGCGAGCTCGCGCAGCGCAGCAGATTGGCCGCTTTCGGCTCCCCGAGACCTCCCTGGTGCTCTTGCAGATCGGCTCGCAGCTGTCCGCGCCGCCCGACGCTCCAACGCCGGTACGGCTGGCGATCGAGCAAGCGCGCGTCGAGTCCGTCCTCGCGGTCGCGGCCCTCGGTGACACCAGCACGGTGCCCCAATTGCAGCAGCTCGCTGCCCGAGCGGGCGCCGAAGACAGCAGCGCGTCGACGGCTGCGATCTGGACCCTCGGACAGCTCGGCACGGCGGAGGCTCGCGCTGCGCTGCGCACTCTGATGCAGCAGTCGAGCTCGCGAGCACAGGCACAGGCGGCCGCCTTGATGTGCCTCGGGCTCATTCCCGCCGCGGGTCAAGAGGATCGGCGCAGCAGCCTGTCCGCGGTGCGTTCCGCCGCAGGACGGGCGACCGATCGCAGCACGATCGACGCGTGCCGTTATGCAGAACTGCGCCTGACAACCGATCAAAGTGCGGTGACAGAGCTTCGCGACGCATTGGCCTCGGTCGAGCAGGCTCAGCGTTCGAGCTTGGACTGGACAATGCTCGCGTACCGTGTCGCTCCCTTGGCCGCGCGTGGCCCGGCCGAGTCACCCGAGCGCGCGGCGATGTGGCGGCTATGGGCGGCAAGCCGCGGTCGCCCGGTCCAGATCGCAGAGCACGCGCTCTTGTCGGCTGCGCCGGCGTACCGAGATGCAGTCGCGCGGGCGCTCCACGTCACGGCGACCGCTTCGCAGACGCCCGCAAGCCCCGCTGCGGTTCCAGGCACACGAAACGACGAGATTCGCACCTCAGGACGTGCGCTTCCATGGGCAGTCGCGGCAGCATGGTCGCCTGCCCTTGATCGATGGCTGCACCGTGAAGTCGCAGCCCAAGTCCCTGCCCTCTCCCCCGACGAGCGAGAGTCGGCCTGGCAATTTGTCGCTCAACGCGAGGCCGCGCAGATCCGCGCGGCTTTCCGGACCGCGCTTGACGGTACGCGGGCAGAGCAGGTGTCGGCGCTCCGACGCGTCGCCACCTCGAGCATCACCGACGCCTGCGATCCTTCGCTGTGGCGAGACGGTGCCGGCGCAAGCGAGGCCGACGCAACAGAGGGCAAGGCCGGACGCCGACGCTCGCCTGCGAGGCGCAAGGCCAAGAACCGCGACGACGCCAGACGTCCAAGCAGCGACGCGATCGACCTTGCCGCAACGCCGCGCATGGATCCCGCGACACTTCGTGCCGCGCTCGACCATGGTGAGCCGCTGCGCGTGTGCGTGGATGCGACCCACGGGATCTCGGTCACGATCGCCGCTCCGCGAGAGGATTAAGTCGGCGCGGCCGCGGGCGTGCCGGCTGCTCTGACACATCGCGGTGAACATCTGGGGCACGTCCACTACGTGCGCAGCTGACCAAGTCCGTGACTGGACGGCTCCGAGGCGCCCGGGGAGCGCGCGAGTGGGCCCAAAACAGCCCTTCTTCCCGCCCTCCTCGCCCCCCTTTCGGTCGCTACGCATTGACTTTCGGGGGGCCGTCAGGGACGATCCGCGCGCAATGGAACTGGGCCTCGCGTGTCCGGTGTGCGGACAACTCAATCCTCTGCGCGGGCAGACCTGCGGACGCTGTGGCTCATATCTTGCCCCAGAGCCGGCGAATCTTGCTCCCGCGCCTCCTCCGACGTCCTACCCGTCTGCGCCGGCCCCCAGCCCGCATCAGGCGCCAGCACCCGCACCAGCCCCCGCTGCGGCACCCGCCCCTGCACCTGGAGCAGCGGCGCCGCGCTTTGATCCTGCGACGGGGCAACCGATCGCGGCCGAACCCACCAAGGCGGCCGCGCGCACGATGTTCTTTGGTGCGTTGCAACAGGCAGTCACGCCTCGGCTCGTCGTCATCAAGGGCGAAGGCGGCGACGGCATCACCTTCCACCTCACGGGCCAAACGCAGACCATTGGCCGCTCTCAATGCGAGATCCATCTGCCCGATGACGTGTTCCTCAGCCCCGAGCACGGACGTTTTACGGTGCAGGACGCTCGGCTCTTTGTGCAGGACCTCGGAAGCCGCAACGGCATCTTTCTTCGCATTAAGCGGCCAACGCCGATGCAGCACGACGACGCATTCCTCGTGGGCGAGCAGCTCTTACGGCTCGACTGCGAGCCGCTGCCCGCCTATGGGCCCTCGCCCAGCGGCGCGTACTTCTATGGCAGTCCGCGCAATGACGGGGAGTTCCGCGTCGTCCAGCTCCTTGCGGGTGGCGGCGAGGGACGCATTACCAGCGCGCGAAGCAGCACGCTCTCGATCGGTCGAGATGGCAACACGCTGGACTTCCCCGATGATCGATTTATCTCTGGCCACCACGCGCAGCTCGACGTGTCCTCGGACACGGGTCAAGTGATCTTGACCGACACCGGTTCGCGCAACGGCACATTCATCCGGCTCAAGGGCGCCACCGAGCTCTTCCACGGCGACTATCTCTTCGTCGGGCAGCAGCTCTTCCGCGTCGAGATTTCCTGAGAGGAGGCCCCCATGATCACTTGTCCCTCCTGCGCGAAGCAAAATCAGGATCACTTCAAGTTCTGCCTCACCTGCGGCGCGAAGCTGCCGGTGACGGCACCGCCACCGGCCCCGGCGCCCATGGCCCCACCGCCGGCCGCCCCGATCGCCGCTCCCCCGCCGGCCGCCGCGCCGCAGGGTTGGGGCGCCCCGCCGCCGCCAGGCGCCTATCCGGGTCCCCCGGCAGGTGCATTCGGTGCACCGCCGCCTCCGGTGGCGCCACCGCCCCCGGTCGCTCCTCAGGTCATGCCGGGCTCAAGCGCAGCGCCTGGAGGAGCAGGGGTGCCAGCCGCGGGCGCTGCCGCAGACACCAAGAAGTGCGGCCAGTGTGGGACCAGCAACCCCGCCCACTTCATGTTTTGTGGCAACTGCGGCAACAAGCTGCTCGCACCTGCACCTGCCGCGGCGCCAATGGCTGCGCCTCGCCCTGCGGGCCCTGAGCCCGGTGTTGGCTCGGCGCGCACCATGTTCGTCGACGCAAGCCAAATGCCGGGCTTCCCACCGGCAGCCGGGGCGACAGCGCCGCCGGTCGCCCCCGCGCCCGCGCCGGTCATCGTCGAGCACAGTGTTCGCCTCGCACTGCTGCGTGAGGACGGCAGCGATGGAGGCGTCCTCAACCTCGTCGGTGGACCGCAGCGTCTCGGTCGAGCGCATGGGCCGCCCTTCGATCAGGACGCCTATCTCGATCCTGATCATGCCGATATCTCGGCCGCGCCCACTGGTGTCCTGATCGACGATCTGGGCTCGCTCAACGGCGTGTTCTATCGGCTCTACGGCAAGACCGAACTGCGTCATGGCGACGTCTTCCGCGTCGGCCAAGAGCTGCTCTTGTACGAGGATCTGCCGGAAGCCGAGGCAATGCCCGACGGCACCGAGGTCATGGGCTCACCCAACCCCGGTTACTGGGGCCGCGTCAGTCTCGTCGTCGAACCCGGTCGTGCGATCTTCGCCTACCCGATTCGCGACGAGGGCTTCACGATCGGACGCGAGCGCGGTGACATCACCTTCCCGGAAGATGGCTATGTCTCAGGAACGCACTGCCGAGTGATCGCCAACGATGAGGGAATCCATCTCGAGGACCTCGGGAGCAGCAACGGCACCTACGTCCGTGTCCGGCGAGGCGACGTCGTACCTCACGGCTCGACGATCCTGATCGGTCAGCAGATCTTCCGCGTAGATCCTCCCGCGTAGCGCCGTTTGGCGCCGCACAACAAAGCGACCCTCACCGGGATGGTGCGGGTCGCTTTGTTTATGGGGACATGCGCGCGTCGCGTCGCTCCGCGCCACGGCCCAAGCCGCGCTGCGGAGACCCTCGAACAGCCCCGCTATACGACGGCCAAGCGCTTGAGCTCGCGTCGGATCTTGCCCAGCGCCTGCTCTTGGAGCTGGCGGATGCGCTCGCGCGAAAGCTCGTAATGCGAGCCGATCTCCTTCAGCGTGAGCTCTGGCTCGTCGGAGAGCCCGAAGCGCTTGCGGAGGATATCGGCCTCCATCGGGCGCAGGCTCGTGACCAATCGACGCACCTCGGCGTGCAGCGCATCGCTCTCTAGCGCCTCGCCGGGAAGCGGCGAGTCGGTGTCCTCAAGGAAGTCGACCGCGCGTCGGCCGTCTTCCTCCGACACCGTGCGATCGAGCGACATCGGAGCGTCGAGCAGCATCTCCGCCATGCGCTCGATCTTCTCCTCGATGAGACCAGTCGCCGCCGACAGCTCCGCGACGGTTGGCTCGCGACCGTGCTTGGCCTCGAACTCGCGGCGCGCACGTCCGACGCGCTGGTAGGCGTCGATCATGTGGACAGGCAATCGAACCGCCCGTCCCTTGTCCGCCACCGCGCGACTAATGGCGTGCCGGATCCACCAGCTGCCATAGGTCGAGAAGCGAAAGCCCTTCGAGGGATCGAAGCGATCCACGGCCTTCATGAGGCCGATATTGCCCTCCTGAGGTCTTGGAGCGACATACGGCCGTGGTTGAATCGCCGCGCGATCGAGACCACCAGGCGCAGGTTCGCCGCAACGAAGTCATGCTTCACGCGACGAAGCTGCTCGTTCCCCGCGCGAGCCCTCCGAAAACAGACCATCACCGCCTCGCGCGGCATCGCCTGAGCAGCACGCAAGAGCTCGCTGGGGCCCTGACCTTCCGGGAGGGCGTCGACTGCATGCCCACGATCGGCGCTGCACGCCGCGGCGATGTCACTCATCACGACCTGCGCCACGATGCCATCGACGTCCACTGTACCGATTGCGCGCGCAAGCTCGCCCGCCGCCGACTGATACACCTCTCGATTGGCGGCGGTCCGCTTCGCGAGCACGACGCGCGCCGCGACCCGCACGGCCGCGAGCTGCTCGACGGGCATGTCTTCGGGCACAGAGTGGGTCTCGATCGCCGTGCACACGCCTTGCGCGAGGGCAGGATCTTGCAGCAGCGCCTCCCACAGATCGGCGCGAGCCT